>PCXJ01000122.1:0-12239 GCA_002787615.1 Alphaproteobacteria bacterium CG11_big_fil_rev_8_21_14_0_20_44_7
ATATTCTAGGGCTGCATGTGTTCAGAATGGTGCTGGCTTATGGTGTGTATCACTTCAAACGAAGCTTGATGTTTTTTCTCGTCCCCGCCAATGACCGTAAAGAATTCGCCAAAAACGGCTATATCCTCAAGGAGAATTTTCTGGAAAACGAGGTTTTTGAGGAATTACTATCCGAAATCAATAATTATCAGGGGCAAGCGCGGGATATTATCGAGGGTGAAACTTTGACGCGCCGTCTTTATATGACCCACAAAAAAGCTGAAGAATTACCTGCTTACAAGCATATATTTCAAAACAAATATCTTTCCCGATTATTGCGCTATACTTCTGCCAGCAATCAATTTCCGCGAAGTTTTATTGAATGTATTTTCCATAAAGCCACGAAGAAACAGGGCGACCCGCAGAAAGTTTTGCATAAAGACACCTTCCATCCAACTATGAAAGCATGGATTTTTATGGCAGATGTTGAGGAGGAAAACGCACCGTTTATTTATGTTCCCGGCTCGCATAAGCTAAGTTGGAAACGCATAAAATGGGAATATAAAATGAGCATATTAAAAAGCTCGAAATCCTCGATACGCGGAAATGAATATACACAAGGCGGGGCTTTTCGCGCGCTGGAGCGTGATATTGAATATCTTGGCTTGCCGCCCGCAAAGCATTTTACGGTGAAGAAAAATACTCTAATAATCGCCGACACAATGGGTTTTCATTGCCGTGGGCAAGGCGCTGCCGGATTTTCACGCCTGACCTTATGGTTTTCCAGCCGTATCAACCCGTTTAATCCATTTCCCGGTTTAAATCTCAGCATCACCAGAAAGATTCGTGATAATTTATTTACAAAATACCTTGAATATAAAGGCAATAAAGAGCTAGAAGATATATCCACCTCGGCAAATAGGGGTTTTACAAGAATATAAAAATAGGCAAATGGATAGTTTTATCATAAATGGCGGCAAACCGCTAAACGGTGTTGTGAAAATTAGCGGAGCAAAGAATTCGGCACTTAAGCTGATGTGTGCTAGCCTGCTGACTGATGAAAAGCTGGTGCTGCATAATGTTCCCAACCTTGCCGATATCACCTCTATGGCGCGTTTGCTCGCACATTTGGGCGTAAAACTCGGCACTGGTGATGATGATATCACCGGAAATACACTCACCATGCATAGCGATGAAATCCGCGAATTAAGCGCACCTTATGAGCTGGTTCGGCGTATGCGTGCATCAATTATCGTGCTTGGCCCGCTTTTGGCGAAACATGGGAAAGCCAGAATTTCCCTGCCCGGCGGTTGTGCCATCGGAGCGCGTCCGGTTGATATGCATTTAAAAGCCCTCGAAGAAATGGGCGCGAAGATTGAAATTGCAGAAGGTTATGTTATCGCCGAATGCGAAAAACTGCGCGGCGCAGATATATATTTTGAAAAAGTCTCGGTAGGTGCAACTGAAAATAGCCTGATGGCAGCAACTCTGGCAGATGGAGTAACCACATTGCATAATGCTGCTGCCGAGCCTGAAATTGTGGATCTATGTGAATGCCTAAGCAAAATGGGCGCAAAAATTGAAGGCGCAGGTAGCTCAGTTCTAAAAATCACCGGAGTGGAAAAGCTCCATGGCGCGGAACATAATGTTGTTGCTGATAGAATCGAAGCCGGAAGCTTTATCATCGCTGCCGGAATCACGGGCGGGGAAATTACGCTGGAAAATATCAGTGCGAAAACTCTGGGCGCAATTTTGCCCAAGCTCAAAGCCACCGGAATTGAGATTGAGGAAAAGGAAAACAGCCTTATTGTTAAAGGGAATTCCATCCATTCAAAAGATATTATCACTGAGCCGCACCCGGGATTCCCAACCGATATGCAAGCGCAGTTTATGGCGCTGATGACATTGGCAGACGGCACTTCCACGATTCAGGAAACCATATTTGAGAATCGCTTTATGCATGTGCCGGAACTTGCCCGCATGGGCGCAAATATCAAAATCTCGGGCAATACCGCTATTGTTAAAGGTGTTACAAAACTCACCGGAGCAGAAGTTATGGCAACAGATTTGCGCGCCTCATTCTCTCTGGTATTAGCCGCACTTGCTGCGCATGGACAAACCAAAATCAACCGTGTTTATCATATTGATAGAGGCTATGAAAAGGTTGAGGAAAAGCTGCAAAAGCTCGGCGCGGATATTATAAGGGTTGCAGAGAAAGCCTAATCTAATATGATTGGCAGGTGATTACAAAACTTGGACATATTGCATATAATAAAATTGCAGGCAAAAGCCCTACAGTTATTTTCATGGGCGGGTTTCGCTCCGATATGAGTGGCGCAAAAGCACTTTATCTGGAGGAATTATGCAAGGCCACGGGAAATAGTTTTATACGTTTTGACTATTCCGGCCATGGGGAATCTGACGGCGAATTTGAAAAATGCACTATCGGCAAATGGAAAAAAGATGCACTCCAAATTATTGAGGAACTAACCAATGATGAAATCATTATAATCGGCTCAAGTATGGGCGGATGGATTGGTTTGCTCGCAGCATTGGAAGTGAAAAAACGGGTGAAAGGATTTATCGGAATTGCCGCCGCGCCTGATTTTACAGAAGATTTAATCTGGAATGAGTTTGATGAATTCACCCAGAAAAAGCTGGAGCGTGACGGGCTGGTGCTAATGCCAAATTGTTATGATGACCAAGAGCCATACCCGATCACGCAGGAATTAATCGAAGAAGGGCGTAAGCATTTGCTGTTACGCGGCGAGATAAAATTAAACTGCCCCATCCGCCTGTTGCAGGGAATGGATGACGAAGATGTGCCTTATGAAACGGCGGGTTCAATCGCGGAATGCCTGACCAGTAAGGATGTTGAGGTGCATTTAATCAAAAATGCAAGCCATCGCTTTTCTGAACCGGAAAATCTGGAATTGCTCAAAAACACATTATTGGAGCTACTAAAATGAAAAAACCTAATCCAAATCCAGAACCATTAGAGCAAATGCTGCGCGTTGACCATGCCGGAGAATATGGCGCGAATCGGATTTATGAGGGGCAATTGAAGATTTTGGGAAAATCAAAATTAGCACCGGAATTAAAGCATATGCTAGAGCAAGAACGTGAACATCTCAAGAAATTTGACGAGTTGCTAGTGGAGCATAAGGCGCGTCCATCTGCGCTGATGCCGCTTTGGCATATTGGCGGGATTGCGCTCGGTGTTGGCTCGGCATTACTGGGCGAAAAAGCGGCTATGGCATGTACAGTTGCCGTTGAGGAAGCAATTGATGAGCATTATCAGGAGCAGGAAGAAGCTTTGCCGGAAGGTGATTTAAAGGAAATTGTCAAAAAGTTCCGCGCCGAAGAATTGGAGCATCGCGACAAGGGCTTGGAACATCACGCCGAGGAAATGCCCGGCTATGAAGTTTTTACGGGAATTATCAAGGGTGGGTGCAAAGCCGCCATCTGGCTTGCCAAACGTTTTTAACTGCATTGCCTTACGGCGAAGTTTCTGTTAAAATCCCTTTATGTTCAGGGTTTTAATAATCACATTTGTATTTTTTTCGGCAATTAGCGCGCGCGCCGATTTGCACTCAGGCATAAATCTACTGCAAACCGGACGTTATAATGAGGCATTTGCCGAACTGCAACCTCTGGCGCTAGCTGGCGATATGGAAGCGCAATATCGGCTATGCAGCATGTATTTTGTAGGTTTGGGAGTTCCGCGCAATGAAGCCGGAGCTGCCGATTGGTGCAAACTCGCCGCCGAAAAAGGACATCGCGAGGCGCAATATAATCTCGGATTAATGTATTATAACGGCGAAGGGGTGGGGCAGAATTATAATCAAGCAATGGTTTGGTTTCAAAAAGCAGCCGCACAAGGACATAAAGACGCGGAATATAATGCCATCCAGCTTTATAATGCTGCCCGCGCTTCAGAAGTTCGCATCGCGCAGGAACAGCAAGCAGATAGAGCCAGAATCGCCGCATTGAATGGTGAAGCTCCGCCGAATGCGCCTGTGCTGGCTGCGCCGATTCCTATGCAAACTGCCAATACCGCACCAATTGGGGCAGCACAACCTATTCCGCAACCAATTGCTTTGAATCCGCTAAGCGTGCAGAATCCGGCAGGGGCAGCACAAATTGCTCCTAATGCGGCAGCACGAACAATGCCGATGCCTGTTCCGCCACCAGTTATAATTCCGCAAAAACAGCAGAAACCACTTTCCTATGCGGAAAAGCAACGTTTGCAGATGTCGCATGCATGCCTGCAAGCCGCGCAACAGGGAATTATTGCCGATAATTGTAAGAATTTGGGAAGCCGCAGCGTTGACACAGCCGCCACAACCACTCCCGAAACTAGTGCTAAATGGTTTATTGATAAGGCAGAAAGCGGGGATGCTGCCGCCCAGAATGATTTAGGCGTGATGTATCGCCGTGGCAGGGGTGTTGAAAAAGATGATAAAAAAGCCTTTATGTGGTTTGAGAAATCCGCCGCGCAAGGTAGCACGAATGCGATGCTTAATCTCGCCTCGATGTATAAGCTGGGCGAAGGCACGGAACAGAATCTTGAGCTTGCCTATGCGTGGTATAATCTTGGGGCTGACCGTATGCAAGCCGGAGAATTGCAGAATAAAGCGCGCCAGAATATTCAGGAAATCTCCAAGCATCTTTCAAATGAGCAAATCGGCAGCGCGTTGGATTATATAAATAAGCTCGATGAGAGCATCCCGTTTCTATAAACCTTGCCTATATCACCCAAAAATGATACATAAATTCTCGGAGTTTATAGGGCATGTTTGAAGATTTACAGATTTCAATTGTTATCATCACGTTTATCGCGACTTTCTTCTTCTTCATTAGAGGTACGATGCGCCCTGATACGGTTGCCATGTTCGCCGCAATCGCGTTGCTGGCAATCGGTATTATTGATACGGATGACGTGGTTGGGGTTTTCAGCAACCCTGCCCCCATCACAATTGCTTGTATGTTCATTCTCTCCGCCGCTTTGGAGCGCACCGGCGTTATTGAAGTTATGGGTAAGATAATCACCAAAGTTGCCGGATATAACGGTTTGCTGGCAGTTTTGGGGGTGATGTTTTTCGCCTTTGCAGTTTCGGCATTTATCAATAACACTCCGGTTGTGGTGATTATGACTCCGGTGATGATTGCCCTTGCCAACAAGCTGCAAAAAGCACCGTCAAAATTCCTTATACCGCTTTCATATGTCACCATATTCGGCGGTACTTGCACATTGCTCGGAACATCAACCAACATTCTGGTTGATGGCGTTGCCCGCCAGCAAGGGCTAGAACCATTTGGAGTTTTTGAAATGACCTTGCCCGGCTTATGTATGGCAGCAACCGGAATGGTATATATGCTGGTATTCGGACGCAAATTATTGCCGGATAGGGAAACCCTCGCATCATTATTCGCGGATACATCGAAGAGAAAATTCCTCACCGAGGTGCTGATTACCAGCGATTCCCCGCTTATCGGTAAGAAAATCAAAGATGCCGGACTTACCGAAAAACGTGATTTTGAAGTAGTGGATGTTTTGCGCCACGAGGTTTCCATGCGCTTTCGGCTTGATACACTTGAGCTAAAACTCGGTGATAGAATGATTCTGAAAACCAGCGCCAGTGAGGTTTTGGGCTTGCGCGATAATGAAGTTGTTACATTCGATTCTGAAAAAGATCTGCAAAAGCTTGAGCAAATCTCCACGCAAGAAACAGTTGTGCTGGAAGGAATTGTCGGCCCGCATTCACGCTTTGTCGGGCAGGAAATCGGCAATCTCAATCTGCGCCGCCGCTATGGTGTATATATTCTTGCCGTACATCGCCAGAATGAAAATATCCGCAAGAATTTCGATAAGGTAAAGCTCACATTCGGCGATACGTTGCTGATGGAAGGCTCGCCTGCTGGTTTGAAAAAGCTGTTTGACAGCCAAGATTTGGTCAATCTCTCCGAACCTGCCGAAAAGCCCTTACGCCGCGAAAAAGCTCCGATTGCATTGCTGAGTATTGCATTCGTAGTGGTGCTTGCCGCGTTTAACGTAATGCCGATTGCAGGGCTGGCACTTGTCGGCGCAGGAACGGTTATCGCCTTTGGCTGCCTTGATATTGACGAAGCGTATGAATCTATCGAATGGAGTATATTAATGCTGATTTTCGGCATGCTTGCCCTCTCTATCGCTATGGATAATACCGGTACAGCCTCCATGGTTGTGGGGAATATCTTCGCGCTGGTCAAGGATATGCCGCCGATATTCGTGCTTTCCGTGGTGTATTTTATGACCTCGGTATTCACCGAAATGGTTAGTAATAATGCCACTGCTGTTTTGCTCACGCCACTTGCAATCGGCTTGGCACAACAGCTAGGCGTTGACCCAAGACCTTTCGCTTTCGCGGTTATGTTTGGTGCATCAGCAACTTTTGCAACCCCGATTGGCTATCAAACCAACACATTTGTTTATAATGCCGGTGGTTATAAATTTGTGGATTTTGTAAAAGTAGGGTTGCCACTTAACATAATTTTGTGGATGGTAGCAACGATGATTATACCTATATTCTGGCCACTTGATGGCGGCGGTGAGGGAGTTAGCTTGTTTAACTTGGCAGCGAAATGAAGAGATTTAATCCGACAAGTATTGTAAAAAAACATTTCAAAACCCTGCATAAAGAGGGCAAGGATAAGCTGAATTTATCGGAAGTTGCGCTCTTCTCCGTAATTCCGCTTGCGCTGGCAGCAATCATCTCCGTTTTCTACCTGCTTGATGAGGGCACAGCGAAAATTCTGGTTACGGTATTCGCCGTGTTCGCCGGCTTGTTCCTGAATTTGCTCGCGATGATATATAACGTTTTTGACCGGAGCTTTCAGAGAAATAATATATATGACAATTTCGGGGAAGACAGAAAAGAAAAGCTGTTTCTCTTTGAAGAGATGATTCACAATATCGCTTTCGGAGTACTTATCTCAATCATGATGGTCATATTATCTCTGGCATTTGTGCTGTTTGCCAAAGAAAACCCTATATTGCTGGATATATTAAACTTCCTGATTCACTTCTTTCTGATAGTCTTTATCTTCACGGTTCTTATGGTGCTAAAACGGCTGGATAACCTCATCGCCAGCGAAATGAGAAGAAAGTTGATTATGTTTGAAGATGCCAAAAAAGAAGGCA
This sequence comes from Alphaproteobacteria bacterium CG11_big_fil_rev_8_21_14_0_20_44_7, assembly GCA_002787615.1. Lineage (GTDB taxonomy): Bacteria > Pseudomonadota > Alphaproteobacteria > Rickettsiales > 21-14-0-20-44-7 > 21-14-0-20-44-7. The sequence continues at coordinate 7,163 of PCXJ01000122.1, forward strand.
AGAAAACACGTAAACAAACAAAGAAATAGCTAAAACTCAAACTTTGGTAAGGACGTAAACTCAGGCAGAGAAGTTGCTGAAATCTGGTAGGTCTTCTTATAAGAAATCACCTTATTATTTATACTTACCACATTCACAAATCCCGGATTGCCATTCTTATTATCATCAGAAATAATAGCGACGATTTTTCCGCCATCCTTGAGCTGTGCAAATAATGCATCGGGAAGGAAATCCACCTGCCCCTGAATGAAAATTATGTCGTACGGCCTTTCCTTATCATAGCCTTTTTCCAAGGCCGATTTGAAGAATGAGACATTGTCAATTCCGATAGTCGAAAGATTGCTGCGCGCCATACTCACCAATTTCGTGGAGTTTTCTATACCAATCACCTTGGTTGCTAATTCTGCTATCACCGCGCTGCTATAACCCGTGCCACAGCCTATATCCAAAACAACCTCATTGCCTCTGAGCTTGGCGGCCTGCAACATATGAGCGAAAGCAAGCGGCTGAATCAGGCAGCGATTTTCCGGCAATTTTATGTCTTCATCAACGCAAGCTGTTCTGCGCAAAGATTCGGGCACAAAATTCTCACGCGGGATTTCTTCCATCACCGCAAGCACCGCTTCGTCACGAATTCCATTCGTGTAGAGCTGTGAACTTGCCATTAATTTACGTGCCACTTTACTGTTTACTATCATCTAAAAACCTCATTTTATCAGCAAGAATTTATCCGCACCAGCTTCAAATTTAGTGCTGAGGGGCGGGTAATCCCAAACTACTCCGTTAAAGATTCCCGAATCGGAATATAACTGCCATTCAGCATATCTAGCGCCGCTTTGCGGACAATGCCAGCATTTATCCTCATCTGCTGTCTCAGCGCGGTTTTTCCAGTCGGTACTGTCATCCAGTTGCGCCATAAGACGACAAATTGATTTCGTTTCTTTTAATGCGCAGGCTTTTTGCAGATACTCTTTTCCCAGCTCTTTTTCGCCTGAAGCAATTGCCGCTTGCGCCAAAATCACCGCAGTTTCCAGCGCTTTCGGATTTAACTTCGCGAGCCTCTTCACCTTAGCCAAGCGCTTTTCTGCCGGCAAATCATCGAACAAGCCGGCGTAGCTTCTGCCCATTTCCGGATATGGAGTTTTTTTCCAGAATTTTTCAATCTGCTTGATGGCCTTATTCTTTTCGCCCTCAATAATCAAAGTTTGCACCTGCAACATCAAAGCCGGAATGAATTGGGAATTATTTTTTATTGAAGCATCCAGCTCAAATAATGCCTCATCATATTTGCCTTTTGTATAATAATTCCGCGCCCGCAAATAATGGATTATCGAGTTATTCATCTTAGCTTCAAGATTATTTATCGAGCCATTCTTATATGCTTTATGCGTATATTTTTCGGCCATCGGCAAATTATTCGTACGGAATGAGAGGTCAATCACCGCCTCATTTATCCATTTGCTGCGCGGGTTTAATTTGAGCAAATCCTCCGCTAGTTCCAGCGCTCTATCCAGCTCATTATTTTCTATAGCTTGCGAAATCAAACCGCGATAGCCGATAAATCTGGAAGAATCAATTTTCGCCAGCTCAGAATAATATTTTTCCGCTTCGGCAGATTTTCCCGTCACAACGGAAATCTGCGCCTGTAAAAGCTTCACAAGCGGCTGGTTTGTGAGAGTTTTCGCCGCGCGCTCAGAAAGCTTTTCAGCATATTCATTATCACCCGCCGCCAAGGCAGAAAATCCACTCATCAAATCTTTATACGCTTGCTCTTCCTTGTTTTTCTGCATTTTTCCGGCAATCCTCTGTGGCGATGATTTTATCCAGAATGTCAATTTGATAAGCCCATAGAACATGAACAGAAAAACGATTAGCCCGATGAATAGGCGGGAAATACTGGTTTCAATCAAATAGCCGTTATATTCGCCCGAAATTGGAAAATCATGGCTCTTTAGCCAAACGCTGAAAATTGATGCAGCAAGAAAAAATAATATGATGGCGATTATCTTAATCATCTAGATAATGCCCCATGCGTTTCCGGCACTGGTTTTGCGATAATTCTCTTCTGCGCGAAACCGATTATATAATCCGTAATTTCAACCACGCGCTCCAGATTTTTCGCCTGCTTCAACCACTCATCCGCAGCATCACCATAAGATGATACAAAGGAAATTGCGCGCTCTAAATCCTTTTCCTGCAAAGCAAGCTCAGCGATTTTCTTCACTGCATAAATCTTATTGCCATCAATTTCTTCCGCATTATCTGCCTTGATTTTAGTGACTTTGACCAGCCCGCCCAGCGATTCTTTTATCGATTGTATAACTGATTTATCTTGTGATTTTTCAAGCTCTGCCGCCAGCGTGTCCAACTCACTTGCAAGGCTTTTATATGAGGGGATTCCACCTTCTGCCGCCAAGCGTAATATATCAATTTTTCCGGTAATTTGCGGGTAATATGCTGCCGCCCTATTCAGCAATAGCAGCGAATCTTCATCCACCGCGCCACGATTGACCGAATCCAGAAAATCTCCGGCAGCTATATATAAAACCATAGCTTTCTGCGCATTTTCCAGCGCTGCAATTTTGGCTTCCAGTTGCGGATTTGAGGCTACAACTGGCGTTACTATCTGAACTGCGGGAGATTCGATAATTTCTGCCTCCTCTTTTGCTGCCACTTTTTCTACTTCTTCTGCCGGAATTTCCTCAGCAATCTCAGCCTCGTCTGCATAATCTGAGCTTGCCGTTTCTGCGATGTCTATATATTCCGAGGCTTGCAGGCTAGGGAAATAATCAATCTTGTCGTGCTCATCAAAGCTTGTGATCGAGTCGGTTTTTGTGGGTTCTTCAACCTCCTCTATATCTGCCGTACGCTTAATCCTATCGACAAAATCGAGCAGGAAGCCATAGCCCAAAACACCGGAAAACAGCAGAACTAATAGCAGACCAAAAAACCATTTTTTATATTTACCGAAATTGGAATTTATCTGTGCGCCGTCATTCCTAACATTATCATTATCGCTTTTTTTGCTCGAATTCGGCATTTAGCGCTTCCTTTCGATAATGTAATTCGCCAATTCACGAAGTATATCTGCCCTTTTATCAAAAGATTCAAGATGGGTTTGCGCCTGCTGAATCAGCATTTTTGCCTGATTGCGGGCGCGGTCAACTCCCAATGCCGAAACCAAGGTTGCCTTGCCTTTGGATTTATCCTGACGCACAGGTTTTCCGGTTTCACGCTCTGAGCCTTCGGCATCAAGCAAATCATCGGTAATCTGAAAAGCAAGACCAATCGCATTTGCATAACCGCGCAGAGCGATTCTCTGCTTCTGGCCGGATTTACCCAGAATCGCACCCGCTTCGCAAGATAGGCGGAAAAGTGCGCCGGTTTTCATACGCTGCAAATGGATGATTTCATCAATCGTCAATTTGTCGTGCTGCGCGTTCAAATCCATCATTTGCCCACCGACCATTCCCGACACGCCGGAAGCTTTGGCAGCAGCCTGAATCAACTCACAACGCACATTCGGGCTTGGATGCGTGCTTTCATCAGCGAGAATATCAAAAGCCAAAGTCAACAAACCATCACCCGCCAAAATCGCCGCCGCTTCACCAAATTTTATGTGGCAGGCAGGCTGACCACGGCGCATATCGTCATCATCCATCGCCGGCAAATCATCATGAATCAGCGAATATACGTGAATGAACTCAATTGCTGAGGCGGCTTGCAGGGAAATCTCGCGCCCTACTCCAAACAAGCTTGCAGTGGTTGCAACCAGAAATGGGCGCATCTTTTTGCCCGGTGAAAGTGTGGAATAGCGCATCGCTTCAAGAACTTTCGCCTCACCGCATTTTGCCACTTCGGGCAATAGCACATCCATTTTCTCATTCAAATCGAGCGCAACATTTTCCAGCTCATCTTGCAGATTTTTGAACTTATTCATCATAGGAAATTTCCTCTTTGGCAATATTGCCGTCACTGTTTTTGATTATTTTCTCAACCTTCAAACGCGCTTCGGCAAGCCTTTGCTCACAGTTTTTGCGCAACTCATTGCCGCGCTCATAATCTTTGATGGCGTCTTCAAGATTGGTCTGGCCGCTTTCGAGCTTGCGGACGATATTTTCCAGCTCTTTCAGCGATTCCTCAAAGGAGGTGGTTTTGGTTTCTAAATTTAATTCCGACATAGGGATGCCAAGATACATATTTTTGCCAAAAAGGCAATTGGTTAGTCTAGGCGAAATGCATTTTTATCTGCTTATATAGATTGGAGATGTCTAATATTGCCTAGTTAACTATTGCGGGAAACCCTTACCGCCGCCCAATAATCCGCCCAAGCCACTACGCATCATGCCTTTTTTGCCCATTTTGCCGAATTTCTTCATCATATCGGCCATCATGCGATGCTGCTTGAGGAGCTTATTCACCTCAGAAATCTCCACCCCCGCGCCTTTGGCAATGCGGCTTTTGCGCGACCCGCCGATTTGCTTGGGATTTTGCCGCTCAAACTGTGTCATCGAGGAAAGAATCGCGCGCATACGCTTCATGCCTTTTTGCATTTCGCCATCATTCATTTTATCATTGACCTGCTGCTTGATTTTGCCCAAGCCCGGCATCATCCCCATCAGCGAGCCAATTCCGCCCATCTTGTTCATCGTATCCATTTGACGCGCCAAATCATCCAAATCAAACTGACCTTTCTTGAATTTGGCTTCCATTTTTTTGGCTTCCGCCTCATCAATATTTTCCTGCGCTTTTTCAACCAGAGAAACAATATCACCCTTATCCAGAATCCGTCCGGCAATGCGTTCAGGATGGAATTCCTCAAATTCTTCGGGCTTTTCACCAATACCGATAAATTTGATTGGGCAACCCGTAACCGCTTTCATCGAAAGTGCAGCGCCACCACGCCCATCACCATCCAAACGGGTTAAAATCACACCGGTTAAGCCTAGCTTTTCATTGAATTCCTTAGCGATATTCACCGCATCCTGCCCGGTGAGGGAATCTGCGACCAGCAAAGTTTCACGCGGGCTGGAAATCTTCTCAATTTCCTGCACTTCGCGCATTAATTCATCATCAA
>PCXJ01000122.1:12286-14268 GCA_002787615.1 Alphaproteobacteria bacterium CG11_big_fil_rev_8_21_14_0_20_44_7
GCGCTTGGTAATCGCTGCAGGTTTTTCACCCTCAATAATCGGCAGCGTATCAACGCCAATCTGCTCACCGAGGATTTTGAGCTGCTCCTGCGCCGCCGGACGATATATGTCCAAAGATGCCAGCAATGATTTTTTGTTTTTCTTGGTTTTGAGGCGTAATGCAAGCTTTCCAGATGAGGTAGTTTTACCCGAACCCTGCAAACCGACCATCATAATTACAACCGGCGGAGTGGCTGCCAAATCCAACTCCTGATGCTCAGAACCCAGCATTTCGGTTAGGGAATCCTGCACCAGCTTGATGACCATCTGCGCCGGAGAAACGGATTTTACCAGCTCCGCGCCAACCAGCTTTTCCTTGGTTTTTTCAATAAACTCACGCGCCACAGGCAACGCAACATCAGCCTCCAGCAAAGCCACGCGCACTTCACGCATCGCAGCTTCAACATCGGCCTCGGAAAGAGCGCCCTTGCCGCGCAAACGGTCAAAAACACCACCTAATTTGTCTGATAAATTTTGGAACATAGACACTATATAAATATATAATTCCCATATGTCACGCCCCGAAATCAAAAACTCCTTCACTTTTTAGATTTGCGGCATATATTCACTGGCTATGACTTATAATATAATCGACCATGAATATGATGTTGTAGTTGTTGGTGCTGGTGGCGCTGGGCTTCGTGCAACATTAGGTATGGCCGCAGCGGGCTTAAAAACCGCATGTGTGACCAAAGTTTTTCCAACACGCTCGCATACAGTGGCGGCACAAGGCGGGATTTCTGCCGCACTCGGTAATATGGGTGAGGATGATTGGCGCTTCCATATGTATGACACAATTAAAGGCTCGGATTGGCTTGGCGATCAGGATGCCATCCAATATATGTGCCAACATGCGCCGGAAGCGATTATTGAACTGGAACATTATGGCGTGCCTTTCTCACGCACGGAAGAAGGCAAGATTTATCAACGTCCATTCGGCGGGATGACAACAAATTATGGTGAAGGCACTGCCCAACGCACATGCGCGGCGGCTGACAGAACCGGACATGCAATTTTACACACGCTCTATCAGCAATCCCTCAAACATCAGGCGAAATTCTTCATCGAATTTTTTGCGATTGATTTGATTATAAATAAAGAAGGTGAATGTGTTGGCGTGGTAACATGGAATTTGGAAGATGGCACAATCCACCGCTTTAATGCAAAAATGGTGGTATTGGCAACCGGCGGCTATGGTCGTGCCTATCAAACTGCAACTTCTGCACATACTTGCACCGGAGATGGCGGCGGTATGGTGCTTCGTGCCGGATTGCCGTTGCAAGATATGGAATTTGTGCAATTCCACCCAACCGGAATTTTTGGCGCAGGATGCTTGATAACTGAAGGTGTGCGCGGCGAAGGCGGCTATTTGGTGAATTCTGATGGTGAACGCTTTATGGAACGCTATGCCCCAAGCGCCAAAGATTTAGCATCGCGCGATGTGGTTTCGCGCTCAATGACAATTGAAATCCGTGAAGGACGCGGCGTTGGCCCGAATAAAGACCATATATATCTGCATCTTGACCATCTTGATGCCGCGGTGATTAATAAGCGTCTACCGGGGATTTCCGAATCTGCCAAGATTTTCGCCGGAGTTGATGTTACCAAACAACCAATCCCCGTATTGCCAACCGTGCATTATAATATGGGCGGGATTCCAACTAATATTCATGGTGAAGTTGTTACCAGCAAAGGCAAAGATAAGGAAAGCGTTGTGCCGGGCTTGATGGCAATCGGCGAAGCTGCCTGCGTTTCCGTGCATGGTGCAAACCGCCTTGGCTCAAACTCATTGCTCGACTTGGTGGTGTTCGGACGCGCTGCCGCACTCCGCGCCAAAGAAATTATCAAACCGGGTGAGCGCAACCGAGAATTGCCGGAAAATTCAAGCGAATTGGCACTTTCGCGCCTTGATAAAATCCGCCATTCAAGCGGTGATTTACCAA
>PCXJ01000020.1 GCA_002787615.1 Alphaproteobacteria bacterium CG11_big_fil_rev_8_21_14_0_20_44_7
GATATGTATTGGGCCCGCTCCCGCGTGCTTGAATATCTTCAGGGAATCAAGGAGAAGCTCCCTGAGAACGTCTCGCCGACTTTGGGGCCGGATGCGACGGGCGTAGGATGGGTTTTTCAATATGCGCTCGTGGATGAGTCAGGGCAAAATGACCTGGCTGACCTCCGGACTTTTCAGGATTGGTATCTTCGCTACTGGCTTTCGAGCGTCGAAGGCGTGGCCGAGGTTGCCACGGTGGGCGGCTATGTCCGTCAATATCAGGTCGAAATCAATCCCAATGCCCTTCTTGCCTATAACATTCCGCTTAAAAAAATAATTCAGGCAATACGCCGTTCGAATGAAGATGTGGGCGGCCGCGTGGTGGAGTGGGCGGAAACCGAGTACATGGTCCGTGGCCGGGGCTATATTAAATCTCTTGAGGATATCGAAAATATCCCGGTCGATGTCGGGGAACACGGGACGCCGATTCTTATCCGCGATCTCGGGAATGTAACGTTTGGCCCGGATATGCGCCGCGGGGTGGCGGAATGGAACGGAAAAGGAGAAACCGTGGGCGGCATTGTCATCATGCGCTATGGCGAAAACGCGCTTCGAGTGATTAATGCGGTCAAAGAACGCCTCAAGGAAATTGAGCCTTCGCTTCCACCCGGTGTCCGGATTGAAACGGCCTATGACCGCTCTGTTCTGATCAAAGCGGCGATCAAAACACTTTATCACAAACTGACCGAAGAAATGATTGTCGTAAGCCTGGTGATCATGTTTTTTCTCTGGCATTTCCGCTCGGCTTTGATCCCGATTTTTACGCTGCCGATCGCCATCATCCTTTCCTTTATCCCCATGAGCCTGATGGGGCTGACGTCCAATATTATGTCCCTGGGCGGTATTGCCATTGCGATCGGGGCGATGGTGGACTCTTCGATCGTGCTCATTGAGAATTCCCATAAGCGGATCGAACGCTGGAAAGAAGAAGGTAAAAAGGAAGCTTATGATGACGTGCTCATTCATGCGGCGCAGGAGACCGGACGCCCCATTTTCTTTGCACTCCTTGTGATCGCAGTTGCATTTATTCCGATTTTTGCGCTGGAAGCCCAGGAAGGCCGGCTTTTTAAACCGCTCGCCTTCACCAAGAATTTTGCGATGGCCTTTGCGGCGCTTCTTTCGGTTACGCTGGCACCGGCCCTGATGCTTGTTTTTATCCGTGAAAAGACCTATCAGTTCAAATCAAAGTACCTCACCTGGATTGTTAATTTTTTTGCCGGGGGCCGGATTCATGCCGAAGAAAAACATCCGGTCAGCCGCGTGTTATTCCGCATTTATGAGCCTGCATGCCGGTGGGTAGTGGATCACCGGAAGCGGGTCATTGCCATTGCGGCCGGGCTTATTTTATTGACGGTTCCTATATACAAGCAGCTTGGCTCCGAGTTTATGCCGCCTCTATGGGAGGGGTCGTTTCTTTATATGCCGACTGCGATTCCCGGCATGTCTATTGAAAAGGCCAAGGAAGTGCTGCATACGCAGGATAAAATTTTGAAATCATTTCCCGAGGTTGAGAGTGTCTTCGGAAAAGCAGGACGGGCCAGAACGCCGACAGATCCTGCACCTCTTTCCATGATGGAGACGGTGGTTGTCCTGAAACCCCATCATGAATGGCGCAAGGGAATGACGGTTGAAAAACTCAAAGCGGAAATGGATGCGGCCCTCAAATTTCCCGGCATGCCGAATATCTGGTGGATGCCGATTCAAACCCGCACGGAAATGCTAGCCACGGGCATCCGTTCAGCCATCGGGATTAAAGTACTCGGAAAAGATCTTGATAGCATTGAAAAAGTGGCGCTTGATATTGAGAAAACCTTGAAGCCTTTTCCGGGGACAAATACCATTTTTGCCGAGAGGGTTTCGGGCGGTTATTTTATCGATTTTGAGGTCAACCGTCATGAGGCCGCACGTTATGGGCTTACGGTCGGTGATGTTAACGAAATTATCCAAACTGCTATCGGCGGTATGAATATCAGTGAAACCGTGGAAGGCCGCGAGCGCTATCCCATCAATGTCCGCTATCCGCGTGAACTTCGAAATGACATCGACACCTTGAGCCGGGTGCTTGTGCCGACGCCAACCGGCACCCAGGTGCCCATTGGCCAATTAGCGGAGATTAAAATAGTCATGGGCCCCCCGCAGATCCGTGATGAAGACGGCTCGCTTGCGGCCTTTGTTTTTGTCGATGTTCAAGGAAGGGATCTGGGCCGGTATGTGGAAGAGGCCAAAGAGCTTGTCAGAAAAGAAGTCGAATTACCTCCCGGGACACGGCTTGAATGGGCGGGCCAGTACAAATATATGCAAAGGGCCCTTGAAAAATTAAAGGTGGTTTTGCCCATCACTCTTTTCGTCATTGTTTTCCTGCTTTATCTCAACACGAAGTCGATGGTGAAGGTCGGCATTGTGCTTTTGGCGATTCCTTTTTCGCTGATCGGCGCTGTCTGGATTCTCTGGGTGCTGGGATATAACATGAGCATCGCCGTTTGGGTGGGGTTGATTGCGCTTGCAGGCGTGGACGCCGAAACCGGCGTCATCATGTTGTTATATCTTGATCTTGCGTATGATGAGGCCAAGCGAAAAGGAAAGTTACGGAATTTTGACGATCTCAAAGAAGCCATCGTGCATGGAGCCGTCAAGCGCATCCGACCGAAACTCATGACGGTGGGGACGACCTTTATGGGGCTTCTTCCGATTATGTGGGCGAGCACGCATGAAGCCGGTGCCGACGTGATGAAACGGATCGCAGCGCCTATGGTGGGCGGCATCTTCACCTCGTTTACCATGGAGCTTCTAGTTTATCCTGCCATCTATGCCGTCTGGAAATGGCGCGGGGAGATGAAGCAGGGGAAAGCAATTCCGGTTGCTGGCAAAAACGAAACGCCTTTATCATAACAGGTAGAATTAAAATTAATCATTACTGCCCGGAATGTGGTTTCAAAAAAGAGGAAACCATGTCCGAAAATTCCCGCCAATATTTTATACCTGTACGCATTGCAGCGCCCGTCTCAAGCCCAAAGCCGGAGATTGCTGCATTTTTTGCTCCTATGGGTCTGTGAAATACCCCTCCAAACAAGCAGTTTGAAATAAGTTTTCTCAAAAAAATATTCTCTCACCAAGAACCTATCTCCAGAAATCGAAAGCATTTTTATCCCCGTCGATTATTAGAAATCGTCCGCATTAAGGACGAAAGCCAGCAGCTGAACCGGTTCAGTGAAATTGTTTCTGAATTAGAAGTACAGGGACAAATAGATCAGGATGTGTTGCTGACCTAATTAGTGCTTACACCCCGGCGCTCTTAGCCGTTCCTTTAAAATGGATCGATAGACCTTTCAGACAAGCTTAGAAAGAAAAGCTCTTATTTCACACGGCTCTTACGAAGTGTTTGCGAGATAATGGACGCATTGAATAAGCGAGGAAGAGTTTTATTAAAATAAACAAAAACGTTTATTGAGGGGGGAAAAGGTGATAAAGCGAGTTTAGAACAGTTAGAAATCCATCAATTTTGAAATTTTCATCTTGAAGGCTTTTGCAAGTTTTTGCTGGGTATCAATTTTTACTGGAGACGGATGCTTTCCCTCAAGCCTTTGCACATGCTTGTGAGCGATATCGGCATACTCTGCCAGTTGCTCTTGGGTCCAGCCATTTCGCTTTCTAAGTTGCCGCAGCCTTTTTCCGAATTTGAATCGGATATCTTTCTCCATAAAGACAAATTCTAGAAATGTCACCACTTATTTGCCACCACCCAACTGGCCTATATGTGTTATTATTCATCAAGTCAGTATTAGGCTTGCCGATAAGAAGAGGCACTCTTTTGTAGGCAAAAAATAAACTTATGTGCAATTGGGGAATAGACCAAAGTGAAGAAGAAATTGTTGATTATTGATGATGAAACAGCTATCAGGGAACTTTTAGCCAGTATGTTGCTTTCGATGAGTGGCCTCTATGATATTTATAAAGCTGAAAGCGGCGAAAAAGCGATTGCTTTAGCCCGCACTGTGGTTCCGGATTGTGTTTTTACCGATATGCAAATGTCAGGATTGGATGGGTTGGAGACGTTTCGAGAGCTGAAGAAGCTTAATCCTTGTATTAAAGTAGTTCTAGTGACTGGTTTTGCCAGTCAGGACCGGATTGACGCGGCTCTCCAAGAGGGTGCGGTTGATTGCCTAATGAAACCCTTTACGATCGCAGATGTGAAAGCCGTTCTTGAAAAACATTAAACTCAAAAGATGACGCAGCTTGAAGATCTTTATTTTCAAAATCTCAACTTTGTCGCTGACTTAATCCCTCAAAGCTTAAATGGCAATGTTGATATAGCTCAGTTCAGAAAAGTATAACTGCTTAATCGAAACAATTTCAGAAAACCATGAAGATTTGCTTCGGCTTATAACCGAGAATCACTTACCTGAAAATTACCTCGTTAGTCACGCTTCCATATTGAAAACCGCGCGCAGGAGAAAGACGAGGAGGCCGCATTACACTTGCTATTTATATGTGTGTTGCGGTCAGTGCTCTTTTAGCGGTCGGCGCTCCGGCGTTAGCAGAAGCAAAAGCGCCTTTAGCACGCGCTGTGGAAGCAGGCCGCTTCGCTTGGTTATCGCCCCTTGTGAAATTAGGTGCTTCCGTGGCCACTTTGGGAGTATTGCTCTCATTGATGCTCGGTATCAGCCGGTCCGTTTTTTTCATGTCTGCGAATGGCGAACTTCCCAAATGGTTTTCTGCGGTTCATCCACGTTATAAAGTCCCGCATCATGCTGAAATTGCAGTGGCTGTGCTTATTGCTATTATTGTATTTCTAGGAGATGTCCGGTCGGCGATAGGATTCAGCTCATTTACCATTCTTATTTATTATGCAATTACGAATGCCTCTGCTTTCACGCTTGCCCCGGAAAAGCGTCTTTGGCCCCTCTGGATTGCGCTGACGGGTCTTTTCTCTTGCTCTCTTCTCGCTTTAAGCCTGCTAGCCGAGTTTTTGATTTTGGGAATGCTGGTGATGCTTTCAGGTGCCGCCGTTTTTGCTGTCAAAAATTGGATGCGGCTGCATAGGTAACGCTTCCTGAATGTTTCGGAAATAACATATGACAGTCAAAGCATGCATAACAAATGGGAGGTTATCCATGAATCCGTATGAGAATTTAACTCCGGATGAACGGTTGGATCGGATAGCTGAGAAATTGGTTCGCTGGATATACAGAGCAGAGGCAGAAAAATCGCAGGGGGCGGCAGCCCAAACTACGCAGTTAGAAAAAAGTCATTATTCACTGAGAGCAACAGCGGGGATCTTGGGCGTGTCGAAGAGGACGGTTCAACGATGGATCACCTTGGCCCAACTTGCCGCCCAAGCTGAGCGAAAATCTTGGTAGTGATTCAGAAAAGGGAAGGCTTCGCAAAATACTATCGCTATCCGCAATCAGCTTCGGAGTTGCGTTCATGGATTGAGGCAGGCTATGAATCAAGAACGTCCAAGTCATAATTGATAAAAAACAGTCAAGAAATGATGAAGTATAACGCGAATGTAAAGTACATAGCACGGTGCATACCGTCTAACAGATAACCAGACGCTCTCTGAGCCCACTGAATTAACCTCCTCAAATTCAACTCGCTAAAAAATGACGATAGCGCATACTGCGGTGCAGGATATGTCTAATTCTGAGAACTATGACGGAGTTTCGTTCGTGGCTAGCTGTTAAATTTCAGTAGCTTCCATAGGGGAATTTTAAAGCCTCTTGCGATCTTTTCGAGGACAACAATGGATGCTTTATTGGGGTTCCTGCTTTCAAGCATCTGGACGTACTTGTAGCTAATGCCGGATCTTTCCGCAAGTTCTTCTTGCGTCAGATCATATTGGTGCCGCAACGCGGCAATTCGTTTCCCTAATTTGTAACAAATGTCCTCGTTCATAAGCACGTATGCTAGCTTTACGAGGGTATTTAGAACACCAAGAGTACTTGGTGTATTTGACTTGAACACCAAGAATATTAGGTGTACTCTTTCGGCGACGGTTCATGATGTGACCGCATAAAATCCAATCCAGAATCAGCCGATTCTTGGAAAAAATATTCATATATATTTCAGTCTTTCTTCAGCGTTTGTTTATCTCTCTTCCAAATTGTTCCCGAAAAGTTAAGTGATAATCAGTATTTTAAAAAAGCCCGCGAGGCATCGCTAACTTTGAAGAAAAGTTATCGGACCTACTTGATTTTGATGTTGGATGTGGTACGGTAAAATTAGAGTTTCAGAAATTCCAAAGAGTTTCAGAAATTCAAAAATAAAAAAGAGAGTTTGAAATCAAAATGAAAATCACAGAAGAAACCATAGCCAGAGAAGCCGGTGTTTCAAAAGCATCAGTGTCACGTTACTTTAATCCGATTGAACGCGACAAGCTGAAGCCAGAGACTCGGGACCGAATTCAACCTGTTGTTCAGGAGCATGACTTTGAGCCGGAGAAGAGAAGCGCTAAAAAGCGCAAGTATCAGACTGGTGTATTCGGCGTGCTTGTGCCTTACTCGGCTGATCTTTTTGAATCGCCGTATCACAGGGGAGTTCTCTCCGGCATCATGGCAGCTATGGAAAACTCAAGTTATGAGATCCGGTTGATCCCGGTCCGTGATGACGGATACGGGAATATCAGGAGGTTCCTTCAGAAGTATTTAGTGGATGGGCTCATTATATTGACATGGCGCAGCCATCCGAACCTGATCAAGCTGGTCGAATCCGTCTCGAAACCATTTCCGATCATTTTAATTAACGACTTTGATGAAACGGTTTATGCCAATTTTGCCTATTGTGATGTCGGTGAGGGAATGGCCAAAGCCGTTGGTTATTTGGCAGATAAAGGGAAGCGGCGAATCGCATTCTTAAGAGGACCCGTCCATAATAAGATCGGATTTGGAGAAACGGCAATGAGCATTGAATCTATTGATTCAATGCAGAAGTATGAAGGCTTCCGGGGTGCCATGAAGGCCAATGACTTTGAAATCCGGGAAGACTGGATTAAGGAATGTTCCTGCTATGTATCCGAAGAAGGATTTAAGAAGGCATCGGAATTATTTGCGGGAGACAAATGCCCGGATTCTGTGATTTGTTCAAATGATGCTCTTGCGAAAGGCGTTCTTGATTATTTGGCTGAAAAGGGGATCAAGTGCCCGGAAGAAGTATCAGTGATTGGGTTTGACGGCTACGAAGAAAGCGAATATACGGTTCCGCCTTTAACAACGATCAAGCAGCCCTTAAAAGAAATGGGGTTGAAAGCTGGCGAGCTTTTAATCGAGATTTCTAATGGGCTAGGGCGTCACTCCGGAGTAGTCCGCCAGAAGTTCGAGCCTGAGCTTGTGATTCGTAAGTCAGCATAAAATTTCCGCACAATTATTTGTGCATTTAACCGTTTTGTATGCATAGCCGGTCCCAAGGGCCAGGAGGCAGATCTTTAGTAGCAAAGCGATCTCTGAAAGTTGCCAAAACTGGATTTAGAGAATGGGGCATGGGCTCGAAGCTAATGCACATTCACGATAGAAAACCCTGCTACGAATTAACTATCGCCACTAATGCACCGATCTTGTAACTAGGTTGCTCTTTAGCGCAATTGATTTGTTCCAGGGATTTTTTTTATCTATTTAAATCGGAGTTTTGAAAAGTCTAAATAGGCAGAGGAGATGCCAATCCAAGGAGGATCGCTAGAATGAAAAAAAACGAGAAAGGGACCCCGGTTCTAAGAAGGGAAGATCTTCGGGGTGATTACAAAGAAGTCAGGTGCCCGAGAGGATGCGGACGCATCTTGTTCGAGGTTGCGGGTGAGGCTATGGAGCCCGATTACTTATGGGTCATGTGCCAGAGGTGTGAGCAAAAGATCTTGCCCCATAAGATGTTTCAGGCCGAAGGCGAGTCCCATCTTCTGACCTGTGTTTATGAGTGCAAGAATTGTGGGGACCGTTACGAGAAAGACCTCGAGGGGACGCGGGAACGTTGCCATGGGTGTAAGAAATATCAGAACACCTTCATCGTTGGAAGAGCCCGCCCGCATGTCCAGTTCAAAAAGGAACAAGATGCTGCATAACGAGAGGCTTGAAGTAACAGAAAAATTTTAACATCTCAAGTTCCCTCATTCATTCCGCTGAATCCAGCCTGTTCTTATACCCAAATAATTTAACCGACCTTTTCCGCACCCGGGCACGCCTTTTATGCGCAGGTGGTGTGCAAATCTGCCTCTACCCACCGTTCGACTACGCTCTCTCGTCTTTTTTTTGATCTGAGAGACCGTAGTCGAACGGCTCTTTCGGCATGCCCGGGTGCTCCCAGAATTCAATTTAAAAGACAAAAAACTTAGATGGGGGTTAAAAATATTTTGTAGAGAGAAAACCCTTAAAAATTCATTTAAAAAATTCCATTTCGTGCCCCTATATGAAGAGATATATCAAAATAAAAACACCCGATCCTAAACTCGGGAGGTAAAAACCGGCGTTAAAGCCAAATGAGTGAAAAGGAGATTAAAGCGATGAGAGCAAGTGAATTAGCGATGCCTATTAGAATCAATCAATCTGTGCCACTGACCGAAGTTGAAGTGATTGAAGATCCAAAGCGATATGCATTTTGGATGCATTTCACAAGCGTCTTAAAGGAAATGGGATCAATCTTAAGACGTGGAATTTACGGGGGACTTGTCCTGACGGTTGCTGTAGTGACCGTAGGAGGAATTGTGCAAGGTGGTGCCCTTGCGTTTGAGAGCCTTAAGGGATCTGGGGTTAGTGATCGAATAGTCACGATACCTTGGAGAGAGGTTCCACAACCCGCACATGTGAGCGTAAAACCCGTAAAGAGCGCTGATATTCTTCGTGAAGAGCGGAGGTATCAGGTGGATATGGCGCGTGAAAGTAACCGGACTTTAAACACTGTTTTAAGCAGTGTGAACCGGATTGCGAGCCAAGTTCGCCGCTGAAGATGTATGTAAAAAATGAGAGGAGAGCGCTATTTGGAGCTCTCCTCTCGAAGGTTTGGCAAAGATGACACCTCCCAAAAAGTTTGTGATCAATCTTTTTGGAGGATTGCCATGTCTGAAACTGAAAATGAAATAAGAAATACGATAAGTGCTCCAGTCTCTGATGAAGACTTGGAGCCATTAGTTTTAACAGATCGTGATATGAGTTTATTCCGGTATGCGCATGAGCACCGGTACTTGGCATACAGTCAGATCCGGGAATCCTTTTGGAAGGAAAGATCACTTGATGCCAAGGCTTGTTATAAGCGAGTGGAGAGGCTTGTGAATGCTGGATACTTGAAACGTGGTTATTCCGGCAGGCAGATGCTCGATGTGTACTTCGCAACGCCGATGTCATACGCGCTCTTGAAAGAACGAAAGATGGATTCGGGGGTTGAGCTTTATGAAGTGACCGAATCCTTTGACCGGCACATTGACCATGATTTACATGTGACAAACCTAAGGATTCTTTTCAGGGATCTTGGATTTAATCATTGGGAAAGTGAACGGATACTCAGACGGCGCAACCACCGCATGGGGCCAAGGCCGGATGGTGTGATCCATCTCGGAGGTGATAAGCGGATTGCGATTGAGTTTGAGAATCGCAATCTCTCAAAAAGCCGGAAGCGATACCAGGGGATGATGAATTATTACTGGACCCATAAGCTTTACCCGCTCCTTTTTATTGTGATTAAGGGAAATATCAAGGACTGGTTGGTGGGCGCCCTTGATTATGATATCAAGCAAGTCTGGATGACGACTTACAAGGAGTTAATGAACGAGCGGGAGGAGGCAGTTTTTGAGAATAAAGCAGCAAGCTTTAAACTCAAGAAAATATTATGAACAGGCCTCCTCAAGCTAAAGAATCATTCATCCTAAAGATCTTAGGCGGTGCATTCATAATGATTCCGCTTGGGATGACCCGGCGGATTATTGCTTTGCTTGGTCGTATAAGAAATGTATGGATGCGCTATTTTGTAATTGGCGTTTTAATGCTTGGATCTGTGACGTGTGTATTGGGATTGAATTTGTTTACGAGTTGGATTGATGAGGTTCTAAGGACCTACGCGACAATTTCAAGATGGGTGATCGGAAGCGTTTATTACGGAGTTTATCTTGTGGTTTGCTTTCCGGTCTTTTTTGTCGTTGCGCATCTTAACCCGGACTCAGAAAAGCTCAAAAAAGACAGACAGAAAAAAGAACCAAGTATGAAGCAAATGCGCCGTTCACGGCTTGAATCGAATTATTTCAAGACGTATCTGGGCGAGAGCTTTGAGAGTGGAAAGCCAATTTATCTGACCAATGAACAGCGCGAAATGCATACGCTCGTGGTTGGAAGTACGGGGAGCGGAAAGAGCGAATCAGTCATGCTGCCTGCGGTTGCACATGATATCAAGAATGGCAAGGGAATGATCATCATTGACGGGAAGGGAGATCTTGAGCTTTATGACAAGCTCAGATGGATTGTTGAACACGCCGGGCGGAGGGATGACTTCTACTACTTTTCGCTAAACCATATTGATGAATCGAATACCTACAACCCATTCTTCAGGGCTGAGGGAGCGAATGCGACGGAGCTGACAGCGATGCTCATTAATTCCCAGATTTGGACGGAAGAGTTTTATAAGAAAATGTGCGAACAGGCAACGCTTACGATATTCAACGCGATTGTCTCAACCGGGCGAGCCCCGACATTTAGAGAATTTCATAGTTATCTGACGGATCTGAACGCTCTTCAGCGTCTTGCATCGGAGACCCAAGATCAGGTCATTAAAGATGATCTTGCGAAGATGGTGGAGCATTTCAAGGACTCCCGAAAATTCTTGAGTGGGCTTATTGCTGATCTGCATTTGATGTCTCGAAGTGAGTTCTCAGATCTATTGGATGAAGAGGTGCCTGAAATTGATATCCAGACCTTGTATGAACGTAACTTGATTGCCTACTTCAGTCTTGACCTGCAAAAGTATACAGACTCAAGCAGGCGTTTAGGACGCATGGTCATTCAAAGTATCCGGTCTGTCTCAAGCCACATTCAAGCAAAACTGCCAGCAAGCAAGCGCCACTTCTTTGCTATCCATATTGATGATGCCACAGACTTTTTGGATTCAAACTTTGCGACCCTTCTAAACAAGGGCAGGGCGAGCCGTTTAGCCATCACCATGTATTTGCAGTCACTCGGTGATCTTCAATTTCGGAATGCGCCCGGGTTTCAGCAGCAATGCTTAGAGAATACCAGCACGAAGATTATTCTAAGACAGGATGATCCTTTCTCGATTGAGCGGTTTGTAAAAGTGGCCGGCACTAAAAGGACGATGATAAATACATATCAGACCAAAGAAGACATGCTCGGCAAAGGATTTACCGGCACCGGCTCAGTGAGGGAGGGGCAGACTTTCAGGATTGAGCCGGATTTGATCCGAGGTCTTAAGCGGGGAGAAGCGGCTCTGATCTGGAAAAGCCCTGAATTCCATACCGACTATGTGAAACTTGATTTCTTCGGACACGTAAGCTACACGGAGCCTTTCAAGAAAATTAAATCAACGGACCGAAAGCCATTAAAGCGGATACCGAATAATCCGCGTAAACAGTTTAGAAAATCGCCGATCCTGGAAGATGATGATGAGGCGATGACAACTTTAGAGGAGGTGAAAAAGATGAGAGAAAACCAAGCTAAGAAATAAGCTTCATAAAATCATAATTATAAAACGAAAACAAAGCGGAAGATGCCCTCTTGGGTATTTTCCGCTTTTTTTATTTGTTTAGGAGGTGATGACCGAGAGCAAAACAAGCAGTGAGAGAAGTAACAAAATAACAATAAAAA
>PCXJ01000077.1 GCA_002787615.1 Alphaproteobacteria bacterium CG11_big_fil_rev_8_21_14_0_20_44_7
GCTGCGCCTTGTGCAGAATCAAACCGGAAAGGGCAGATATCATGTTCTGCATGTTTCCACCAAGGAAGCGCTGGACGCTATCCGCCGCGCAAAAGCTGAAGGGCTGAATGTCACCTGTGAAGCAGCGCCGCATCATTTCACCCTAACCGAAGAAGCAGTCGGAGATTATAAAACCTTTGCCAAGGTCAACCCGCCACTGCGTGATGAGGAATCGCGCAAAGCCATATATGACGGGATTTGTGACGGCACGATTGATGCTATCGCCACCGACCACGCTCCGCATGATGAGGAATCCAAACGCTTGCCGCTTGCCGATGCCGCATTCGGGATTGTCGGGCTGGAAACCATGCTACCTCTGGCGCTGGCGCTATATCATAACGGCGATATAGATTTGCGCGCATTGCTGGCAAAGATGACATATCAACCCGCGAATATCATTGGAGTTGCTGCCGGACGTATCAAAAAAGGTGCGAAAGCCGATTTGACGCTGATTGATTTAGACAAGAAATGGAAAATAAAACCGGAAAATTTCCACTCAAAATCCAAGAATTCACCATTTGAGGATTTCCCCGTGCAAGGCCGCGCCATCAAAACCTTTGTCGGCGGCAGATTGGTCTATTCGGTTTGAGGTAAAGTTATGGCGCAAGAAAGTTTGTTGAAAGAAAAATCGGAAAACAAGCCGGAAGAAAAACCGCATTTCCACGGGCATCGCAAACGCTTGCGGGAAAGATTTCTGCAAAATCCAAAATCCCTGCCCGATTATGAAATGCTGGAATTGCTGCTTTTTCCATCCTCCCCGCGCCGCGATGTCAAACCTCTGGCAAAAAAACTGCTGAGCAAATTCGGCAGCTTCGCCAAAGTGATTTCTGCCGATTATGACGAGTTGGCAAAAATCGAAGGGATGAATGATTCCGCCATTGCCTCGCTAAAATCTATCAAAGAAGGCGTATCGCGATTTTTGTTGCATGAAGCCAAGCAAATGCCGGTTTTGAATTCATGGATAAAACTGCTCGATTATTGCCGCACCGAAATGGGGCATTTGAAAAAAGAGCAATTCCGCATATTATTCCTCAATTCCAAAAATATGTTGATTGAAGATGAGGTGCAGCAGGAAGGCACGATAAACCACACCATGGCCTATCCGCGTGAGATATTAAAGCGCGCGCTGGAGATTTCGGCATCGAGTATCATCTTGCTACATAACCACCCAAGCGGCGATGCTTCCCCGTCCAAAGCTGATATTGAACTGACCGGACAAATTGTCTCGGCGGCCAAACCTTTGGGCGTAAAAGTGCATGACCATCTGATTATCACCGAAGGCGAGCATTTTAGCTTCAAAAGCAATGGGTTGATTTAGGCGATTTGAGTGTTTTAGGCAATTGCCATCGAGGAAGATTTTTCCATCTCAAGCTGAGTTTGCAGCTCTACCAAAAGTGGCGTATTACTGCGGATTTTCTTGATATCCTCAATAATCATACTCAGCTCTTGCAGCAATTTATCAGAGCGGCGCAACGTGGTTTTTAAATTCGTCATCACAAATGTATAAATTGCTTTGAGCCCATCAATAATTTCATCAATAATCTCTTCAATTTTGCCCAAATCGATGTTTATCACGCTGGCAATCCCACCAACCCAGCTTTTAGGGCGCAGCTTCTCATCATCCGCGAAGATATTGTTGATATCGGTTTCTGCCATATCCGATGATTTGATATTGGCTTTATGATTAATATGGCGAATCAGATTTGCCTTTGGGCTATCGGTTTTTAATGGTCGCACACTATCCATAATCGCCGCGAAATTCAGCAAACTCTTGCGAAAATTCTCACGGCTCTCATCCTCGATTTTATTATCCTTGAGATTATAATAAAGCCAAGCCAGCAAATCTGCATGGCGGGTTTTAAAATCCGTAATTTCTCGTTTCTCTATAGGAAGCATTAATATTTTCAACTTCTAATTGTTAAGCATTTTTAATGAGTGGTGCTTTTTAGAACATTTCCGCCCGCGAATGCAAGAGTTTTTTTACAGTTTTGTTACAAAAGCAATTTTTTGCTATATATAGAAAGAAAAAATCGGAGGAAATTATGATTAAAATGTATGGTATCAGCACTTGCACAACTGTTGGCAAAGCACAAAAATGGCTGAAGGAAAACGGGGTAGAATTTGAATTCTATAATTATAAGGAAAAAAAGCCCGACCCGAAAAAGATCGATGAATGGTTCGCCAAATTTGGCTGGGAGAAAATGCTTAAAAAGAATGGTACAACATGGCGCGAACTAGACCCGAAGCTGAAAGCAGATATGAATGAAGTAAAGGCCAGAAAATTAATGCTTGAGCATCATAATTTGATTCAACGCCCGATAACCGAAACCGGAAAAGAGACATTATTCAGATTTGACGAAGATGAGTTCCGCAAGGCTTTAAGCTAGAAGCTAGAAGCCAACCACTCTTCAACCTTCTTCTGCAAAGCCGCGAAATCGGTTTTGCCGCTACCGAGCAACGGAATTTCCATCTCAACAAGCTGCCTTGGCGTAGCAACCCCCGGAAAACCGCTTTCCTTTAGCGCCGCTTTGGCATCTTCCAAACGCGCACCCGCCTGCTCAGTGACAATCACTAATTGCTCGCCTTTTTTCTCATCAGAAACTGCTACCACCAGCGTATTCTTTTCCCATAATTTGCTTAAAACTTCTTCCACTGCCGGTAGGCTCACCATTTCTCCCGCAATTTTCGCGAATCTTTTTGCGCGCCCGAGAATATATAAAAACCCGTCATCATCAATACGGACAATATCTCCGGTATTATGCCAGCCTTTTTCTGCAGGTTGGAGTTTGCCGGGCTTATCCTCTTTCATATAGCCGAGCATAATATTCGGCCCTTTGACCCATAATTCTCCCCCCTCTTCAATGCCTTCCACATCCCTAATCTCATATTCAACGCCGGGGATAATCCGCCCGACACTGCCGCGCCGATTTTGCATAGGCGTGTTTGCAGAAAGAAACGGTGAGGTTTCCGTCACGCCATAGCCCTGCAAAATTCTGATGCCGAACTTATCCTGCCAAAGCTGATAAGTTGAATCTTTGAGCTTTTCCGCACCCGCAAAGACATATCTCATACTGAAGAAATCATACGGGTCTGCCGCCTCGGCATAACGCGCAAGAAATGTATCCGTGCCAAATAATATGGTTGCGTCAATATCATAAGAGATTTCAGGAATGATGCTGTAATGCAAAGGCGATGGATATAAAAACACTCTGATGCCGCGTGTTACCGGCAATAATGTTCCAACTGTCAGCCCGAATGAATGGAACATTGGCAGCACGTTTAATACTATATCGCGGCTGGAGAAATCCACTACCGAATCTGCCTGCGCAATATTCGCCTGTATATTCGCGTGGGAGAGCACAACCCCCTTCGGCACACCTTCCGAGCCGGAAGTGAATAATATCACTGCAGGATTGTTGTAGTGGGCTTTTAGTGCATTCCTGAACGCATATTTCGGGAATTCTGAAATCGCCAAGCCGCGTAGCTTTGAAAATATCCCGATTCTCTTAGCAATATCTTCTAAATATAAAATCTCCACATTCTTGATTCCTTCAATCAATGGCGCAAGCTCCGCCTTATCAACAAACAGGCGGGAGGTTATCAGGCATTTTATTTCGGCAGTTTTGCAGGCAGAATTGACATTCTTGACCCCTGCCGAGAAATTTATCATCGCCGGAGTTCTGCTGATTGAGTGCAGGGCAAAAAACGTCACCACATTTGCTA
The DNA here is from genome assembly GCA_002787615.1 of Alphaproteobacteria bacterium CG11_big_fil_rev_8_21_14_0_20_44_7. Lineage (GTDB taxonomy): Bacteria > Pseudomonadota > Alphaproteobacteria > Rickettsiales > 21-14-0-20-44-7 > 21-14-0-20-44-7. The sequence goes on from PCXJ01000077.1 coordinate 3,763, forward strand.
ATGAGTTCGGCAATAATACACCGACATTATGACCCTTCACACGTTTTTTTAATGCCCGCCCCAGCACGAATATTTTGAGTAAGAGCTGCTTATAATTCATGGTTTTGCGGCTTATATCTTCGAGAACCACGCGTTTATTGCCGTGGATTTCTGCCGATTCCAGCAATGAAGCCAGCAGCGCACGCTTATATTTCGTTGATTCAAACATCACTTCCGACATCATGCGTTCCAACTTGGCGGCAATCTGCGCCCGCCTTTCTTTTGCCGAACCATCTTTTAATTCCAGCTTAAAAGGCGGTGCAATAGTAATCACAATTTTGGGGAATAAGCGTCTGCGCACCTTACCTTTCAATCGTGATAACTTGCTATATTGCGCACCTTCAATTCTGATAGGTAAAATCATCGCATCCGCCTTATCGGCAACCAGACCGGAGCCTTCATATACTTTCATCAGGCTTCCGGTGGTGGTTATTCTACCTTCCGGAAAAATCACTACTTTCTTATTATTTGAAACATATTCAATCAGCGATTTCATCGACATCGGATTGGTCGGGTCAACGCGAAAAACATTACATAAAAACAGGAATGGCTTGATATACCACAAGGCAGCAATTTGCGTATTAATCGCAAAATCCGGCTTGCGTGGTAAAAATACGGAAAGCAATAGCGGGTCTAAGAATGATTGATGATTTGGCAGAATCACAACTCTTTCACCCGCATCATGATAATGCTTCAACCCATGAATTTCCACGCGGAACATAATCTTCATAAGTGATTTTATAATCCCCACCAGCAACGCTTCCGGCAGCATCACAACCGCGAATAATGCAACTACCAGATTGATGATTCCCAAAACCGCAAACACGGTGATAATATCAAATCCGATATTGAGTAAAACTGCCACCGCCCCACCGCCCAGCACCATAAATAACGCATTCATGATATTATCTCCGGCAATTATCTGTGAGCGTGATTTTTCCTCGGCATTATGTTGGATGATTGCCTTGAGCGGCACGGTATAAATCCCCGCGCAAAATGCAATCAGGAATACTGAGGCAATTACCCCGATTCCCGCCGCCTGACTCAAAAACTCGCTAGGCGTATAAAGCGAATTATTCACCAATTCGCGCAATGCCGGAGTTAAGAAAGCCGTACCGTCCGTGCCACGCAATATATTTTCTGCCGCCATAAAAGCCACGCTGGGCGGCTCAACCAATCCGGTGGCAGCTATTAGCCCGAAAGTCGCAAATGATATCCCCAACAAGGCAAGCGGGGCAAATCTGGCAGAAATCTCACCCTTTAAAAGCTTGGCCGCCGAGAATGCACCAATTGCAATCCCTACCGAGAATGTTGCATAAAATATCGTTGTGACATTGGCATCGACATAAACCACCTCACGCGCATAGGAAATGAAATTAGACTGAAATATTATCCCCAAAAGCCAAAACCACGAAGTCCCCAGAATGGCATGGAAAACCAGAGGATTGCGGCGGATATTTTTGATAATACCATATGTTGCCGTAAGCGGGTTTTTATCAATCTTCAAATCGGCATGGGCAATCGGCGCTTTTGGTATAAAACGGCTGGAAGCAATTCCAAAAAGCGACATCATCACCAATGTGCCGCCAATAAGAATGGAATTCTCCGGATTGTCCAAATCCAAGAAATCTCCGAATTGCGTGCCGAGTATCGTCCCGACTAATACTGCAATAAATGTCCCGCCCTCAATATAACCATTCCCCGTGACCAACTCATTCTTCTTCAAATGGTCGGGCAACACGCTATATTTCATCGGGCTAAAAAATGTTGATTGCACGCCAATCAGGAACACTAACCCAAGTAGCAAATATACGTTGTTATTCCAAAATGCATAAGCGGCGAGAATGGTTATGAATAATTCGAGATATTTGGTGATGCGCATCAATTTCGCGCGCTCAAATTTATCGGCAAGTTGTCCTGCGGTTGAGGAAAATAATATATATGGTAATACCAGCAGCAAGCCGGCGATTTGTATCACAACTGCGGGAGCAAAACCAAGAGCGCTGGCACTGGCGATTTTGTAGCTGACCAGAACTCCCAAAGCAGCACGCAGGAAATTATCATTGAACCCGCCGAGGAACTGGGTAATGAATAGCGGCAGGAAACGCCTTTGCGTCAGCAGGTTATAGTTCGGCTTCATGGTAGAATTTTATGGCGAAACTGCTAATTTTGCAAGAATAAGGCGAAAATTAGTGGTTTCCGGAGTCTTTATATTCCGGCGTTCCGGTTTTCTCAAACGTATGGAAATCCGGTGGACTTGGAACGGTCCATTCCAATGTATCCGCACCTTCACCCCAAGGATTCTGCGCGGCTTTTTTGCCCCAGAACACGGTGTAAATTGCGAGTCCGATAAACCATACTGTAGCAATCGCAGTAATTAGCGAACCATATGAGGAAACCAAATTCCAACCGGCAAATGCATCAGGATAATCCACATATCTGCGTGGCATACCTTGCAATCCGAGGAAATGCTGCGGGAAGAAAGTTACGTTCACACCAATCGCCGTTAGCCAGAAATGTACCTTACCAGCCCATTCCGGATATTGCCGACCCGACATTTTACCAATCCAATAATAGAATGCGGCAAACACCCCGAATAGCGAACCGAGCGACATCACATAATGGAAATGTGCCACCACATAATATGTATCATGCATCACGAAATCGAGTCCGGCATTTGCCAGCACAACCCCCGTCACACCACCAACGGTGAACAGGAATAGGAAACCGAGCACAAACAACATCGGCGTTTCAAATGTGATTGAACCACCCCACATTGTCGCCAGCCATGAGAAAATTTTGATACCTGTCGGCACAGCTACAATCAAAGTTGCGATTGTGAAATATGCACGCGTATTAACGTCAAGCCCAACTGTGAACATGTGATGCGCCCAAACTACAAATCCAACCACACCGATTGCCGCCATCGCATAAACCATCGCCACATAGCCGAAAACCGGCTTGCGCGAGAATGTTGAAACCACTTGGCTGATAATCCCGAAAGCAGGGAGAATCAGAATATAAACTTCCGGATGCCCAAAGAACCAGAATAAATGCTGGTAAAGCACAGGGTCACCACCGCCACCGGGCGTGAAGAATGATGCGCCGAAATTCCTATCGGTAAGTAGCATTGTAATTGCACCACCAAGAACCGGAAGGGAAAGCAAAAGCAAGAATGCAGTAATCAAAACTGACCACACGAAAAGCGGCATACGAAACAGGCTCATGCCTTTGCAGCGCATATTGAATATGGTGACAATAAAGTTCACCGCGCCGAGAATCGAGGAAATCCCCGCTAAGTGGAGCGAGAAAATCGCCAAATCAACCGAAGCGGAAGGATGCGATGCCAAAAGTGATAAAGGCGGATAAACCGTCCAGCCTGTTCCTGCTCCTTCACCGACAAATGCCGAACCTAAAAGCAGAATCAACGCAGGTGGCAGAAGCCAGAAGCTAATATTGTTGAGCCGTGGGAAAGCCATGTCAGGCGCGCCTATCATAATCGGCACAAACCAGTTACCGAAACCGCCGATAAGCGCCGGCATCAGCATGAAGAACACCATCACGAAAGCGTGGGCAGTCACCATCACATTATACCATTGACGCGGATTATCGCCAATCATCCACTGCTCACCCGGAACAGCCAGCTCTAGGCGAATCCAGAAAGAGAAAATGCCGCCGACCAAGCCTGCAAAAATTGCAAAAATCAGATATAAAGTTCCGATATCTTTGTGGTTGGTTGAAAACAACCAGCGCTTATAACCTTTTGGTGCGTGGTCAGACATTATTGCTCTCCTTCGATATTTTCAGTCTCTTCTTGCGGTGCTGCTTGTGATTCTTCTTGCGGTGCTTCTTCAGAAGCAGGCTGCGTTTCAGCTTCAATACCAGCAGGATTTCCACCTTTTGAAATCAACCATTGATTAAATTTCTCTTCACTCACGGCAATAATCTTCACCGGCATAAATGCATGGTCAGGCCCGCATAATTCATAGCATTGGCCATAATATACGCCTTCTTCGTCAACTCTTATCCAGCCCTCATTAATGCGTCCGGGAATTGAATCACGTTTGAATTTCAGCGACGGAATCCCCCATGAGTGGATAACACCGTTCGGGTCGGAGGTTAGAATAACACGGATATCCTTATTTATCGGCAGATATAGCGGCTGGTCAACTTCCAGCAAGCGCAAATCACCTTCTTTCATCTCATCTTCCGGAAGCAGGCGACTTTCAAATTCTTCCACACCATAATCAGGGAATTCATAACCCCAATACCATTGATACCCGGTGACTTTGAGCGTCAAATCAGATTCTTCAAGATGGTCAATCGTGTATAATACGCGCATTGAAGGCACGATAATCATAATAACGATAATGATAGGTATCACCGTCCAGACAATTTCCACCATAGTATTATGAGTGAATTTATTAGGAGTTTTATTACGCTTACGGCTGAATTTCACCACGATATAACCCATGAGTGCCATCACAAAAACCGTTATGCCACTAATCCACCAAAGAAGGTAATTGTGGAAACCCTCAATTAAATCATCCAAAGGCGAAGCTGACCTTTGAAAACCAAATGCCCAATCAACAGGCTTGGCGACAAAGTCACTATCAGGTGCAATTGAAATAGATTCAACAATATTTTCTGCGGCTTCCGGCGCAGCCAGAGCTTGCAATTGCGGTGCAATAACAAGCGCAATTAGAGCAAAGGATATGATTATCAGTTTTTTCATGATGCCCCTTAATAGCAATTTGTTCGGTTATTTCAATCTATAAATGCAGATGAAAAGCATCTTTCACCGATATTTTCCTATCAGCTTGCCTTTTAGCCGCAAATCAAAACCCAGACTATACTGAATAGTACATATCAAACTCAACCGGATGCGGCGCGGTTTCAAAAGAAGTCACCTCATCCATCTTAAGCTCAATATAAGCGTCTATCAAATCATCGGAGAATACATCACCTTTTTTCAGGAAGGCTCTGTCTTCATCCAATGCCTGCAATGCTTCGCGCAGTGAACCTGCCACTGTCGGCACATCTTTGAGCTCTTCCGGCGGAAGGTCGTAAAGATTTTTATCCATCGCGTCACCAGGGTGGATTTTATTCTCAATGCCATCCAAACCGGCCATCAGCATTGATGCGAATGTATAATACGGGTTGCCCGCCGCATCAGGGAAACGACATTCAATGCGCTTTCCTTTGGCACTTGCAACATATGGAATACGGATTGAGGCAGAGCGATTGCGCGCAGAATATGCCAGCAATACCGGTGCTTCAAACCCCGGAACAAGGCGCTTATAGCTGTTGGTTGAGGCATTAGTGAATGCGTTGAGCGCTTTTGCGTGTTTGATAATCCCGCCGATATAATATAGCGCCGTTTCAGACAAATCAGCATAGCCATTTCCGGCAAAAAGCGGTTTGCCGCCTTTCCAGATTGATTGGTGGGTGTGCATCCCTGAGCCGTTATCTTTATAAATCGGCTTCGGCATAAATGTCGCGGTTTTGCCATAGGCATGCGCAACATTATGCACAACATATTTATATTTCTGCAAATTATCGGCAGTTTTTGTCATTGTATCAAAATTAATACCCAATTCACATTGGCTCGGCGCAACTTCATGGTGGTGAAGCACGGCTTTAATGCCCATCTCTTCCATTGTCACCAGCATTTCTGCGCGTAAATCAGATGTAGAATCAACCGGAGGAACCGGAAAATAGCCGCCTTTGGTGCGTGGACGGTGGCCATAATTGCCGCCTTCCATTGTCGCATCAGACATTTCCGGATCTTCATGTGAGAAAACTTTATATGAGGAGCTGGTTTGTGTAACTTTAAACTTCACATCGTCAAATACGAAAAATTCAGCTTCCGGCCCAAAATATGCAGTATCGCCGATTCCGGTATATTTCAGATATTCCTCAGCGCGTTTTGCAGTTGAGCGTGGGTCACGGATATAACCTTGTCCGGTATTTGGCTCGATAACATCACAGAACATAATCAGAGTTTTGCGGGCTGAAAACGGGTCTAGCACCGCAGAAGCCGCATCGGGGCGTAAAATCATATCGGATTCATTAATCCCCTTCCAGCCATTGATTGATGAGCCGTCAAACATAACGCCATCGGCAAGAACATCTTCATCCACCTGATTCGCCTTATAAGCTGTGTGGTGATTTTTTCCTCTTGGGTCGGTAAAGCGGAAATCAACAAATTCAATTTCCTCTTTTTTTATCAAATCCAAGACTTGTTTTGCGTCTGCGTCTGCCATTTTTCCCTCTTATGCTTTGCTGTTATCGGCTGGAATCATTTTCATGCTTACAACCCCCAAATTTTGCGGTGTTATAGTAAGTTATGGTGAAAATGTCAACGGCAATCACTAGGGGTAGGACTAATTATTGCGCCCGCCAGCATATTGCACCAGCGCAGAAATTCTTTCCTCAACCTTGGGATGGGTGGAAAGAAAGCCAAGCTCCTTATGGTTATCGGGCGCATCTATGCAGAGCCGCGCCAGATTTGGCGGGAAACCTTGAATTTTTGAATTGGGCGAAATCTTTTTTAGCGCAGAAATCAGAGGGTCGGGATTTTTTACCAGCTCCACCGCCATTGCATCAGCAATAAAATCACGTTTTTTTGAGAGCAGCGCATATATATAAAATGTCATCCCATGCATAATATGGCTGACAATCAAGCTGACCAGAATAATAACCCCAAACTCCTTACTGCTCCAGCTTATGTTGCTACGCTTCCTTTCCATATAATTATTCAACCCGCTTTCTTCCTCAGCTTTGGAATAATTATTGGAAATTCGGATAGAATTCACAAATTCCTTTTCTTCCTCATTTAGTTTTTCATTTTGCTCAACCTCACGGCTCACTCTGTCAAGCTGAGCGGATGTATTCATACTGCTATAATCAATAATCTTATTATCATGAATGGAAGAAGCGGATTTGGGCATTAATGCCGCCGGCTTTGCTGCGCCCTTGGTTTTTGAAATTACTGCCTGCCAGAAATTGCAATATACGAAAAATAGCACCAAAAAGCTCGTATCCCCCGAAATTATATGCGAAAGCTGCTGCGCCAACACAGCCTGTAACTCATCCGCATTCAGATTCGTGAGCATCCCTTGGGTTATGGTCACCGAATAATTCTCCTCATGGCTGCCATATGTCCACGCATTCACCGCATCAGAATCATATATATAGAATTTGGGCATTTGCATCCCGCGTGAAATACATAAATTTTCCAATATCTCATATAATTCATGGTTATTTTGGCGGGTTATGGGCATTCCCTTCAGCGCGCGGCTTAAAATCTTATCCTCATATATATAGACATAGGCAAACCAACCAACCTGAAAAACCAGCGGCACATACCAGAATGTCTGAAATATATATAATGTCGTTGTCCATGGATGCACGACAAAGCCTATAAAAGCCCAGAACGCCGAGGCAAATAGTAAAATCGCCAGAAAATAACCGAGATGCAGGATAAGTGAATAATTCGCAGCAATAATCACCGCAGAAATTCTGTTATT
>PCXJ01000006.1:0-10775 GCA_002787615.1 Alphaproteobacteria bacterium CG11_big_fil_rev_8_21_14_0_20_44_7
GCTAGAGGCGACTTCACCGTCTGCAATGCCCTGAATTTCAAGCGGGTGCATTTCGCAGAATTCGGCGATTTGTTTAAAAGTTAGGGCTGTGTTATCAACCAACCACTTTGCTGTGGCTTTTGGCATAAATGGAGCAGTCATCGTTATTTACCTATAATTTCTTGATATAATTTATTAACTTGGTCATTAATTAACGCGAATAAATACACAAAATGCGCTTGCAGTACAAGGAAAAACTACATAATCTTCAAATATGAAAACCGCAAAAAAATTAGTAACTCGGATAGGAAAAATCTTCTTTCTGCTTTTTATGCTGACAATATTTGCCGCATTAGGCGTTATGGGCGTAATTGCCTATTATTCCAAGGGTTTACCAAGTTCTGAAGAATTGGCTAATTACCAGCCCAAAACCATGACGCGCCTATACGATGCCAGAGGTGGATTGTTGGCAGAATATGGGCATGAAAAGCGGGTTTATGTGCCAATCTCAAAAACTCCGGAGCTGGTGAAACAGGCTTTTATTGCCGCCGAAGATCAGAATTTTTATGACCATCCGGGTGTGGATATTCTTGGTATCACGCGGGCGATGGTCAATAATGTGCAAACCAAGCTAACTGGTTCTGGCTCAATAAGCGGTGCATCAACCATAACCCAGCAGGTTATCAAAAACATCCTTCTGGATAATAGCAGAACTTATGATAGGAAAATTAAAGAGGCAATATTAGCCCTGCGTATTTCAAAATCAGTGTCTAAAGACAGGGTTTTGGAGATATATTTGAATGTTATTTACCTCGGTAATCGCTCATATGGTATTGGTGCGGCTGCTCAGCGTTATTTTGATAAATCTGTTACGGACTTGAATTTACAGGAAGCAGCATTTCTGGCAGCCTTGCCGAAAGGCCCAGCCGATTATGACCCAAGAAAATATTATGACCGCGCTAAGGTTCGCCGTGATTGGGTTCTGGAAAGGATGAAGGATGAGAATTACATTACCGAAAAAGATGCGGAAGCAGCCAAGAAAACGCCGATTGAATTAGCAGATATTGAAGATGAGGAAATTGTTACCACTCATTTTGCCGAAGAAGTTCGTCGTTATCTGGAAAAAGAATATGGCACTGATAAGCTCTATGAGGGCGGGATGGTGGTGCGCACAACGCTAGACCCTAAAATACAAAAATATGCCGAACGGGCTTTATACAAAGGAATTATAGATTATGACCGCAATCATGGTTGGCGCGGTGCAATCGGCAAGATTGATGATTTGGATTTATGGCGGGAATTGCTGGCAGAAATGAAAGACCCGGAAGGTCTAGGCCCTTGGCAATTGGCGGTGGTTCTGGAAGTTCGCGGTGATAGGGTGATTATAGGATTGAAAGACGGCAATCAGTCATACATACCTTTTGAAAATATGAAATGGGCGAAAAAGACCTTGCCGAATCAACGCTGGGCAGGCACTCCTTCCAGTCCGCGAGAAGTTGTGAATATAGGTGATATAATAGCCGTTTCAAAGTCCGAGAAAAATAAATCAGATGGTAAAAAAGAGGAATATTTTGCGTTGGAGCAAATTCCGAATGTGAATGGAGCGATTACGGTTATGGATCCGCAAACCGGACGTGTTCTGGCAATGGTTGGCGGGTATATATATGGTGATAGCCATTTTAACCGTGCTACTCAGGCGAAGCGCCAACCCGGCTCAGCCTTCAAGCCTTTCGTATATTTAGCGGCGCTTGAAAATGGCTTTACTCCGGCAACCGTAATTGAAGATGGGCCGATTGAAATCCCGCAGGGAAGAGGAATGCCCACTTGGACACCAAAGAATTATTCCGGAGATTATCTGGGTTTTGTTTCTTTACGCAAAGGCTTGGAGAAATCACGCAATAACATGACTATTCTGGTTTCTCTGATGTTGGGAATTGATAAAATTCAGGAAATTGCCACACGTTTCGGTATTCTTGAAGACCCAAAACCCTATTATTCAATGGCGCTTGGTGCTTCCGAAACCACATTGCTAAAACTAACAACTGCCTATTCTGCGATTGCTAATGGTGGCAGAAAAGTTGAGCCGAAGATTATAGATAAAATCCAAAATAATCTGGGTAAAACCCTATATATTAGCGATAAGAGAATTTGTTCTGGCTGTGTTGGTTCGCTCAACAAAAACCAAATCCCTACCATCACCGATAATGCCGAGCAGCTTACTAATCCGGTAATTGCATACCAGCTAACCAGTATGTTAGAAGGTGTTGTTCAGCGCGGAACGGCGGTGCGTGCAAAAGTTATCGGCAAGCCACTGGCAGGAAAAACCGGAACTACAAATAAAAGCTTTGATACATGGTTTATGGGCTTTTCACCAGATTTAGTGGTGGGAACATATATCGGTTTCGACAGGCCGCGCACGCTGGGTGCAAAGGATACGGGCAGTAGTGTTGCGCTTCCGGTGTTTATTGAATTTATGACAAAGGCACTGGCGGATATTCCGGCAAAGCCTTTCCCTGCTCCGGATGGTGTGACAATGGTTAAAGTTGATATAACTACCGGTGCCGAGCCAACGGAATATAGCGCTCCTGAAAATATCAGATATGAGGTGTTTAATCCGGTTGCTCCGATGATTGATTATTCGCAAGATTATATGGAATATCAGGATAACCGCCGCACTCTTGAAGAGGAGATATATGATGGCAGCTTTTCCACTGGCATATATTAAAATATATATTAAAGCTTAAAGCGCATTCCGTCATAGGCAGGCTCAATATTTTGCGGTAATATCTCCTGCAATTTGTCATAATTCATGTCTGCCCCCATATGGGTTAATATCGCACGCTTTGGACGGAATTTCTCAATATATCCAAGCGTATCTGCAAGGCATAAATGCGTTGGTCTTTCTGTCATACTCTGGCAATCTATTACCCACGTATCAAGATTTTCTAGCGCTGGAAATGATTCTTCAGGAAAACTTTTGACATCGGTAGAATAGGCAAAATCACCAATGCGGAATCCTAGCGTATCCATTCCTGTACCACCTGCGCTTAGTTTTGGCGTATGCTTTTGTAAGAATGGCAAAACCTCAAATTCTCCGGCTTTAAATTTTTCCATAGGTTTGATTATATGTGGAATCATACATGGGCGATACCAGCCATATTCAGGGCGCGGTGCGGCAAAGCAATAATCAAAATGTTTAGTCAGCTCGGTAATTGATTGTTCACTCGCATAGCAATCTATCGGAGCGTTTTGTAGTTTATTAAATGCCTTTATTTCATCAATCCCCATAATATGGTCGGCATGGGTGTGAGTATATAAAACCGCATCAAGATGTTTGATATTATTTTGCAAAGCTTGCTGGCGCAAATCCGGTGAGGTGTCAATCAAGAGAGATGTGTTGCCCTGAATATGCACGGAAACACGGAGGCGGAAATTCTTGGGATTAGCGCGCATTTCAGGCGGCATTTCTTGCCCTATCATAGGAACGCCTGTTGAAGCCCCGCATCCTAGAATCGTGATTTCCACAAGCTTATCCCTTATTTATTTTGCTGAAAAGCGTATAAAAATTCTTAGTGGTAATGCGTGCTAATTCCTCAAAACTAACGCCCTTAAGTTCCGCCACAAATTCTGCCGTATGTTTGGTGAATGCCGGTTCATTACGCTTTCCGCGCATTGGAATTGGTGCTAGATAAGGCGCATCGGTTTCCACCAGCAATCTTTCCAATGGAATCTTTTTCACTGCCTCGCGCAATTCTTCTGCTTTTTTAAAAGTCACAATCCCTGAGATTGAGATATATAAGCCATTATCTAATGCCGATTCTGCGACTTTATAATCAGTGGAAAAACAATGCAGCAGCCCACGAAAATTTTGCGTGTTGATAATATCAATCGTATCTTCATCTGCACTTCTTGTGTGGATTATTACGGGTAAATCAGTTTCCTGCGCAGCTTTTATATGCTCAAGAAACAAGTTTTTTTGAATTTCGCGCGGAGAATTTTCATAAAAATAATCCAATCCGGTTTCGCCCAGCCCGATGCATTTATCATAATTTGCCAGCGCTACTAAATTTTCCGCTTTCACTTCTGCATGGTTTTCTGCCTCATGCGGATGGACGCCGACTGTGCAAAATACATTATCATAATTTGCTGCAATCTGCTTTATTTCCTCATACTCGGATAATTTCGTACAGATAGAGAGCATCTGCGAAACGCCGTTATTGCCGGCATTTTTTATAACTTCATCCAAATCATCCTTAAAATCCGGAAAATTCAGGTGGCAATGTGAATCTATAAGCATAAATTCAAAATGCGGTTATGCTGCTATTTTGTCAAGAAAACACTCTAGATAAAACTAACCCTTTCTTTATTCCTCTTAACATAGTAAGAACAAGCCGCAAAAATCAGGCAGTCATGCCGAATATAAGGAATTTTATGAAAGAAATTAGAAATATAGCGATTATCGCGCACGTTGATCACGGTAAAACAACTTTGATTGATACGCTTCTGAAACAATGTGGAACTTTCCGCGAAAACCAGAGTGTTGACGAGCGTGTGATGGATAGTAATGATTTGGAAAAAGAGCGTGGAATTACAATTCTGGCGAAATGCACCTCGATAAAATGGAATGATATCCGCATTAATATTGTCGACACACCCGGTCACGCTGATTTCGGTGGGGAAGTTGAGCGCGTTCTTTCAATGGTTGATGGGGTGATATTGCTCACCGATGCTGCTGAGGGGCCAATGCCACAAACTAAATTTGTGCTCGCAAAGGCTTTGGCACAAGGACTAAGACCAATGGTGATTATCAATAAAGTTGATAGACCGGATGGTCGTCCGGATGAGGTGGTGAACGAGGTTTTTGATTTATTCGTGGCGCTTGATGCCAAAGATGAGCAGCTTGATTTCCCGATTCTTTATGCCTCAGGGCGCAATGGCTGGTGCGTGAGCAATCTTGATGATGAGCGCAAGGATTTGACCCCTCTGCTTGATTTGATGGTTTCTCATGTCGATAAGCCTGAAGTTGATAAAGAAGCACCATTCTCAATGTTGGTAACGCTTCTGGAATCCAACTCTTTCTTGGGGCGCATATTAACCGGTAGGGTATATAGCGGAACGGCGAATGTTAACATGCCGATTAAGGCAATTGATTTGAATGGTGAAGTTGTGGAAACCGGACGTTTGACCAAATTGCAAACTTTCGCAGGCATAGAGCGCGTTAATGTGGATAAGGTTGTTGCCGGAGATATTGTTTCCATAGCAGGACTGGCAAAAGCTTCGGTAGCAGATACAATTGCAGATGCTTCTGTCACAAAGCCTATTGCTTCAACCCCGATTGACCCGCCGACAATGGCAGTAACAATCAGCGTGAATGATTCACCTTTTGCCGGACAAGAGGGAACAAAAGTCACAAGCCGTATGATTCGTGACCGTTTATTCGCCGAGGCTGAAACTAATGTCGCAATTACCGTTACAGAGACAGATGGCAAGGATGCTTTTGAAGTTGGTGGACGCGGGGAATTGCAGCTTGGTGTATTGATAGAAACCATGCGCCGTGAGGGTTTTGAGCTTTCTGTTTCACGCCCACGCGTATTGCTGCGTCAGGATGAATCAGGAGCTACATTAGAGCCGATAGAAGAGGTTGTAATTGATGTGGATGATGAATATAGCGGTGTGGTGGTTGAAAAGATTAGCCAGCGTAAAGGTAGTATGACCGATATGCGTTCCTCTGGCGGCGGTAAGACTCGCATCATATTTCTTGTGCCATCTCGTGGACTTATCGGCTATCAGGGCGAATTCCTGACCGATACAAGGGGCACAGGCGTTATAAACCGTATTTACCATAGTCATGAGCCATTTAAGGGCGAAATAGGCGGTAGGCGCAATGGCGTGCTGATTTCTACCGATCAGGGCGAAGCAGTTGGCTATGCACTATTTAACCTGCAAGAGCGTGGAATTATGTATGTGAAGCCGCAGGATAAAGTTTATATGGGGATGATTGTCGGTGAGAATAGCCGTGATAATGATTTGGAAATTAATGTATTAAAAGGCAAGCAGCTCACAAATGTGCGTGCAAGCGGAACCGATGAGGCTATTCGTCTTACACCGCCGAAATTGATGACTCTGGAAGAGATGATTTCATATATCGGTGAGGATGAATTGGTTGAAGTGACGCCAAAAACCTTGCGTTTGCGTAAAAGAGAGCTAGACCCTAACGAGCGCAAAAAGCAATCACGACTCAAGAAAGCTGCGGAGTAACATCTGTTAAAACAGACTATTCTAAATAAAAACGCCCGCTAGCTGCGGGCTTTTTTTTATGAAATGAAGTGATAGTGAGATAAGAAAATGGCGGGAGTGACGGGACTCGAACCCGCGGCCTCCTGCGTGACAGGCAGGCGCTCTAACCAGCTGAGCTACACCCCCGCATGGGGTAATTTGTATTACCAGCCACTTGTCAGGGTGGATGGTGGGCGATGAGAGACTCGAACTCCCGACATCTTCGGTGTAAACGAAGCGCTCTACCAACTGAGCTAATCGCCCTTCTAATTAGTAGCTAGAGTCTGCGATTTAGAGCCTAGCGTTTTTAGAAGAGCAGTCTAATTATCAAGTTTTGCATGAAATATCAAATAAAAAAAAGCCCTACCGTGGGGCAGGGCTATATTTACCGATTAAAGTAGAGTTCAGCAAAATATTCTGAACTCTAAACTCTAATCACTATCTTCTAGTTTACAGCTTCTTTAAGCGCTTTACCTGGACGGAATTTAGCTTGTGTAGAAGCTGGGATTTTGATGGAATCACCAGTGCGCGGGTTGCGACCTGTTGTTGCTTTACGTTTTTGTGTAAGGAATGTACCAAAACCAACTAGGCGAACTTCTTTGCCTTTTTTCAGTGATTTAGTAATTGCAGACACAGCTGCGTCTAGTGCTTTTTGTGCATCAGCTTTAGTAAGACCAGCTTCCTTAGCGATTGCTTCGATTAGTTCATTTTTATTCATTTTAATACCCTATCAATTTAGTAGTTTAAACTTACCTCAAACCCTTGCTGAGCTTAGATTTGAAGCGCCTGCATACAAGTAAGCGCAAAGAAAGGCGCTTGTCAATAGGAAAAATGCATAAAAATGGCGGTTTTTAGCGGTTTTTGGCCAAAAAACACGGTTTTTGAGCCTTTTTTGCAAAATGTGGGCTGATGAAGTCGCGGATATATAGCAAAATCCGCATCTAATGTGTGATGCGTAAGCCCTGATTATCCTCATCATCTTCATCAACAGAAGATGTGGTTGGTGCGATATCGTCGTCTATCCATTCTATTGGAATTAATTTCTTCACCAATGCATGCTTCAGAACTTCATCTGCTGTGCTAACCGGAATAATTTCCAAATTATTTTTCACATTATCGGGAATATCGGCCAAATCTTTGACATTATCTTTTGGAATAAGCACGGTTTTGATTCCACTTCTGAGTGCGGCCAGCAATTTTTCTTTGAGCCCGCCAATTGGCAAAACTCTTCCGCGTAGGGTGATTTCTCCGGTCATCGCCAGATTTTTCTTAACCGGATTGCCGGTTAATACCGATACGATAGAAGTTACCATGGCAACACCGGCAGAAGGGCCATCTTTTGGCGTTGCACCTTCGGGGACGTGGACATGGATATCTTTGCGGTGGAAATCTGTGGGTTTGATACCAAAATCTATACAGCGCGAGCGTACAAAGCTAGCGGCAGCCTGAATAGACTCTTCCATAACTTTTTTCAAATTTCCGGTATATGCAAATTTGCCTTTGCCCGGTGCGCTAACTGCTTCAATTTGCAATATATCACCA
This sequence comes from Alphaproteobacteria bacterium CG11_big_fil_rev_8_21_14_0_20_44_7, assembly GCA_002787615.1. Taxonomy (GTDB): domain Bacteria; phylum Pseudomonadota; class Alphaproteobacteria; order Rickettsiales; family 21-14-0-20-44-7; genus 21-14-0-20-44-7. The sequence continues at coordinate 7,798 of PCXJ01000006.1, forward strand.
CCTGTATCCGTATAGGCAAGTCCGGTTGTAATTCCGATTAAATCTTCAGTTTCGGTTTGTCCAAAGCTATATTTCCGTATTTTTGCATATTTTTCCAAATTCTTGCGAGTTACTTTTACGGTTTTCTTCTCTTTAGAGACAATTTCTTTTACTGCTTTTCTGATGAGATTGGCAAGTTCGCGCTCCAAGTTTCTAACTCCGGCTTCGCGTGTATAATAACGTATCAGCTCGAGTATGGCATCATTGGTGATTGCCCATTCACCTTCTTCCAGACCATGCGATTCAAGCAGTTTGGGTAGTAAATGGCGTTTGGCGATTTCAACCTTTTCATCTTCTGTATAGCCGGAAATGCGAATAATCTCCATCCTGTCAAGCAATGGGCGCGGCAGGTTTAGGCTGTTAGCGGTGGCGATAAACATCACATCGGAAAGGTCATAATCAATTTCCATATAATGATCGTTGAATTTATTGTTTTGTTCCGGGTCAAGCACTTCCAGCAATGCAGAGCTTGGATCACCACGGAAATCATGACTCATTTTGTCAATCTCATCCAGCATCAAAAGCGGGTTTGAGTGCTTGGTTTTTTTCATAGATTGAATAATCTTGCCTGGCATTGAGCCTAAATAAGTGCGGCGATGGCCGCGAATTTCGGCCTCGTCACGCATTCCGCCGAGTGCGATTTTGGCAAATTCGCGTCCAGTTGCTTTGGCGATAGATTGCCCAAGTGAGGTTTTGCCCACACCAGGCGGGCCAACGAGGCATAAAATCGGGCCGCGCATCTTATTAGTACGGCTTTGCACAGCGAGATATTCAAGAATACGCTCCTTCACCTGCTCTAATCCAAAATGGTCATCTTCAAGCACTTCTTGTGCCTGCAAAATGTCATTCTTCACTTTCGAGTTATTTTTCCACGGAATGGATACAATCCAATCAAGATAATTTCGTATAACTGAAGCCTCGGCAGAAAGCGGGCTCATGCTTTTGAGCTTTCTCAGTTCGGAAAATGATTTTTCATAAGCTTCTTCGCTCAGGCTGAGTGTCTTAATTTTTTCTTCCAGCTCTTGCAGCTCATCTTTGCCTTCTTGTTCATCCAATTCTTTCTGGATAGCTTTGAGTTGCTCATTGAGGTAATAATCTTTTTGATTTTTCTCAATTTGGCTTTTGACACGTCCGCGAATTTTGGTTTCCGCATTCAGATGCTCAATTTCCAGCTCAATGAGCTTTGAAACTTGCTCCAGACGAGCTTTGGGGTTTAGCTCTTCCAGCAATTTCTGCTTATCGGAAATTTTTACGGTCAGATATCCGGCCAAGCTATCGGCAAGTTTGCCTACTTCGGTAATTTTTCCTGATTCGGTCAGCATTTCCGGTGGAATTTTTCTGTTTAATTTGAGGTAATCGCCAAACTGTTTAACTGCCAATCGCATTAAAGTCTGCGCATCTTTGGAATCAAAACTTTCTTCCTCAAGAACTTCCACCTCGGCATAGCTACATTTATCTTTCGTATCAGTGCTGAATTCCTTAACGCGAACCCGCATTTCTCCCTCAATCAGCCCCTTGATATTTCCATCGGGGAGGCGGAGAAGTTGCAGTACGTTACCGATAACGCCAACTTCATACAAATCATCTTGTTTCGGGTCATCAAGATCCAAATCCTTTTGGGTGAGCAATAATATTTTGCGATTTCCCGCCAATGCTTTTTCAAGCGAAGCAACGGATTTTTCTCGGCCTACGCGAAGTGGCGCAATCATATTCGGGAAGATAACCATATCCCTTAAATAAAGGACGGGGTATTTTTCTTTTTGTGGTTTTTTAAACATCTGCATATAATTTAAGCAACAATTGGTTGTTTTTCAAGCAGATTGCACTTGCAACTGCAAAATAACTGGAATTCTATTCTAGCATATATTATACCATCTTCAGATAAAAACAGAAAATAACAGGAAAAATGACTATGTTTTACTTTCTTTCAGCTAGTGCTGCCTCGGCTACTGCAACGCCACCATCATCCCAAGAACAGCTAATGAGCACGGTTTTAATGTTCGGTGCGGTGTTTATTATATTTTATTTTCTGATAATTCGCCCGCAGCAAAAAAAGTTTAAGCAACATCAAGCAATGGTGAGTGCAATAAAATCTGGTGACAAGGTAATTACTTCTGGTGGAATTTTGGGTAAAGTTACTAAGCCGGAAAATAAAGATGGCATTATTGAGGTGGAAATCGCTAAAGGAATTGAAATTAAAGTTTTAGCGAATACAGTTGCAACCGTGGTTAATTCAAAAGCAGCTAGTGCAAACGATAATTAAATTATGAATATATCAACCTTTCTATATACATTGTTTTTTGGAGCAATTGTCGGCAAAGATGAGTTCGGCAATCGCTATTATACCAATAAAAAAGGACGTAGATGGGTTGCATATAAAGGAATCGCTGAAGCTTCGAAAGTTCCGGCTGATTGGCATAGATGGCTGCATAAAACCACCGATACTCTTCCTGAGAGTTCTAAAAAGAAATATAAGTGGGAGAAGGCGCATTTGCCCAATTTAAGTGGAACTGATTTAGCTTATTTGCCGCCGCGCCACATTAAGAGGGGAGAAAAATCTCCTCGTGTTGTCGGTGAGTATGAAGCTTGGGCTCCGAAAGAATAAATCTCTTATCAAACTTGAAATAGTCTGGCATTCCTATTATATCGGAAGCTATGAAACATAAAGATGAATCCACATGGTATGGCACAACAATTTTGAGTGTGCGAAAAAACGGCAAAGTCATAATCGCCGGTGACGGGCAGGTCAGCCTTGGTCACACGGTTATCAAATCTAAGGCGAAGAAAGTGCGCAGACTTGGTGCGGAAGGTAATATAATTGCCGGATTTGCAGGCGCAACTGCTGATGCTTTTACCTTATTTGAGCGTTTGGAAGAGAAGCTGGAAAAACATCCGAACCAGCTAACCCGCGCTTGTGTAGAACTGGCAAAAGAGTGGCG
>PCXJ01000006.1:10787-18188 GCA_002787615.1 Alphaproteobacteria bacterium CG11_big_fil_rev_8_21_14_0_20_44_7
GCTAATTTTAACCGGAACAGGTGATGTGCTTGAGCCTGAAGACGGAATTATCGGAATCGGCAGTGGCGGGAATTATGCGCTTTCGGCAGCCCGCGCCTTGCTTGATCAAAAATTATCAGCGCGTGAAATTGCTGAGAAATCTATGAAAATCGCTGCGGATATCTGTATTTACACCAATGAAAACCTGACTATAGAAGAAATTTAAATGACTGAACTCACACCAAAAGAGATTGTAAAAGAGCTTGATGCTTGGATTATCGGCCAAAGCGATGCAAAGCGCGCGGTGGCAATTGCCCTCCGCAATCGCTGGCGTAGACAGCAGGTCGAGGAAGGTTTGCGGGAAGAAATAGTCCCCAAGAATATATTGATGATTGGGCCTACCGGAGTCGGGAAAACAGAAATTGCCCGCCGTTTGGCAAAGCTTGCCAATGCACCGTTCATCAAAGTTGAGGCAACCAAATTCACAGAAGTCGGCTATGTCGGGCGCGATGTTGAATCTATTATCCGTGATTTGGTGGAAATTGCAGTTTCCCAAGTGCGCGATGCCATGCATAAGGAGCTTTCCGACAAAGCGGTTCTGGCGGCGAAGCAGAGAATTGTTGCAGCTTTGGTTGGGGAAAATGCTGGCGAGGAAACCAAAAATAAATTTACTGAGAAATTGGAAAAAGGTGAGCTGGAAGACAAAGAAATTGAGATTGCCGTACAAGAAAACGCCTCCAATAATATGCCGACATTTGATATTCCGGGGATGCCGGGCGGACAAATGGGCGTGATGAGCCTGAATGATATTTTCGGCAAAATGGGCGCGCGCACAAAAAACCGCAAAATGACGGTTGCCGAAGCCAAAAAAGTTGTACTCGCAGAAGAAACCGACAAGCTGATGGATCAGGATAAGGTTGTTGAGCAGGCGATAAAGCTTGTGGAAAATAACGGCATTGTGTTTATTGATGAGATTGACAAAATCGCCGCCCGTCATGACCGGGGAGGCGAAGTTTCGCGCGAGGGTGTGCAACGTGATTTGCTACCGCTTATTGAAGGGACAATCGTGCCGACCAAGCATGGCAATGTTAAAACCGACCATATATTATTTATCGCATCAGGTGCTTTCCACCTTGCCAAACCTTCCGATTTACTGCCCGAACTCCAAGGGCGCTTGCCGATTCGTGTTGAATTGCGTGCGCTGAATGAAGAAGATATGGTGCGTATTTTAACAGAGAAGCAGGCAAGCTTGGTAAATCAATATCAGGCATTGATGGAAACCGAGAATTTCAACATTGAATTTACCGATGATGCAATCAAGGAATTGGCGCATCTGGCAACTGAAGTCAATTCTACAGTGGAAAATATCGGCGCGCGGCGTTTGCACACGATAATGGAAAAACTGGTTGAAGAAATCAGCTTCAACGCACCGGATATGAAGCAAAAAAGCCAGAAAATTGATGTGGATTACGTTAATACGCAACTCAAAGATATCGCCGCCAAAACCGATATCAGCAAGTTTATTTTATAAAAACTGAATTTGTATCTTATCTCATGGTTCAATCAACAGAGATTTTGTGAGTCTTTCTATAAAAGGTAAGCGCTGTTTTAGTTCTTCTTTGGATAAATTAAAGCTTTGTTTCCAGATGTCCATGATAATTCTGGACACTTTTATGTTATTATCTGAATCTGGCAATTCTAGTATTGCTTCATAAATCTTTTTTGCTTCATTCTCATACTCATCTTGTGGTGCGCCTAATCCTATTAACCCTTCTATATCTTCCTTAGTTAGCAAAGATTCAATTTTCTCATATGATATTTTCATTATAATTCCTATAGAGCTTCATCAAATTCGCCGCACTGCTGCTTTCGCAAGTTATTCTAATGATTTTAGTATCGCTCTTACCTTGTGAATTGTAATCTCACCCTCAAGCTCAGGGTTTGCAAGTTCAAAAATAATATCCTTCAATAAGTCATAAAAATCATTTTCAAAGCCTATATCATCCCTACCTTCAATAGTATTTGCCCACAGATTAATCTGGTCTGAGGAAATCTTGCCGCTGATAAACTCCCTTAGAACTTTTGCTACATCATTTCTGCTTAAAACTACTAGCTCAACATCACTGTCCCATTCGAAATTTGACAATGCAGTTATTAGGTCTTGTATGGGCTTATTAACACCCAGCAAATCTATTAGTATTTCTTTGCGATTTAGCATTTCTCTCTCTATTTTATTTTAACGCTTATTATTTTTCCATCCGGTGCAAAAGTTGTTTTAACGTAACGTACAGTTTTTCCAGAATCATCAATTCAGTTGCGAGTTCCTCTAATGTAGGAAATGCGCTATCCAGTAGCGAGTTTTTGAAACTATCTATGCTATTAACTGTAATGTTCATTTTAGCATTATCTCATAGCGCTAGGGTATATGTTAAATTAAAAATGCATTTTTTCTTGAACCATCGCTCCAAATCCTTAAAACCTACAACCATGAATATATTAGTTATCGGTTCGGGCGGGCGTGAACATGCACTTTGTTATGCGCTGAAGAAATCTCCGCAATGCAAGGCGCTTTATTGTATTCCCGGAAATGCAGGGATTGCAGAAGTTGCAAAATGCGAAAATATCCGCATAACCGATTTTGACAGCATAGTGGAGTTTTGCCGTGAGAATCTGGTTAATTTTGTCATAGTTGGGCCGGAAGCACCGCTTGTTGAGGGCATAACCGATTTCCTTGAAGATAGAGGGATTAAGGTTTTTGGACCAAGCAAGGCGGCGGCACGTCTGGAAGCCTCAAAAATCTTTACCAAGCAAATTTGTGAAAAAGCGAACATCCCGACTGCAAAATCTAGAAGTTTTACCAATGCGGCGGAAGCGAAAGAATATATCAAAGAGCTGGGCGCGCCGATTGTCATAAAAGCAGATGGGCTGGCAGCAGGAAAGGGCGTGGTAGTAGCTGAGAATCTGGAGCAGGCATTAGAGGCGGTGGATGATATTCTGGTTGAAAAGAATTTTGGTGATGCCGGAAATGAAATTTTGGTTGAGGAATTCATGCAGGGGCGTGAGCTGAGCTTTTTCATTGCGACAAATGGCGACAAGGTTTTTGAATTCGGTACGGCTTGTGATTATAAGCGCGCATATGACGGCAATCTTGGGCTAAACACCGGTGGAATGGGCACTTTTTCTCCGGCGGATATGGTGGATGAAGCTTTGCGTATTGAGATTATGGATAAAATTATCAATCCGACTCTTAAAACCATGAAGGAAATGGGGTGTCCGTATAAGGGTTTCTTGTTTGCCGGATTGATGTTGACGGATGAGGGCGCAAAATTAATTGAATATAATTGCCGCATGGGTGATCCTGAAACGCAAAGCATTCTCCCGCGTTTGGAGAATGATATCGTGGAAATTCTGCTTGGGCATCAAAAGCCTCAACTCTCAAAAGAAACGGCATTATGTGTGGTGATGGCAGCTGAAGGTTATCCTAAATCTTACGTAAAGAATACAGAGATTAAGGGGCTTGAGGCGGTTGAAGATGCTATAATATTCCATGCCGGAACAGCTAAGCGTGAAGGCAAGCTGGTAAATACCGGCGGGCGTGTGCTCGGAATTGTGGCAGTGGCAGAAACTCTTGCAACTGCCAAAGAAAAAGCTTATGCTGCGGTTTCAAAGATAAACTGGCCGCAAGGCTTCTATCGCAAAGATATAGGAGAAATTTATGACTAAGAAACTAGGAAAAAGAGAAGCATCAATCCTGCTTTTTATAATCATTATTGCGGCAATTATTTTTATGCAATCATCCGGTGATTTAAAATCGGATAAGGAAATAAAGCAAGAATTCCAAGTGGAATCTGATAGGGTAGAAGCACCTGCAAATGATGCCGCGATTGGCGGAAGCTTTAAGCTTGTTGATGAAAACGGCAATGAGCTTTCCAGCGAAGATTTAGGCTCAAAAAAAAACTAATTTTTTTCGGCTTTACCAATTGTCCTGATGTTTGTCCAACCAGCTTGTCGGTTCTGACTGCGGCATTGGAAGAGTTGGGTGATGATGCGGCAAATACTCAAACTATATTCATAACTGTTGACCCTGAGCGTGATACGCCGGAGGTGATGAAAGAATATCTATCCAATTTTCATCCCTCTATCAAAGGTTTAACCGGAGCGCCTGAGCAAATTGAAGAGGTGAAGGATAAATATAGAGTTTTTGCAGCACGTGCGACGGGTGAAGCGGTAGAGAATTATAATATGAATCATTCTGCAATCATTTATCTTATGGATGAGAATGATAATTATGTGACTCATTTTAGCTCACATGATTCTTCCGAAAAGATTGCCGAAATCGTCAGGGCAAATAATAATTAATTACTAACTCTCTATGGTTGCTGAATATTCAGGCGTTTCCTGCATGTGAATGCGCGTGCATTTGGCAGTTTTTCCGGCAAATAATTTCGGGCAAATCTCATTCATCAAATAACGTCCGAGATTCTCTGCGGTTGGGTTAAATCCGACATAGAAGATTTTCTGCTTGGTAATGGCAGAAATAGCTTCCCCAAGATTGCGGTCAGATTCATGCAATATAATATTATGATCCCAATTCTCCACGAACCAGCCTTGCAGCAACTCTTTTGCTGAATCAAATTCGATGACCATGCCATATTCATCAAGCTCCGTACTGGTGAAGGTGAAATCCACGCGATAGAAATGCCCGTGCAGGGCGCTGCATGGTATATCCTGCCCGACAAGGCGGTGCGCTCCGGTGAAATTAACTGAAATTGTGCATGTGGTTTTCATATATTTTCCTATTCTGCGACATTAATATAATAACCGTTTTCTTCCAGAAGTGCCAGAATTCCTTTTTCTCCGGCCAGATGCAATGCCCCAACTGCAATAAATGTCGCGCCGCCCGCTAATCTTTCGGCAGAGCGTTCGACCATGAGTTTATTACGACTATATATCATTTTATTGAGGAATAATTCCTTGAATTCTTCACTTTCAATACTATCCATTGCCTGTTTTGCAAGCTCCTGCATTTGCCCTAAATCCTGCGCCAGATAGGCGTAAACAAGCTGGTCATTAATCTCATCTGTGAGGGAAAAATTCTCGATAGTTTCCCGCAGGAATTCAATCTGATTCTCATCGCTCATCTCCGTGAAAATGGAGAGTTGCTCGGCGGGCGTTTCCAGTCCGAAAATTTCTACCTCACGCTCTTTTGCATAATTCTCCAAACGCAAATCCGTATATACTCCGTCATATGTATCGGAAGGATATTGCATGATAATTGCCACCGCCCACGGCTTCATTCTGCGATATGAGAATTCAGGGATATCAGGTTTTTCGACATCCATAATTGCTTTAAGTTTTGCATAAAGCTCCGTCCCGATAACTGTTTCAAGATTAGTCGGTGAATCTGCATCATAATACATCACCTGCATCACCTCGGCGAGCTGATTACCATCAGATTTTAGCTCAAAATTCACAGATTTTGACTGGCGGATTTTCTCAAAAACCGGTGGTAGGATTTTCAGGATTTCCACCATGTCCGAATGCATTGTGCCAAAAACATAGCTTGGTAATATCCCGCATTTCTGCACCTCAAATAGCAATCCGCTTTTATAGCGCTCTGCAACCGGCGTATAGTTTTCAGGTTTACACGGGTCAAAAGCATTGGCGTTTTGAGAAAACACAAAACTAGTTACTAATATTAATCCAAATACCAAATTTTTACTTATTCTCGACATATTATTCCTTTGCTTTTCCATATTTTATTTCGCTTATCAAATCATTCGCACGCACCCATCCGGCAGAATTATCTTCGAGAGCTTGTTTGGCGATTTTTGCATAATTTAATGCCTCATCCTTTTTACCGAGAATATTTGCTTCTTCTGCAAGGGTGAGATTCAGCATTCCCGTATTATTCTTTTTACCATAGGCAGTTGCCAGCAAGCGCCAGGTTTGGTCATTTTTTGTATCACTGGCAGCGGCTTTGTTCAGATAATCAATTGCTTCATCAAGATTATTTGCAGCAAGATGTATCTTCCCAAGCTCAAATTGAAAAATTGCCGAATCCGGATATCCTGCCAATGCTTTGTTATAATAGCCGATTGATTCATCAATATGTCCGTTCTCAAACAAGATTTGCCCTTTGAACTCATTGAAGAATGGGTCGTCAGGCTCTTGCGCCAGAAGCTTATCAACCTCGGCTAAGGCGTTATCCGCATCAGATTGCAGATAATAAGCAATTGAGCGTGCATAAATTGAGGGGATGGATTCATCGCTATATTTCTGCATTGTGAGCTGCGGTTTATCCATAAAGCCATCAAGCTTGGCGACCATCCTTTTATGCGCCATTTCAAATTTATCATTAACCACATCTTTTTCATCCTCAACATATGAGCGGATATGGGCAACGCGTTCTTGCGTAAGCGGGTGACTGATGGCATAAGGGTCAACCACATCATAATTCAAAGTATGGTCACGGCGCAAAATTTGCATCAATTTTAGCAAACCTTTTGCCGATTGGCGGGTTTGTTTCAAATATTTCAATCCGGATTGGTCTGCTGCCACTTCTTGCGAGCGTGAATATTGCAAGAAGCCGCGCTCTGCCACATGTTGCCCACCCGTAATAATCGCCATTCCGGCATCGGGTAATCCGGCAACCGTTACTGCTGCGCCGAGAATTGCGGATAATGCAGTTTGCATGCTCAACCCTTCCAGCTCATTTCCACGCTTTATGATATGCCCGCCCGAAATATGTCCGGTTTCATGGGCAATCACCCCAATTAGCATATTTGCATCATCACTTTGCGTAATCAGTCCGGTATTGATGAATAAGTTCATCCCGCCTGCTACAAAGGCGTTTAGCGACTTGTCATTTACCAGATATATTTTGATAGAATCGGGATTGAGTCCGGCTGCTTCAAAAATCGGTGTTGAATAATCTCTGAGGGTTTTTTCAATCTCTGCGTCACGAATCAGCGCAATCCCTGCATAGGCAGGCGTTGAGAGCAAAAAGGCAACCAAAAATAAGGCAAATATCTTCTTCATTATATTAGTATAATAATTATTGGAGGTAATTGCAATTGACCATAGGACATGCTATATATACTTAAGAGAATGGATTACTGCGCTGCCCGTAACATGCACGAGCATTCCCAGGGTCGATATTCATACCGAGAGGGAGCTACCACTGGCCGGATCGTGGTCCGGTTATGCGGCGCCCACCTGATACTTCAGGACCTCGGCGAATCACAGTTGCTAACGACAGTGCGGTGCCATTCTTCTTAAGACAATTGCTCATATGACCTCGAAATCAGAACTACGAAGAATTGCCAGAGCCAATCGTGATGAAATCACGCTCCCAAATGCCGCTCATCTATTATGTGAGAAATTTTTGCATAATGTCGAAATCCCAAAAAACTCAATCAT
>PCXJ01000093.1:0-715 GCA_002787615.1 Alphaproteobacteria bacterium CG11_big_fil_rev_8_21_14_0_20_44_7
ATAAATCATATGGCGGTCATACTCAAACATGCCGACATCAAACGTGCCGGCAATCACAAATGTCTTTTTGCGCGGCACAGAACCCAAAACCGTGGAGCTGGTTTGCGGCGTGATAATTTGCACCTCATCCCCCGGATATGCATTGAGTGCTTGAGCAAGGCGACTTCCGATAATCACCCCCTCAGGATTTGATGGAATATCAAAATATGCGGTATCACCTTGAAAATTTTTATTATTCAGCAATTCATTTGCCACAAAATCTTCCATCTTTATGCCGCGCACCTTGATGCCCTCAGTCACTTTGCCAAATCTCGGATTGGAAATAATCGCATGTCCCTCCACCATCGGAATCGCGCTCAAAATATCTTCGTTTATGCCGAGTTGCTTGATGATATTGTCATAGCCGGGGATATCATGCCCATTGCCATATATGGAAATATGGCTGTTAACGCCGAGAATCCGGCTAAGCAACTCTGTCCTAAAGCCATTCATTACACTCATCACGATGATGAGAGTTGCCACACCAAGTGCAATTCCAACGATTGAAAGCGCTGATACAATTGAAATTACACCATCATGCTTTTTGGTTTTCAGATATCTTGCCGCGATATGGAATTCCAATTTTGAGAAGATGGGAATTTTAGCTAACATGGGCGATTGCACTCTCTATGCTGAGTTCCTGCTTTTCTCCGGTACGGCGGTTTTTCAACTCAAC
>PCXJ01000093.1:758-8528 GCA_002787615.1 Alphaproteobacteria bacterium CG11_big_fil_rev_8_21_14_0_20_44_7
CGATTTGCCATGGCAAACCTATCAAATCCATGGTCGCAAATTTTGCCCCTGCGCTTTCTGCCCTGTCATCATATAAGCAACTTGGCAGCTTTGCATAAATCTCATCGCAAATTTTCACGCATTTTTCATCTGCGGATTTGATATTTATTAGCCCGACCTTAAACGGAGCAACACTTTCCGGCCAGATAATTCCGCTATCATCGTGACTTGCCTCAATCACCGCAGCAACTAGGCGCGAAAGACCAATTCCGTATGCGCCCATATGAACCGCATTTTCCTGCCCATCCTGATTACGCACAACTGCCTTCATCGCATCGGAATATTTCGTGCCGAAATAGAATATATGTCCAACTTCAATGCCGCGCGCTTGCAAAACCCCTTCCGGTGCTGCTTCAGGCTTATGCATTTCATCCGCCGCCGCATAGGAATAATCTTCGGTATAATAAAGCGCTGATTCTCCGGTTTCGGCGATTACATGGAATTCATGGCTTAAATCTCCGCCGATTGGTCCGGTTTCTGCCCGCACCGGAATTGCCTTCAACCCCATGCGCTCAAATGTTTTTAGGTATGCCGCATGGAATTTAAAATATGATTCCCGCGCAGATTTTTCATCAATATCAAAACTATATGCATCTTTCATGTAGAATTCGCGCCCCCGCATCACACCAAAACGTGGGCGAATCTCATCGCGGAATTTCCACTGCATATGGTACAAAAACTTCGGCACATCCTTATAGCTCTTGCAGGATTTACGGAAAATATCGGTGATAATCTCTTCATTCGTAGGGCCATATAGCATTTCGCGCTCTTGCCTATCGCTAATCCGCAGCATTTCTTTGCCATAAGCGTCATAACGCCCTGATTCCTTCCACAACTCCGCAGGTTGAATGGTCGGCATCAATAATTCCACACAGCCGATAGCATTCATTTCCTCACGGACAATTTGCTCAATATTTTTTAGCACGGCAAAACCCAGCGGCAACCAGTTATATATCCCCGAGCCAAGCTGGCGCACCATTCCTGCACGCAGCATCAGCCGATGCGAAACGATTTCCGCTTCTTTCGGATTTTCTTTGATAACCGGTAAAAAATACTCAGATAATTTCATAAACTTATACGTAAATGCAATTTTCTCATCGCACAAGCGAAAACTTACCATGAAATTGATATCTAACTCTTGACATATATCGCTTATAGAGATATCTAACAGCACTCAAATTTAAGGAATATGGAAAATGGCAAAGAAAGACGTAATACTTGTTAAAATGCTAAGCACCGCCGGAACAGGCTATTTTTATGTAAAAAAGCGCAATCCAAAACGCTATCCGGAAAAATTGGCGATGAAAAAATATGATCCCGTTGCCCGCAAGCATGTGGAATTCAAAGAACAAAAGCTGAAATAGGCTTGATAGCTGGGGCTTGATAGCTGGCATTTACTTTTAATTAACCCTCAAACTGAACCTTGTCATTCCAGCGCAGGCTGGAATCTAGCATTTGTGGAATGCTCCACTGGATTCTGGCATACGCCAGAATGACAGTCTTTAGTTTTTAATTACACTCAATTCACCGCTAGATTCTGCCCGCTTGGGATGAGATTATAATTCTCCACCAGAAATTCGGCGATTTGGATGGCGTTTAGTGCCGCACCTTTGCGCAGATTATCCGACACACACCAAAGATTGATGCCATTTGCCAATGTGTGATCCTGACGAATACGCGAAACATAAACCGCTTCTTCACCCACACATTCAATCGGAGTCATATATCCGCCATCTTTGCGTTCGTCAAAAACCTCAACACCCGGTGCTGCTGCAAGAATTTCACGCACTTGCTCTTCATTTATCGGGTCTTCAAATTCAATATTAATCGCCTCAGCATGACCAACAAAAACCGGAACACGCACGCAAGTCACCGATACAGGGATGTTCGCACCCATAATTTTCTTGGTTTCCTCAACCATTTTCCACTCTTCTTTTGTCATGCCATTATCCATGAACACATCAATATGCGGAATAACATTGAATGGCATATTCTTTGTGAAGTTTGACGGCGCAGGGCTTTCATTCATATACATCGCCTTGGTTTGGTCATATAGCTCATCCATTGCGCCCTTCCCCGCACCCGAAACCGATTGATAGGTGGAAACCACAACACGTTTGATGCGCGCGAAATCGTGCAAAGGCTTGAGCACACAAACCATCTGAATTGTTGAGCAATTAGGGTTGGCGATGATGAAGCTCTTAGTATATTCGGAAATTGCATCAGGATTCACTTCCGGCACAACCAGAGGAATCTCCTTATCCATTCTGAAATGCGAAGTATTATCAATCACCACGCAGCCAGCCGCCGCCGCTTTTGGCGCAAATTTTGCAGAAACCGCTCCGCCTGGGGAAAATAGTGCAATATCAGTCCCATGAAAATCATAATCATCCAGCGCTTTGACTTTGAGAATTTTGGTATCGCCATAGCTAACCTCTCTGCCGATTGAGGATTTTGAGGCGAGCGCCACAACCTCACTCGCAGGGAATTTTCTTTCCGCCAATAATCTCAACATTTCGCGCCCTACATTTCCTGTAGCGCCGACAACTGCAACTTTAAATCCGTTCATAATCCTATTAACCTAGTAGTTTATACTCTATAAATATATTTTTTCTGCCTTCTTTGAAAGCTTTTTTTTGATATTTCGTTTTAATATGGTCATCAGGGTCATTTTGCCAATCCGCCTTTGAACGCACTGTCCACAAGAATTTCGGATGATTCATAAACTCTTTGAGAATCCAAAATGCATAATCTTCATCATCCGTAGCAATGCGCAACATCCCTTCCGGCTGCAAAACTTTTTCCAGCAAATCCAGCAATGGCTTCTGGATGAGGCGGCGCTTGTGATGCTTTGTTTTTGGCCACGGGTCTGGGTTTAATATAAAAATTCTGGAAATTGAATTTTCGGGGGTTTTTTCCAGCAAATCGCGGACATCACCGGTATATATACGGATATTTTGCAGGTTATTATCCTCAATTTCACGCAGCAGCTTCACCGCACCATTGATGAACGGCTCGCAGCCAATAAAATTCACATTCGGATTATTACGCGCCTGATGTGCCAAATGCCCGCCATCACCAAACCCGATTTCCAGCCATGTTTCAGCAGATTGATTCTGCCATCCTAAAGCGGGATTTTTAAGGCTAATTTGTATTTTCGGCAATAGCTCATCAAAAAGACGCTGCTGATTCGGCGTTAATTTCCGCGCCTTCGTCCTGCCATAGCTGATTAGGAATTTCTTTTCTGCATATTTCATAAACAGGGTTTAGCATAAGATTAGATTCGTTTAAACCCCGATGCAGCACACGGCGCGGGAACGCAATTAATTGCACCCCTGTCATTCTGGCGAATGCCAGAATCCAGTGCAGCATTCCACAAACCCTAGATTCCAGCCTACGCTGGAATGACACCGAGGCCTGATGACTTTTGACTTTCCACCACCACCCCGTCATCGCGCACTTGTTGCGCGATCCTTTTAGCATATGGCATAAAAGAGTGAAATATGGTGCTTGAACGCAATTAACAAACTACAAAGCCTGTTTAATCTTCTCAGCCAAATCGGTTTGGTCCCATGAAAAATGACCGTCTGCACGTGGGTTGCGCCCAAAATGCCCATAAGCCGCAGTGGCTCTATAAATCGGGCGATTAAGCTGCAATTTCTCACGAATGCCACGCGGCGATAAATCGACTAGCTGATTAATAACCTTGGCAATCTCAGTTTCAGCAGCCTGCCCGGTTCCGTGAGTGTTGACATAAACCGATAATGGCTTGGAAACGCCAATTGCGTAGGCAACCTGAAGCGTGCATCTATCCGCAACGCCGCTAGCGACAATGTTTTTTGCCAAATAGCGGGTGATATAAGCGGCTGACCTATCAACTTTTGTCGGGTCTTTGCCGGAAAATGCACCGCCACCATGCGGAGCAGAGCCGCCATATGTATCAACGATAATTTTGCGTCCCGTAAGCCCTGAGTCACTCTCCGGCCCACCGATTACGAATTTGCCCGTAGGGTTCACATAAAATTCCGATTCCTCCGGCATCCAGCCTTCCGGCAGAACTTTCTGCACGATTGGGCGAATCATTTCACGGATTTCCGCTTGATTCAAACCCTCATCATGTTGATGCGAAACCACCACTGAGCTTGCGCATTGCCCGATTCCGTTTCCTTTTGCATCATTTTCATATAGCAATGTGACCTGCGATTTTGCATCCGGCCCAAGTCCTTTTATTTCACCGCTTTTCCTAGCATTTGAAATTTCACGCAAAATTCGATGGGAATAATGAATCGGAGCAGGCATCAAACTTTCAGTTTCACGGCAAGCATAGCCGAACATAATCCCCTGATCGCCCGCGCCTTCGTCTTTTTCTGCCGCCGAATCCACACCTTGCGCGATATCTGCCGATTGCGGGATAAGGTAATTATGGATGTTGACCTTTTCCCAATGGAAATGCTCCAGCTCATAGCCGATATCTTTGATTACTCCACGGGCAATTGCGCTAATTTCCTCTTTTGCGAGTTTTTTGGTACATCTTGTTTCCCCACCGATAATCACATTGTCAGGCGTTACCATGACTTCCGCCGCGACACGCGCTTGCGGGTCAATGCTCAAATGCGCATCAACAATTGCATCGGAAATTTGGTCGCAAACCTTATCCGGATGACCCTCAGCCACGGATTCACTGGTAAAATGAAATGTTTTGGTGTTCTGCATGAATAAATCCCCGAATTTGTGAAACAGGGATTTTAGTAACAGAGCTATTTATTATCGGCAAGCGATTTGATTAATTCCAAAGCCTTTTTACGGATTTTCGGGTCAGAAATCTGATAATATGAGCGCAGCAAAACCATAGATTCACGGCTTTTTATGTTTTGCTCTTCAAATCCATCCGAATCTTCCGCGAAACCATATACAGGATTTTCCTGATTATAATCCTCAAAAAAGAAGCTCACAGGTGAATTTAACGCATCTGAAATCTCGTATAAGCGGCTGGCACTAACGCGGTTTATGCCTTTTTCATATTTTTGAACTTGCTGAAATGTAATGCCTAAAGCCTCAGCAAGACTTTCCTGACTCATACCCATAATAGTTCGTCTTAGTCTAAGGCGTTTGCCTACATGTATATCTACCGGATTCGCACTCATAATTTATTGTCCATTTGTTGCATGTTAAGAATAATCCTAAATGCCCTAGCTTATAAACTTAATATAATAGTCAAACAAATAACGCCAAGCCCTTGCCACGGCATTATTTCTCATTACGTATATAGACCATATTAAGATTTTTAAAGATTAAGTAACTATTTTACTAAATGCAACCAGAAATATCAGATTTTTTTCCTAAAAAGCAAAAAAACCGTAATGATTACTATCAGGAGTAGAATCAATTTTTTACCAATTGCACTGTAAGTTGTTGCAGAAATTGAGTTTTTGCTAATCACAACGTCAATATAGCCTTTCTGATTTAACGGAATGGAATCCTGAATTATCCCATACTTATTTATGACCGCTGACACGCCGGTATTTGCAGCGCGAATCACCGGAACACCGCGCTCAATCGCGCGCATTCTGGCACTTGCGAGATGTTGATACGGCCCTGAACTAACGCCAAACCAAGCATCATTTGTCGCATTTATTATCAGGTCTATATCCTTACCTTTTTGCGAATAATCCGGAAAAATTATCTCATAGCAAATTTGGGGTAGGATATTTAAGCCACTATTTGTAGAAATCGACATGATGTTTTCGCCTTTTTGCAAATTAAAGCCCCCTTGCGTGATTTTTTCGAGAGGCAAAATCTCCGAAAATGGTACATATTCGCCAAATGGCACAAGATGATATTTATCATAATATGCCCGAATCCCGCTTTTATCGATTAGATACATGCTATTCCACACCTTATAGCTTTCTCGCGTGTCCCCTACTGAGCGCAATGCGCCTGTCACCATCGCGGTATTTTCCGGCAAGCGCGAAGTTATCATATCCAAAATGCCATCCTCACGATTGAGGTGGAAAGGGATTCCGGTTTCCGGCAGAATAATCAAATCCGTATCATCGGGAAGGTTTTTACCGGTAAGATGCAAAGTTTCGTATAATTGCCGATTTTTTTCCTGCGCATCCCATTTTAGGGTTTGCTCAATATTCGGCTGTACGATTCTGACATTTATCGCATCATTCACATCAGAGTTGGTGATAATAAGCCCAAAGCGCACAAAACTAAACCCGACAATAAGAATAACTGCGAGGCGATATAGCTTGGATTTATACGCTAAGGGCAGAAATGCAATTAGCATCACCACCCAGCTTAATAGATATATTCCGCCAAGCGAGGCAAGGTGCGCCAACGGCAATGCAAAGAACGAGCTATAACCAATCAAATTCCAGGGGAACCCTGTGAATAAATAGCTGCGTAAAATTTCTGCCAGCACCCACAGATTTATAAAAATCAGAATACGTCCGATTTCACCAAATTTTGGCCTGACTGCGTGATATACAAGCCCAACCAGAGCTATATATATTGCCAAAACAGCAGGGATTCCGGCAGCAGCAAAGGGAATCAGCCAAGCGAACCTATCTGCATCAATTAATAATGAATTTGAAATCCAATATAATCCGAAAAGGAAATGCCCAAACCCAAACCACCAGCCCAGCCAGAATGCAACCCAGCCTCCCCCCTTTATAGGGGGGGATAGAGGGGGGGTAATTTTCTCCAGAGCAATGAGAAATAGCGGGAAGGAAATAAATAATATCGGCAGAAAATCAAATGGAGCAAGCGCAAAATCGGCCAGCGCGCCTGCCACAAAAACAGTCAGGTATTTTTTCTTTCCTTCAAACAGCGATTCTGGAATTTTCATCATCCCTACATACTCCCAATTTGCCCAGCTCAGCAAATAATTTCTCAATATCTGCGCAGCTATGGTTAGCGGTGATGGAAATCCTCAAGCGCGCTGTTCCTTTTGGCACAGTTGGCGGGCGGATTGCTGAAACCAGAATTTTTTTTGCTTTTAGCGCCTCGGCGATTTCCAGTGTTTTTTGCTCGTCACCCACAATTATCGGGATTATATGCGCTTGCTTTTCCAACCTTAAATACGGCTTTTCAGATTCTATCACCGCCAATGCCTGCAAGGCAGAAGCAATAATGCCGGGCGGCAATGCGGTAGAATAAATTAAACTCCGCGCCGAGGTTTTTATATATTCTATCACGGTTTTGCTCGCGCATACATATCCGCCATAACAACCCAAGGCTTTTGACATTGTGCCGATATATATATCCACATTGCCCCCCCTTTCTTCTCCCCCTTGAAGGGGGGGATTATGGGCGGGTGAATCATAAATACTATGCGCGCCATCTACCAAAACCCAAGCATCATATTTCTTCTTCAACTCACAAATTTTGGCAAGCGGCGCTTTATCTCCATCCATCGAGAAAATCTCCTCGGTGATAATCAGGCAGTTTTCATATTCGCCGCGTTTTTGCAGCAAAGCTTCCAGATGCTCCATGCAATTATGTTTAAATCGCACCAGCTTTGCCCCGCTAAGCTTCGCCGCATCAATCAGGCAGGCATGAGCAAGCTTATCGGCAATTATCAAATCCCCCTCGCCCATTATTGCCGGAATTACCCCGATATTTGCCAAATAACCACTGCCGAAAATGCAGGCTGCCTCATATCCTTTATGCTCTGCGAGTTTGGCTTCCAACTCATCATATAGCGGGAAATTGCCATTGACCAAG
>PCXJ01000094.1:0-499 GCA_002787615.1 Alphaproteobacteria bacterium CG11_big_fil_rev_8_21_14_0_20_44_7
TCTTGCAACTCTAAAGCTAATACAGCATCAATATCGGAAGGGTTAGGCACGTTCAGCAAATCCAGGTATTAACTGGCTACAGCATTTTTATACAAGGCCGTTTCATCCCAAAATGGCTTGGGTTCTTGTGAAATCAAACTATCTCCTGCGACTCGCTCAGGCTGGATCTGCAATTTCTCAAATAACGCTTTATCTTTTGCGACGGATGGATTCGCTGTAGTCAATAATTGCTCGCCATAAAAAATAGAATTTGCTCCAGCCATAAAACAGAAAGCTTGCGTTTGTTCATTCATGGATTCACGCCCAGCGGATAATCTCACATAAGAGCGTGGCATCATAATTCGAGTGACAGCAATGGTTCGAATAAATTCAAAAGGATCTAGCGCCTCCAAATCTTGCATTGGCGTACCTTTGACGGCAATCAATTGATTGATGGGTACACTCTGCGGATGTTCTGGTAAGTTGGCCAAGGTCATTAACAGATCCCAGCGATCTTGCT
>PCXJ01000094.1:567-2598 GCA_002787615.1 Alphaproteobacteria bacterium CG11_big_fil_rev_8_21_14_0_20_44_7
GTATTTAGACGATCCTGATAAGTTCTGGTACTGATAATTTCTTTATAATATGTTTCTGAAGTATCCAGATTATGGTTATAATAATCTAAGCCAGCTGCTTTTAAATCGGCAGTTTGCTCTGCGGTTAACATCCCTAAAGTCACACAAGTTTCTAATCCTAGTGCTTTGACCGATTTAATCATTTCCAAAACCACTCTAAAATCTTTTTCTCTCGGAGCTCGCCACGCAGCGCCCATACAAAATCGAGTCGCTCCTGTTTCTTTGGCAGCTTTTGCTCGATTGACAACCTCTGCAACGGCCATCAATTGCTCTCTGGTTAAACCCGTATCATAGCGAACACTTTGTGGGCAATAGGCACAATCCTCAGGGCAAGCACCCGTTTTAATGCTCAATAATGTTGAAGTTTGAACTCTGTTAGACCGAAAATGCTCTCGATGCACTTTTTGGGCATCAAACACTAAATCTAATAAAGGTTGACTGAACAATTGTTCAACCTGAGCTCGAGTCCAGTTATTGCGTATTTCACCTATTGTATGGTTATTCATCGCCATGTGATTACCTTTTAAACAATTATTGTGGCATAATCCATGAACTTTAATTGAATCCAAATAATTGTTAAATCGGATAGATTTAGTTCAGGGTCCTAGGAGCCTGTCCAAGAATAGCGATCGTAGCGAGGGCAAGCCTGATTGAGTCAGATTTTTCGATGGATTGAGGCGAATAGTCGCTCTATTTAACGAAATTCATCGGAAAATCTGGCCAATCAGGCTTGGCCGCAGTAGATTAGTCTATTCTCGGACAGGCTCCTAGGATTGGCATCATAACCTTTAGGAAAATCCTGTCAACTAAATGGAGTCAAAATGGTTGACGATAGTACAAATAACAATCAACTCAAAGTATTTTTCCGTAAATGCTTACACTTCGTGTCAGAGCGCATCCCTTCAGAGTGCCCAATTTGTGAGATGCCTGTATCTGGCCGACGTCTTTGCTGTCAATGCCAACAAAGCATCCAACCACTCAAGCAACACTGCTTTATCTGTGCTGAACCACTTTTCCTAGGGTCGCCCAATTACTCTATTCCAAAGCAACTTCATACGACTACCCATCAATTATGCTGTGGTCGCTGTTTGAAGCATCCTCCAGCTTTTGACTCAACTCTTGTGGCAAGTCTTTACCAAGAACCGTTAGTGCAATTGATTAAAAAATTAAAATTTCATGAAAATCTAGGAATTTCTCCAATACTGGGAGCACTACTTTCTCAAAGAATAAGCAACGCCCAGCAATTTGATCAGCTCTCCTTACCTCAAGCACTGGTTGCCGTACCACTGCATAAAAACCGTCTCCATCAGCGTGGTTATAATCAAGCCGAACTCATTGCTCGCTACCTCTCGAAGCAGCTACAAATCCCCTTATTGAAAAATGCAGTGATACGTGTGCTGAACACTCATGATCAAGCGACCTTCAATCTGCAACAAAGAATGAAAAACATGAAGGGAGCGTTTAAAGTGTTAAAAGATATTCCCAAACATATCGCCATAGTTGATGATGTGATAACATCCGGCAGCACTTGCCATGAACTAAGTCGAATGTTAAAAAAATCAGGTGCTGAAATTGTGGATGTTTATGCTGTCGCTAAAACGCCATTAAACAAATAACAGGCTGATCTCTTCAGCAGTCTATATCGCAGATCTGGGTTCAGTCTTGCTAGATAAACAACGCTCAAAACAAATTCTTGCCCTTACCGTCCCTATTTTGGCCGGTATGTTATCGCAAAATATTCTTAATTTAGTCGATGCCGCGATGGTGGGCTCTTTAGGCACGGCTGCTCTAGGGGCGGTGGGCATCGCCAGTTTCGTCAACTTTTTTTGTGCTGCATTATTTATTGGTATGGCCTCAGGCATTCAAGCTATGGTCGCACGCAATATGGGTGAAGGGAGAGAAAGCAAAGCGGCCTACCCGCTAAATGGCGGTTTATTGTTAAATATCCTTTTCGCCATTCCAACAACCATTTTATTGGTACATCTGTCACCA
>PCXJ01000069.1 GCA_002787615.1 Alphaproteobacteria bacterium CG11_big_fil_rev_8_21_14_0_20_44_7
AGCGATTGCCTCGCCGACTGCGCTTTTGGAAATGGTTCGGGACGAGCAAAAAGCGATATAGCCAACACCATTGCAATCAACAATCATGTAATCATCGGCAATAGCATCAACAATTCCCTTAAGCTTCCCTATCATAGGAGAATCTTAACCTTAGTAAAAATTAAATGCAATATATATGCGCCTAAGCGTTGCTGATAGGCGTTAGCTAACTATAGCATGCCTTTTTCACGGAAATAACGTGCAGCACCGGGGTGCAATGGCGCGGTGTTCCCTTCGTGCACAAGGCGTTGCGGGTCAAGAATACCGAAAACCGGATGCAGGGTTTTGAAATTATCAAAATTATCAAAAACCGCCTTCACAAGCTGATATACAACTTCTTCCGGTGTATCATCAAGCGCCACAAAAGTTGCCTTCACCCCGATAGTTTTTATATCAACATCAGTGCCGTTATACATTCCGCCGGGAATTACTGTATAAGCATAATATGGGTTTTTCTCGATTAACTCATCAATATCTTCACCGGAAACGGGAACAATTACCGCTTCACAAGTTGTCGTAACTTCCTGAACTGCACCGTTTGGATGACCGGCAGCATATATCATCACATCAATATTATCGCTACAAAGTGCCTGCGCCTGCTCAGAAGCCTGCAACTCAGTTGCTTCGGCAAAATCCGCCACTTTCCAGCCTTTATAGTTCATAATGAAATCCATCGTAGCACGCATACCCGAACCCGGATTACCGATATTCACGCGCTTACCTTTAATATCATCGAAAGTTTTAATTCCTGAATCTTTGCGTACAACCACGGTAAATGGCTCGCTATGCAGAGAGAACAGGGAACGCAGATTTTTCATTTGAGCTTTATCGGCGAAATAATCAGTGCCATTATAAGCATGATATTGCCAATCAGACTGCGCCACGGCGACATCAATTTCACCATCTTTGAGCATTCTTAGGTTATCAATCGAACCGCCTGTAGATTCCACCGAGCAACGAATCCCATGAGTTTTGCGCCCACGATTTACTAAGCGGCAAATTGCTCCACCAGCCGGATAATAAACACCGGTAACGCCACCTGTTCCAATCGTGATAAATTTCCCGGACTCAGCCGAGGAAAAGGGAGAAGCGGCAAAAATAATTGCAGTGATGGTAATAGCTAAAACAAGTAAATATCTCATCATTTTTCCCCAGTATTTTTTAATGTTGTCGGTAATATACAAAATTTAATAGCAAGTTTCAATCAATTTGAGTGACGGCTTTTATTATGCATAAGTTTAGTCGTCAAGATTCTCCATAACCTCAGCCATTATAAATTCACGCAAATTCTTTCCTAATGCGCTATTTGCAACACGTTTGGGCTGCCAAACACCTTCTGCATACTCATAATATCCCGCCCCTGAATATGGCGAAGAAACCCAAATTTGCTTGCTCGGCGTGTGTTTATTTATAACATATTGCCTATCATCCGCCATTGTTAGCGACAATACGCCGGATTCCAACTCCGGATAAATATCATATTCATCCTCCAAACCCTCCAGATACTCCAGCAATTCTTCCAAAGCAGCATCGGCATATTTGTGATATTGAGTTTCTTCCATAAATATTTTTATTGTTTTGTATTTGCAGGAAAACTACCTTACTTTCCCTAAAACTATACATAATAACTATACATAATATATAATAACTGCAAATGGCAAAAAAAAGAGACATCCCGTATAAACGCAAAAAAACTGCAAAAAGCGGGGGGGCTAGCTCTACAAAAAAACCAAAAGCCAGTGCAAAATCCAGAAGCCGCACTCCATCGGTAAAACCACAAGCTAAAAAACCATCTTTGGGTTGGCGGATTTTTAGATGGTGTTTGAAAATATTCCTCACCCTATTTGCCATCGGCTTCATAATCGGATTTTTCGTTTTGAGCTATTTCGCCTATGATTTGCCCGATATCAACCAGCTTTATGAAGATAAATTACGCCCAAGCATAACGATTCTGGATTCCAGAGGCGATGTTGTTACGACTTATGGCGATGTGTTTACAGAATATGTTGCGGCAAGAGATATGCCGAAAAGCCTGATTGATGCGGTGATTGCCACCGAGGATAGAAGATTTTACAGCCATTTTGGTGTTGATGTTCGCGGGATTGCGCGCGCTATGTATGTAAATTTAAGAGCGGGAAAATTTGTGCAGGGCGGCAGTACGATAACCCAGCAATTGGCAAAGATTATATTTCTTAAACCTGAGAAGAATCTCAAACGCAAAATTCAGGAAGCCTTGCTCGCAATATGGCTGGAGCGCAAATTCACCAAAGACCAGATTATGACGATGTATCTCAATCGGGTTTATCTCGGCGCAGGGGTTTATGGCGTGGATGCTGCCTCGCGCAAATATTTCAATAAACCGGTTCGGAAAATCAATACTTATGAATCAGCCATGCTCGCAGGCCTACTCAAAGCGCCTTCCACCTATTCCCCGCAGAATAACGCCCATGCAGCCGAGCAAAGGACTAAGCAAGTTCTGGTGAATATGGTTAATGCCGAAGTGATTACCGAAGATGAAAGGCAGATTATCCTAAATAAAGGCACGCTCGTTCATAAATCAACCTTCCGCAATAATAGCCGCTATTTCACCGATTTTGTGGTTGACCAGATTCCTGAATTTATCGGCAAAGTCCCGCAAAGTCTTGTGGTTACAACCACACTAAATCAGGGCGTGCAAAAACTGGCAGAAGATGCGGTGACGAAGAATTTTATCGAACATGCTGAGAAGTATAATTTCACACAAGCCGCGCTGGTTGCGATGAAGCCAAACGGCGCGATTCTTGCCATGATAGGTGGCACGGATTATGCTGAAAGCCAGTTCAATCGCAGCTATCAGGCAAAACGCCAACCCGGCTCGCTATTCAAATTATTCGTCTATATGGCAGCGCTTGAAGATGGCTATACACCCAATTCACTCATCGAAGATGCACCAATTCGCATCGGCAAATGGAGTCCGAAAAATTATGACGGCAAATATCGCGGAACTGTGACCTTAAAAGACGCACTAACCAGCTCGCTAAATGCCGCCACAGTTGCCCTGTCAGAAAAAATCGGCAGAGGTAAGGTGCTGAGAATTGCAGAACGTATGGGAATAAAATCAGCACTCAGCAACACGCCGAGTATTGCCCTCGGCGCAAGCGAGGTTAGTCTGCTTGAGATGGTCACAGCATTTGCGCATTTAGCCAATCAGGGACGCGCCGTAATTCCATACACAATTCAGGAAATACGGACAACGGAAGGTGATATATTATACCAACGTCAGGGCGAATATGATTTCCAGATCCTCGGTATAAATGCCACTAAAATGATGAATGAGATGCTGGTGAATGTGGTTAATAACGGAACTGCACGCGCTGCCAGAATCGGACGCGATGTCGCCGGAAAAACCGGAACCAGCCAAGATTTTAGGGATGCATGGTTTGTTGGATTTACCCCGCAAATCACCGCCGGAGTATGGGTTGGTAATGATGATAATACATCTATGAATAAAGTAACCGGTGGTGGAATTCCTGCCCGCATCTGGCGTGATTTCATGTCAGCCGCTATGGCAGATATGCCAGCTACCGGCATTGATACAAACCCCTATCCCGAAATTGAAGGAAACCCTTGGAAGCGCGAGACTTTCTGGGATAGGATACTGGATAATTAGGACATAAGATTATGGATATTGAGAATTTTGCAGCAGAATTATTGGAGAAATCCAAAAAGAAAGGGGCAGATGCCGCAGATATCCTCATTGGCAATAGCGATGATATCTCCGTTTCCATTCGTAACGGCAAGCTTGAAGAAATTGAACGCTCCGAAAATTCCGGCTTTGGTTTGCGGATTTTTATCGGTAATCAATCGGCAATAATCTCCTCCTCCAAATTTGAAGATGTAGAAGAACTTACCGAACGCGCTATCAGCATGGCGAAGGAAACTCCGGCAGATGAATTCTCCGCCCTCGCACCAAACGAGTTTTTAGCAACCAAGTTTGCCGATTTGGATTTGCTCGATGAAAATGAACCATCTGCCGAGATTCTGATTGATACCGCAAAAACTGCCGAAAGCATCGCCGCCGCGCATAAAGGCATCACCAATTCGGAAGGAGCAAGCGCCAGCTTTGCCACCTATTCCACCCTTCTTGCTACGAGTAACGGGTTTTTACGCACTAATCGCTCTAGCTATTGCGGTAGCTCAGTTTCCGTTATTGCCGGAAAAGATCAGGAAATGCAAACCGATTATGGCTATAGCGCCGCCCGCCATTTTGCCGATTTAATATCACCGGAAAAAATCGGCAATGAGGCAGCCACACGCGCCTTGCAAAAAATGAATCCGCGCAAAGCTAATACCGGCAAATACCCGATTATTTTTGAACCCAGAATCGCCAAAGGCCTAATCGGTGATTTAGCCGCAGGAATTAACGGCGCATCTATCGCTCGCGGAACTAGCTTTTTGAAAAACAAAATGGATGAGCAAATCTTCCCCGCCGGAGTTAATATTATAGATAACCCGCATATGCCGCGTGGGCTTGCCTCCAAACCTTATGACGGAGAAGGGGTTGCCAACCAGCAGCGCCTAATCATCGAAAATGGTGTGCTTAAAACTTGGCTGCTCGATATGCGCTCGGCGAATAAGCTGGGCTTAAAAACCACAGGACATGCAAGCCGTTCTGCAGGTGCGCCGCCTTCGCCATCGGGCACGAATATGTATATGGAAGCGGGGAATATTAGCCCGCAGGAATTAATCAGAAATATAAAATCAGGCTTTTTTGTCACTGACACATTCGGTATGGGAATTAATTATACCACCGGTGATTATTCGCAAGGCGCAAGCGGGTTATGGATTGAAAATGGCGAAATCGCCTATCCGGTGAGTGAAGTTACGCTGGCAGGAAATTTGCTGGATATTTTCGCGAATATCACTCCGGCAAATGATTTGGAATTTAAATATAGCACCAATTCCCCAACCTTGCTGATTGAGGGAATAACTTTAGCAGGAACATAAAAAATGTTGAGCGCGATTGTCAAAGCCTTTGCTTCTCTGGGAACACCCGGAATTTTCAGAATCATCGTGCTGGGGTTTTTATCCAGCATCGCTCTACTCGTCATATTCTATATGGGCGTTTCATATGTGCTGGATGCTATCCGCTTTTTCGATGTGGAATGGGCTGAGGAGCTAATTGATTTCATAATACGCTTTGGTGCGATAATGCTTACTTGGTTCTTATTTCCGGTCATTATGGTTTTAATCGTTTCCCTATTTGAAGAGAAAACCGCAAAAATCGTGGAGACGCATGAATATGATATTGAAGCAAATGCAGAAGGGTTGCCGCTTGTCGATGAGCTCAAGCTAATCTTACGCAATTTATTTCTCAACATCCTCGCGCTGCCGTTATATTTCATTCCGGTTGTCAATATCGTCGCCTATTATTGGCTTAACGCATATCTCACCGGACATATTATTTTTAGGATGGTTGGCTCGCGTTATTATGGGGTGGAAAACACTAAGAAAATTGCACGGCTGAATAGCTTTGAAATCACCGGTGGCGGATTATTTATCGTTTTGCTGTCAAATATTCCGATTATTAATCTTCTCGCTCCGGTTTTAGCGATTTTGGTAATGGTGCATTTTGCCAAAAACAAATATTTGCGCAAACCATAAAAGAAATGGGTTAACTATTATTGCTGGCGTGCAAGAGATTGGGCATCAAGCAATTGCAAGACCGAGTTAGCCGCAGCAATAGCCGCCTCTAATGCGGAGAATTGTATCAGCAAGCGTTCGCGATATACATCTATCTGCGTATCGATATTATCAATTGATTCCTGCAAGCTCTCATTACTATCCTGCAAACTCTCAATCTGGGAATTTATCAAGCCGCTATTTGTTGTACCGACAACATCATTGATTGAGTTATATAATTTATCCGCAACCCCCTGCTTGAAGCTAAAATTCACCACGGCATCGGAAGAGGATACATATAAAAAGCTCATTCCATCAAAAAGCGTATCATCC
The DNA here is from genome assembly GCA_002787615.1 of Alphaproteobacteria bacterium CG11_big_fil_rev_8_21_14_0_20_44_7. Lineage (GTDB taxonomy): Bacteria > Pseudomonadota > Alphaproteobacteria > Rickettsiales > 21-14-0-20-44-7 > 21-14-0-20-44-7. The sequence goes on from PCXJ01000069.1 coordinate 6,034, forward strand.
TGCCCGGTTATGGTGGCAAGCCCATTTGGTGCAGAAGCAGAGACGGAATAATCTAAATCAATCGCCGTTACTAAATCAAAACCGTGGATTTTAGTAACCTGCGCAGTTTCAGCAGTTCTATCAATATCAATATCATAATCTTTTTCACCACTTGTGGTAGTACCTGTAAAATCTTCAGTGCTAGTACCATCGCCATAATAATATAGCTTTAATCCTTCTAGCTCGCCTGAGCCGGTGAGAATGGCCGTCAGCCCTGCCGTTCCGGTTACTTCATCAGAACTGGTGTCATATGTCAGATATTGCGGCGTTGCAAGCTCATGCCCGTCAATATGCGTTATTTGCGCTTCCAAACCGGGGCCGGCACTATCATCAATCAGCACCTTGAAAGTCTCCTGCGAGTCAAAATTCCCTCTGCTCAAAGATGCAAAATTACTATCCTCACTAGTGAACTTAAACTCAAATATCTCGCGTAATTCTTCAAAATTACCTTGTAGCTTTGCGCTAAAAGTTGCGGAATCAATCTCCAGAATCTTAGAAGTAGCCGGAATCCCATTTACCGAATCTCCGACAAAATCACTGAAATAAATCCCGATATCTCCCAATCTCGAAGTTTCATCGCTAAGCCCCGCACCCGGAATAAGCAAATCATTTGCCGAAAGTGCCAATTGATTAATCAACGAATCAGAAACATTCTTGAGCAATATACTATCATTCAGCACTGCCGTATCAAGAAATTCACCATCCGTGCCACGCTCATTCTGTTTGGCGAAAAACACCCTAAAATCATTATAAGCATCAATAAACGCTATAACTGCATTGGATACCGCTTCGGTATTCTCATCAATTTCAACTGTAAGCGTTGTATCCGGAGTTCCGGTAGGTGTTTCCTGAAATAAGGTGAAAGTAACATTATCCACAATGTCATTAATTGTGTTGGATTGCCTTTCAATTGTTTCACCATCAAATGTCAGAATTGCATTTAGCGGCGCTGTTCTATCAGCAGGTGGAAAATTAGTTGCAGTATGCAACGCGTCACTGCCATCTACTATTGTAATTGTGTTATCTTCACCCGTGCTGCGTTGGCTCAGAATCAAACGAAAATCATCTGAAGCAATTTTCAAAACGCTAGCCTCAACATTTGTCTGCCCCTTAACTGCGTTTATTTTTGAAACGATAGTATTAAGGCTATCACCTTCGGTCAGAGTGATATCTACATCATTTAGCTGAAAAGTCCCTGCTGCGAACATATTCGCCGTAGAACCACCGCCCGCCTCAACAATGCTTGAAGTACGGTCTGCAAAGGCAACGCTTTTATAGCTTTCTGCCAATGCAAGCTGCTCAATCTCAATGTCATAACTACCTACCGCAGCACCATTTGAGGTGATAACGCTTAAATAATTTCCGGCAGTCGTACCGTCTGATGTTGTTAGAAAAGCGGCGCGTGAATCAAAAACATTCTGCGCGGAAGAGCCAAAACCCGTTGGGTTGCGCAGCACGTTTAATGCATCTTTTAAACCCTGTAGCGCGGATTTCATCCCACCATATTCAGAGATTTTTGCTAAATTAGTTGCCAGCTTTGTCTCAAGCTGAACGGCTGGGAGTCTTTTTGCTTCGGTTAGGCCTTCAATCAAACCTGCCGTGTCGATTCCGGAAGAACCGCCCGATGTCACCGTTTTTCCACCAACCTGTGAAATATTCCCTAATGTAATTTCTGTTACCATACCTGGCCTCTATGCAAGTTTCATGCCTACTTGGCGTGCAGATTATAATTAATTATACTCCAACTTACGATTATAGGAAAAAATAATTAAGATTATCTTAAGAAATCGCTGTATTTTATAATTCTGAAGGAGATGAACGTATAAAATATCACATCTAACCGTCATTGCCTGAATTTGATTAGCAGCTATTTATTTTTAGGGTCGGCTTCAACGCGCTCAAGATTCTTCCATGCACGTTCATAATATATCGGAGCACCGCTAAGCGCCTTGTTCAGATAGGTTTTTGCCAATTGCGGTTGTTTAGCAAGCTCGGCATAAACGCCCATATTATTATATAATTGCGGCTCGGTGAGGTAACTTTCTGCGGTTTTCTTAGCCGCATCCAGATTGCCCGATATGCCATAAACCATTGCCAGATTCAGCGCGATATGGCGTTTTTGCGATACATTATCCGCCCGAATTGCCGCTTTCTGCAAAATCTCAATTGCATCGGTATAATTTCCCATCAATCCTTTGGCAAGCCCCTGATTATTTAACACGGTAGCATTATCATTGCTAACTTCTGCCGCTAAATCGAAATATTGATTAGCCTCGGTGAACTTCTTTTTTGAAGCAAAAATCAACCCTGCACCATTGATAGATTTCCAACGTGAAGAATCGCTGTTGATAATTTCAGTAAAAATCTCGCCCGCTTCTTGGAAATCCCCTTCCGAAAGCAAACACAGGCCTTTGCCTTCCTTATATCCTATATCATCGGGTTTTTTGCTAAGTAAGTGGTCATAAACCGGCATTGCAGATTTGCACGCACCCAGATAGCGCAAAACTTCGGCATATTTTTCCTTATATAAATCATTTTTATTATCATTGCCGATAAGCTGCTTTAAGAATTGCTGCGCCTTAACATATTCGCCATTTTCCATAGCAGCCAAGGCTGAGCTATAAATGCTCTTATCTACAGTAGGGACGCTTATCTTGCTTAGCTCTTCCTGAAGCTTTTTATCTTCTTCCAGTTTTCCCTCTCTGCCGACAGCACCGCCGCAGCCAGATAATAGGAGAACACAGGATATTAATATAAAGGATTTGCGCATATGGGTGGGTTATACATGAAAATCATGCATTTCATCAAGGTTTATTATTGAAATCCATAAAGAAATAGTTTAACCTCCCCGACTTAGGATGAAACATTTACTCAGTATAGCCGACTTATCTCCTAAGGAAATCGAGGAAATTCTTGATAGAGCCAATCATCATAGAGACGTAAACAGGCATTCAAACAAAAAACAGGCGGTTCTCGCCGGACGCACTCTTATTAATCTTTTTGTCGAAAATTCCACCCGCACCATCACCAGCTTTGAACTTGCCGGAAAGCGCCTCGGCGCCGATGTCATCACCATGCAGGCTGATAGCTCATCTTTGCGCAAAGGCGAAACGCTGATTGATACCGCAATGACGCTAAACGCCATGCATCCGGATTTTATTGTAGTTCGCCATCAGGCTAGCGGCGCGGTGAAATTATTGGCGGATAAGGTGAATTGCTCAGTAATAAATGCCGGAGATGGTTGCCATGAACATCCGACACAAGCCCTGCTTGATGCGGTTACAATTCGTAATGCAAAAGGCAAATTAAAAGGGTTGGAAATTGCGATTTGCGGAGATATTCTCCACTCACGCGTTGCCCGCTCGAATATTATCCTGCTCACCAAAATGGGGGCAAAAGTACGGGTTATTGCGCCGCCCACCCTGATGCCGAACAAAGAATTTCTGACCTCGCAAGGTGTAAAAGTTTTCACCGATATGGAAGCAGGAGTTAAAAACGTTGATATCATTATGATGCTGCGCTTGCAAAAAGAACGGATGCGCGGCAGCTATCTGCCCTCGCCGCGTGAATATTATAAATATTACGGGCTGAATGCGGAAAAATTAGCACTCGCCAAGGATGACGCCAAAGTTATGCATCCGGGGCCGATAAATCGCGGGGTGGAAATCGCCTCCGATATCGCCGATGATATCCATCGCAGTATCATTCTGGAGCAGGTGGAAATGGGCGTGGCTGTTCGTCAGGCAATTTTGGAGAATTTGGGATGAGTGTATTTCTAGCAGAGCCGGGGCTGAAAAAAGGCAAGGGCAAAAAGCTCCTGAAAAATGCCCGCATTTTTGATCCGGAAAGCGGCTATGACCAAATCGGCAATTTGCTGATTGACGGCGACAAAATCACTGATTTCGGCAAAATTGAGGCTAGCGATGCAGAAATTATTGATTGCGAGGGAAAACTCCTCACCCCCGGTCTGATTGATATTCAAGTCCATGCACGCGAACCGGGATTTGAGAAGAAGGAAAATCTGGAATCTGTTTCGCGCTCGGCGGCAGCAGGCGGAGTAACCGGAATTGCCGTTATGCCCAACACCCAGCCGGTGACGGATAATGTCGCCACGGTGGAATTTATCCAACGCCGCGCCATCAAAAAATCTATCGTCAATGTGCATATTTATGCCAGCATCACCAAAAACATGGAAGGCAAAGAACTTTCCGAAATAGGGATGCTCAAAGAGGCGGGGGTTGTCGGCTTTACCGATGATGGGCTGCCGCTTGCCAATCCTTTCGTGATGCGAAACGCACTTACCTATGCCACTGAATTTGATGCGCTAATTGCCCAACATGCCGAAGATTTGCAGCTTTCCAATGGTGGCTGCATAAATGAGGGCATAGTTTCATCGCGCCTTGGTGTGCCGGGAATTCCGAATGCATCAGAAGCGGTGATGGT
>PCXJ01000033.1 GCA_002787615.1 Alphaproteobacteria bacterium CG11_big_fil_rev_8_21_14_0_20_44_7
ACTGGTCGGCAAATGTGGATTATTTCCATAAACCGATGAGGTTGAGGAAAACACAACTCTTTCCACGCCCAACTCTTTGCATGTCCAGAATACCAAGAACGTGCCCATAACATTGGTTTGCAAATCATCAGCGGGATGGTCAACCGATTGATAAATATTACGTGTTGCAAGGTGGAAAACCGTATCTTTTCCGGCAATCAGCTTTTGCAGCAACGCCTCATCGGTAACGCTGCCTTCAACAAATTCAACATCCAACCCTTCAAGATTGCTCAAACGTCCGGTGTGGAGGTTATCCAGCACGATAATTTCATAATCACCTTTTTGTAGCAAACAACGCGCTAAATTTGAGCCGACGAAACCAGCTCCTCCGGTTATCAGAATTTTCTTCATATAAGTTTAATACGCGCTACACAGCTCATCGTCAATTATTTTTGCGCGCATCAACGCATAAAGAAAATTATTCTTGATATGAGAGGTTTTTTTATCTAGCGTTCAGCCCGCATGATAAATGAATTCTCGTATAATAATTTCCGCAATATCATAAAAAACGCTAAGGCGGCGGGTTATAAATTCTCACGTTTTGATGATTATCTAAAAGCACCCGATGCAGGCAAAACTTTTTTCATGCGCCATGATGTTGATATTTCCTGCATTGCAGCATATGAGCTTGGCAAAATCGCCCATGAAGAAGGCGCAGTTTCGCATTTATTTTTTCAGTTAAATGCCGATACATACAACATCTTCTCACCGAAAAATATTGAGATTATCAGAAACCTAAAAGAAATGGGACATGTGGTTGGGCTGCATATTGATGAAGGATTGACCGATTATTCCGAAGAAACCATCAGCAAAACAATTAGCTGGTTTTCAGAATGTATCACACCGATTGATAATATCATCAGCTTTCACCGCCCGAGCGAAGATGTTGTTGGCAAAAATTACGGCAAATTCATCAACGCTTATGATGAACGGATTTTTAATCAGGATTGGTATTTATCCGACTCCCGCCGCAGCCTTGAATTTGCGCCGCGCTTGAAGGAATTCATCACGCAAGGCAAACCGCTTATCCAGCTTTTGCTGCATCCGGCATGGTGGTCAGAAACCGGAGATGCGAAGGAATTATGGCAACATTTGGCAAAACGCCGCCATAGCGAATTAGAATGTTATATGGTAAATAATTTCCGTAAGGTTTTTGAAGGAATCATTGATTATGAAGATAGCAGTTTTAGGGTGTAAAGGCACAACGATTGATTTTATCCATCGCCTCAAAATGGGAGGAATTGTTGACGTTGCGCTGGTGATTTCCATCCCACAGGAAATTGCCGAGAAGAACAAAGTGGCATTTTATGAAGGTGCGGCGCTGAAAGAATATTGCGCTGCAAATAATATAAAATTCCACGAAGTCGCGCATTATGCCCTCACTGATGAAGCGGATCAGAAATTTATCGCCGAGCAAAATCTTGATTTGATGCTGGTTATCGGCTGGGAAAGGCTGCTGCCCGATGCGGTTTTGCAATCTCTCAAATATTTCGCCTGCGGGATGCATGGCAGCGCATTTGGCTTGCCGCGCGGACGCGGGCGCTCACCACTAAACTGGTCGCTGATTCAGGGGCTTTCAAAATTCACTACCTCGCTTTTCCGCTATACTCCCGGTGTTGATGATGGCGATATAATCGGTTCGCAAACTTTTGACGTAAACCAATTTGATGACATCTCCTCGCTGCATATTAAAAACCGGATTGCGATGGTGAATCTGGTGGAAACTTATGTGCCGAAAATTGCAAATGGCGAAATTGCATTCCAACCGCAACCGCCGACAATGCCGACATTTTACCCCAAGCGCACAGCCGAGGATGGGCAGATTGACTGGTCGATGAATGCAGAAGAAATTTATAATCTGGTGCGCGCCGTAAAGCCGCCCTACCCAAGCGCTTTTAGTTTCATCAATGGCAAGAAATTGCTTATCGGCAATGCAGCACCATTTGATACGGGAGTTTTTTACCGCAAGAAATCGGGGGAGATTTTGGATATTTCATTGGCGGAAAACAAACTGATTGTGCAATGCGGAAAAGGCACGATCTTACTCAGTGAAATTTCAGGAATTGCGATTAATGAGCTAAAAATCGGCGATATTTTTGACTCATTCTCCAACAAAAAAAATATGGCAGAAATCGTCAAGAGATATGACTCCTCAATAGCTCCGGAGCAATGGGAAATTTATGCTGAAAAAGAATAAACCAAAGCAGAAATTGCGGATTTTTCAGGGTGTTGTCCCGCAGAATAATCAGGCGCGTTTTTTGAGTGAAGCCTTCAATGAGCTTGGCTATAAAAGCGATTATTACACGGTCAAGGACTCCAAATTCAAATTTGATAGCGGCAAGAGGATTTTTCTGGAAGGTGATACAACAAGTCTGCCTGCTGCAAATTTTATGGCTGAGATTGCGCCAAAATATGATGTTTTTCATTTCCATGCGCGCTCGCTTTTGCACTTTAAGCCGGGGCACGCAGAAAAATTCAATTTCGGGTTTCCGTATGCGATGGATTTGCTATTTTTACGCCTGCTTGGCAAAAAGATATATGTCCATTTTCGTGGCTCGGAAATTCGCCTTGAACATATTTTGCGCGAAAACAACCCATATCAATGGCTTGATGAACCGGGCAAAAACTATCTACAAATCCCCGATGAAAAAAAGATTTTATGGCGTGATTTTTTATATGAAATATGCGATGGAACTTTCGCGACTGATGCCGAAGTGATGGAATCATCCCCGCAAAGCAAAATCGTTGAGCGCGTTATAAAACCGAAGGAATATCCGCATATCGGACTTGGCGATATGGAAAAGCCACTCATTGTCCATGCTCCGACCAGCCGCAATTTAAAAGGCACAGAGCACATCATCAAAGCACTCGAAAAACTTACCGATAATGGCTATAAATTTGATTTCAAATTAGTACAAAATTTACCGCATGAAAAAGCCAAGGAATTATACGCAAGTGCTGATATTATCCTCGATCAAATTCGTGTCGGCTGGTATGGCATCACCGCGCTGGAAGCAATGGCGATGGGTAAAATTGCGGTTTGTTATGTGAAGGAAGAATATGACCCGAAACATAAAATACCGTTGGTGAGTGCCAATCTGGACAATATCTATGATAATGTAAAACACATCCTCGATAATAAAGATTATTATCGCAAAATAGCGGCAAAAGGGCGGAAATTTGTGGAAGAAAACCATGCTCCGCAAATAATCGCCAAGCAATTGATAAAGGAATATGAAAAGCCGCAGAAAACCGCGATTGATATAACCAAAATCGCCGCATTTATGGATTATACCAACAAAAAATCGGTTGAAGATGCGCTCGCTTATCAGAAACTAATCTCATCCAAAAACAACACCGCATATAAGCAGCCTTCGCAAAGCACCGGACGCAGAATTAAAAAACTTTTCCGCGACCCGTATCGCTTTTGCGTTGATTCAAAATATGCAAGCGTCAGAAAAATGGCGAAGGTTTTTAAGTAGATTTTTTGAACATGGAAGATTTCTCACTTCCAGTAATCGGCGACCCAAGAAGTCGGCTTTACATGCTTATACCATGCGCCCGGCCACGCGCCCTTGATGGCCTCATCAGGATGCGGATGCCCGTGGAAAACGATAATCTTTGCGCCGCTCGGGATTTCCGGAGTTTTGATAAAGCGCAAAACGCCTTTTGGCACACAATGGCGCTTGAAGCTTTTGCACCATTGAGCCGGCCAATATGATAAATCCCCTTGCCCACCAATCATTTTAGAAAGGAAAATCTGCTCATTATCATATTCCGCCACAACTTTCTCAGGATTTTTGGTGTAATATTCCAGCACATCTTTATGCGCGCCGATTTCAAAGCGGTATACTGAAGAATTCCCCACGCCCTGCCCTTTTTGCGTCCAGTTTTCGATAATACAGAACTTGCCGGGATTGGCGAAAAAGCAATCAATATTCTCAATAATCACAATATCCAAATCGAGGAACAGGCTTTGCCCCTCCAAATCTCCCAGAGTTTCGCCGAGCAAAGAAAGCTTCATCCACGGGGAAACGCGGTTTTTTTCCGGCACATAAATTTCCGGCATCGGGAAGGTTTCAATCCCTTTCTCCAGACCTTTTACATCATCAGTGAAGCAAACGAAGCGATGCGGCACAGTAAGGTTGCGAGAAACCATAGAATATAAGCGGTTCACATATTCAGGGCCATATTTCGTGCCCCATTTCATGCATATAATATTTACTTTCTGAACATTTATCATGAAATAAGTATTAAAGGCGGAAATAGAGTTGTCAATTTGAATAAGATTATTTTCAGAGTTTTTTAAAAATAATCCGGCAATTGTGCTTCGGTGATTGTCCAAGGGGCTAAATCAGCGCCGCAGCCAGCTCGTCTTTGATGTTTTTAACGATTTTTGGCCCTTCATAAATCAGTCCGGTGTAAATTTGCACAAGGCTCGCTCCGGCTTCCAGCTTTTCCAGCACATCACGCGCGGTAAAAACCCCACCAACCGCAATAATCGGCAAGCGCCCTTCGGAATGGCTATGGATTTTGCGTACGATTTCGGTGGAAGCATCACGCAATGGCGCACCGCTCAAACCGCCTTGCTGCGCTTGATTTTTACTTTTCAAATTCGGGCGGGAAATTGTTGTGTTGGTCGCAATCACGCCGTCAATACCGTTTTCCAGCAATATATCGGTAATTGCATAAACTTCAGTTTCATTCAAATCGGGTGCGATTTTCACCAGCAAGGGCGGCTTTTTCTTTTGCTCATTGCGCAGAGATTTCACCGCTTGCACCAGCAATTTTATCTGCTCTTGCTTTTGCAGCTCGCGCAAGCCCGGCGTGTTGGGCGAGGAAATATTGATAGTTATATAATCAGCATATTTGCAGATTTTCGGGATTAGCTTTTCATAATCCTCAATGAAATTTTCGGTATCTTTATTCGCGCCGATATTTATCCCTAAAATTCCGGTTTTATTGGCGGATTTTACATTTTTCAAAAATGCATCAATCCCAAGATTATTGAAGCCCAAGCGGTTGATAATCGCCTTATCGCGGGAAAGCCTAAAAATGCGCGGCTTTGGATTTCCGCTTTGCGGCTTTGGCGTAACCGTTCCAACCTCAACAAAACCGAAACCAAGATTGAACAAACCTTCTATGGCCTGCGCGTTTTTATCAAACCCTGCCGCCATGCCGATTGGATTTTTGAATTTCAGCCCCAAAACTTCGCGCTCCAGATTATCATATTCTTCGTCATATTTTGGCGTATGCCCTTTTGACAATGCCCAAATCGCAAGATTATGCGCGGTTTCCGGTGGTAATAAATGGAAGAGCTTATGCAGCATAAACTACGCTCCAATCAATTTCTTCACCGGCTAAAAGCGGGATAATATCGCCCTCTGGAGTGGAGATTTTTTCCGCAATTTTTTGTGAAATTTTGTGCAAAGTTATTTGCTCATTATTATATGGCAAACCATAAAAATCTGCCCCGAATTTGCTCATAAAATTCTCAAATTTGGCTTGGCTGGCGGGCTTGGATAAATCCTCTGCCTTATCAAAAACTTGGGCATATAATTCCAGCGCATAGGCTGCCGTATAACAGCCTGCGCAACCGCAGGAAGATTCTTTTTTTGCGAGAATATGCGGGGCGCTATCTGTTCCGGCAAAGAATTTGCCGCTATCACCCAAAGCCGCTTTTTGCAATGCTTCACGGTGGATATTGCGCTTTAAAATCGGCAGGCAATAATAATGCGGGCGAATGCCGCCTGCCAGCATATGATTGCGGTTAAACAACAGATGATGCGCGGTGATGGTAGCCGCGATATTTTGCCCTGAAGCAGCAACAAATTCAGCCGCATCTTTGGTGGTGATATGTTCAAAAACGATTTTCAAATCAGGAAATTTTGCAGTGAGCGGGGCTAAAATAGCTTCGATAAAAACCTTTTCGCGGTCAAAAATATCAATATCCGCGTTGGTTACCTCGCCATGAATCAATAGCGGCAAACCCTGCTTTTGCATTTCCTCCAACACATGATAAATCTTGCTGATATCAGTCACCCCTGAATCAGAATTTGTGGTTGCACCCGCCGGATAAAGCTTTGCGCCTTTAACAAACCCGTTTTCTGCGGCTTTTTGAATTTCCTGCATTTCAGTATTATCGGTAAGATATAGTGTCATCAGTGGCTCAAAACCCTGCCCCGCCGCCTTTTCAATTCGCGCCTTATATTCCCCTGCAAGCTGAGTATTTGTCACCGGAGGGACTAAATTCGGCATGATAATCGCACGCGAAAACTGCCGCGCTGTATGCTTGGCAACAATCTCCAGCAACGCTCCATCGCGCAAATGCACATGCAAATCATCGGGTTTTATAATGCTGAAACTTGTGCTGAAACTTGTCATCGTAAAAGGAACTTACGCCTTAAAATTTGTTACATCAAATTTTTTTCTTTGCTTTTCAATAAAAACCGCGTTTTTTGCCGCCAGAAGCGCAGTTTCAGAGTCATCTCCCGCTTTTATCATATGCGCGCCAAAACCTGCATGAATCTCGATATAACCGTTATTCCAGCGCAATTGCTCACCTGCCACCTGCGCGCAAAGGCGGCTTGCCTTGCTCTGCACATTTTCAATATCGGCGAAGAACATCAGCGCACCAAATTCATCACGGCTGATTCTGGCAAAAAAATCGGTATCACGAATATTGTCGGAAAGGGTTTTTGCTGCATGATTTATCGCCATACTCCCCGCCTGAAAACCATATCTCTCTTCGATTTCCTCGATATTTTCGATACGGAAAATCACCACACTGGTAGGCTCGGTATGGCGTTTGCTGATGGCAATTGCCCATTCCAGCCGTTTTTCAAATGATTTTATGTTGGGAAGTGCGGGAGAAGTATCCGTATCAATGAGATTTTGCAGATTTTGCAATTGCTCGCCCTGCCTGCGCAATTCCTTGTTCAGAAATTCCAGATGCTCCATTAGCCCGCTAACTGCAATGCTGACAGAAGGCGTAATTTCAGAAGCGGGAATCCCCAAATCTTTGAATTTATCTGACAAAGACCCGAACTTCCTCAAAGCTGATTCTTGGATCTTGCTGGCTGGAAAAAGTAACTTGCTGCGGATTTACACCCATTCTTTTGATATCCTCAGCAACCTGAGCGCCATATGAATATGCCCTTTCGCTCAATTTCATATTTGATTTGGCATCTCTGCCCACCGGCGCATAGCTCACCACATCAAAAACCACAGTCGGCTTTGTTTTTACTGCTTCTGTCACCGCGTTATAAAGCTGCCCCTTATAGGAGATAACTTTTTGGTTATAGCGGATGGTAACAAGTGCAATTCGCTCTTGCTGCGCGCCCATAGCACTAGCTTGCGCGTCCGAGTAAGTAGAAAAGTTGCTACCTAGTGCAGCAGCGATGATTAGCAATGTCGCGAGAAAATATTTGTAATAGGTCATGATTTTGTATAAGATTATGGTTTAAATGTAGTTCAATTGATTTTGCATCATAAAACTGATTGCAAAAATTACAAGAAAAAATACAAAAGTCGGCTGAAAATGAAAATTTATACCGTATATGAGAAAGAAAATGCCGAAGACCCGCGTGAAACGGCGGAATTTGTGCAGGAAGCTTTTTCGTGGATGGCGTTTCTCTTCCCGCTGAATATCATCTGGGCGCTGGATAAGCGCTGCTGGCTGTTTTTGCTGCTTATTGTGGTGATTGAATCTATATCCATCTTCGGTGCAGAATTTGCAGGATATCCTCCCGGCTATATTATCGCATTTAAGATGCCGATTTATATCCTGTTGGGGATTTATGCCAATGATTTCCGGCGCTGGCACTTAGCACAGCGCGGCTATAAAATGGTTGGGATAACCAGTGGTGATAGAGAAGTTTATGCCCAGCATCGCTATTTTGACCGAGGAACGCATAACGTAGCGAAATCATAGCAAAATCATTGACAGAATAGACTAGTGATGTTATAGGGTATCGCTCTAATTAACCATTTGAGTTCAAATCAATGTTATACATACAGGAAGCCGGCGCACCACAGGAAGTATTTTATAATGAATATCTCCGCTATGCTAACCAATATCTTAGAGTTCTGGGGTTAGATACAGTCCAAACTATTAGCGCGGAAGATTTTGCCGATTTGAGCCATGGCGAAACTGAGCGCATCATACAAGATGCAAAGATTGCCGTTAATGTGGCTAATGATTGCTGGGACAGATATGCCGAAGAATACCTAGCTTCTGCCGCTTCATCAACTATTGACATTCAAGATGAGGAGCGTTTTCGCCAAATCATCCAGCAAAACCTTGGGGAAGAACCTGATTATTCAGATGCGCAGCGAGATTTCGGCAGATTATTGCATGATATTCTGGGTAATGTGGGGTATAATCCTGATTTTTATGCAAGAACTCAAGATGCTCTGACGGAAATGGATTATGTCATTGATGGCTTGCGGGAAGTTTCAAAACTTGATGATAAAGGCTATAGAGAGAAAATAGAAAAACAAATGCAAGATAATAAGATTGACGGCTGGAACAGGTAAACTTAAGTTTCACAAAAATTTAACATAAAAATCATTCCAAAATCAATAATATTAAGATATATTAAGATAGCAACAAATTAAGGCAGAAATTATGGACCTAGTCAAAGCAGCATACAAAAACTCATGGGCGGCAGCAGATTATCAATTCTTCGCAAATTCCATATCCAATGGCGATATGGAGAATATGCCGCAGACACTTTCGCAAGCACGCCAAAATGCGCTACTCTATGCACGCAGAACTGCACGCGGAAAAGATGACTCAGTAGCAGAGCAAATTGACCAAGCGGTTAGCTTTGTCGCTCAATTTGCCGATAGAAAAGGCAATTTTGCTCCAAGTACCTTCTGGAAATATAGATTATTCACCGAATGCGAAGAAAGCTGGAGAGATAAAGGCAAAGACTTTGCCGGAGGGAAACTTCCCGATTTAGAGGAATTTATGCGTCTTCCTCTAGATAATGCTGCACAAGTACATGCGAGCAGAAACACTGAATTTAAGCTAATTGCAGATTTAGCCGAAGCTAGAAGACCAGCGCAAAAACCGGAAGCAGCTCAAGATTTTACGGGCATGCATGATACACTTTGCAGCATTGGCGAAATGGTGGTGGATACTATAAGATTTACAAAAGACGCGCTTGCACGCTGATAAAAAGCTTTGAAAATTCAGGCTTTTTCTATATAATCCGCCTATGTCACTAACATTTGAACAAAAAATCAAGCTGGAAACACATAATGCGATTGTGCTTTGTCGCGGCACAAACTCCTCCGGCAAGAAATTCTGGGTGTATATTGAAGCCGAGAAAAAAACCGTCATGCAAATGCAGCAAGATTATGACAACCAAAAAGTTGTAAATTTCCTCGATTATGGCAAAGTGATAAAAAAAGGGATTTCTGATGAAATTCCCGAAGATGTAAAACGCTATATGGAAGAAGAGCACAACTTTAAGCATGACGAAAACGACTAAAACCACACGCACCGTTATTATTGACTATGGCTCAGGCAATTTGCGCTCAGTCAGCAAGGCGTTTGAGCATATTTCAGACGGGATAGTGCAAATCACCTCCGACCCAAAGGATTTACAATCCGCAACTCATATTGTGCTGCCCGGCGTTGGTGCATTTGGCGATTGCGCAGCTGGTTTACGGGCGCTGAATGGGATGGTGGCAGAGCTGGAAAAGCAAGTTCTGGACAATAAAAAACCATTCTTGGGCATCTGCGTTGGCATGCAACTTCTCGCAGCAAAAGGCTATGAATATGGCGAGCATGATGGCTTGGGCTGGATTGGCGGAGAAGTGCGAAAAATCAAGCCTTCCGACAAGGGATTGCCGATTCCGCATATGGGTTGGAATTCGCTAAACTTAACCAAATCTCAACCATTAAATGATAAAATTAGCGGTGATGTATATTTCGTCCACTCGTACCAGTTGCATTGTGATGAAAAATATGTTCTAGCTACATGCGATTACGGCAGTGCAATAACGGCAATAGTTGCAAAGGGTAATATAATGGGTGTACAATTTCACCCAGAGAAGAGCCAGCAAATTGGCCTTTCTCTTTTGAAAAACTTTTTGGAGATTTAAGTGTCGCAGGATTTAGCTCAGGATATAACGCCACCAATGATAATAGTTGAAAA
>PCXJ01000053.1 GCA_002787615.1 Alphaproteobacteria bacterium CG11_big_fil_rev_8_21_14_0_20_44_7
CAAAGCGTTCTATCTTAGTTCCAAATATATTATAAGGACTTCCGGGGTTAGCGGGGTCGATATAACGGCGGAAGTGGTAAAAAACTTCCGGTGAAGACATAACTCTGACAACCTCATTATTTTCATCAATTAGGCGGAAATTATAATTTTCACGTGAATATATGTAGCGCATTGAGAAGAACTTTACTAGAGATTCATTCGCGCTATATTCCTTAATTTTTTTGCTTGAGACAATCTCTGTAACGCCAGTGCTTTCGTCAATCTGAATAACAAATGGCTCAACAGATTTGAGTGGTACAAAGAAATAGGCGGCTACTGTCATAAAAATCACTGAAAGCAGGCTGAGGATAACTATCAGAATCATCCAATCCCGCCATACTATATTTGCCTGATAGCGGTCAGCATACCAATTGACAGGGTGGTGTGGCTTTTTAGGTTTTTTTAGGTCAGACATGTCTAGAAATTACTATATTATACGGTTATTACAAGGGTTTCGGAAGTTTTTACCCTAAATTTATTAATTTTATTCTAACTTGCGATGATTATTCTGGTCCGAAGCTGCTTAGGTCATCATCGATAACTTTGTCCAGACGGGCTTGATAGCTACTCAGCTTGCCTTTTACCTTGTTCTGCATATAAAGCGGCGCCTCATTTTCTGAGCCGCGCTGGGCAAAGCCTTGTCCACCCATTAAGCGTACAAATTTCGGGTTTCCGGCAAGATAACCGGCAAATGCCGGAACTCGCTTCATAAAGCTGAAGGTTAGGAAAACGATAATCAGCATAACTAACATCTGGAATATGAACCACGGGATAAATTCCTTAGGGTCGCCGCCATAACTAATATCGGTGATGTATTTTTCTGCACCCTGAAGGTTTACACCGCCCATGGCATTTTCGATTTTACTAACAAATTCACCATCAGCGTTTTTACCGTAAGGGACGATATATTCATTATAGCTCCTATCGATAACGATTTCATTAAAGCCAAATTTGATTAAATCGAGGAACTCGACAAAGAATACTTCAACCATGATAACATAGGCAACTACGATTACTATTTGCAGCATAAAGCTGCTCAGCATCCTTATCCATTCTTCCCCCACAAAAGCTGTTTTTTCAAATAGCAGGGTAGGGAGGAATAATGGGGTTAACATGAGCAAAAAGACGATTGTCATAAGGGCTAGTAAATAGCGAATCATGATTGACAAATAAGCCGCTAACCAGCCTGATACAACGCTGATGAACATTGTAGCGACAAAGCTGCCGCCCGGTAATAATTTCCAGACTGCTATACCAAATTCAAAGAGTCGCAAGTCTATAGATTGCTTTGTAGCGCCTGACTCATCAACAACTTCGGGGCGAAGAACATTATTAAATACTTCGAACATTCCCTTATCTACATATTCGTAGAATGTTTCAGAGCCGGTATCGCTCAGGATAATTTCGACCATATGCTGCGGAACATTCATTATGGTCTGATAGAGGAGGCCGAAGAAAAGCTCAGGGTCGGACACAAATGCATATATTATCATGACTTTTAGCAGTCTTATCATGGCATTTCCCGTGTTGGTTTGGGAAAGACCGAATAAATATGAGAATACCCAGAATAAGACATATAAGGTCAAAAATCCGTTCAGCATGTTTTGGTAAATAGGGTTGCCGACAATATTACAGTAAAGAGGTATGATGCCCGCATTGAAGGTTTTCATTACCTTGCAGGCAATTGAGGTAAATAGCCCGGCATCAGGGCTGCTGCTGCATTCAATATTGAATGCTTCAGGATTCCCACAACTTCCCGGATTGACTGTAAAATCTGTGATGGCGGCATATGCAGCATCGGGCAAAAAGCCGATAATCAGCAAGAATATGCCGCCAAGCAGATATCTCATATCTTTTCTCCGGAGAGGAGCGATTTTATCATTGGTTCAGTCGGTGAGAATTGCAGGATTTTCTCTTCGTAATTATGCTTTAGATATATTTTTTTATCCTCAAGCAAATGTAGAATTTTTACCTCATCATCAAATAAATCATAATTTTCTACCATTTTTCGGGCATTTGGCATGCCAAAAAACGCTTGGCTATCAAAGCTTGGTAGGAGTTTTATCGCATTTTCGTTAGCGTCAATTCCGGCGATTACTACGGAATTATTTTCACCCGCATAATCTAAGAAATTATTGAAGAAGTCCGAGCTATTTGAGCCTGAGAGAATCTTCTCCAGAGATGTGAATGCTATTATGCTGGGAGTTTCGCCCATGGAGGCTTTGAACTTATCAAAGTCGGGGCTGGTTGTATATTCAACTCCTACTGATTTTGCGAAATTCTGATATTTTCCGGTTGGGTCATAATAGACGATTCTTGCCGGATATCTGGAAGCGTGCAGCACCAGTAAATTTATCAGGCTAACTCTGCGCTCCTCTTCCTCTGCGATGGAAAGCAAATTGCTTGAGCCATTATTGATTATATGGAACGGGTAGGGTTCTTTTTCCGCATCTTCAAAGAATATAATCGGATTACCAAACATTGAATTATCACAATCTTGGTAGATATCATTACCGAGAATTGCGAAATTTGCGATATCCTTGCGTGGCACTATATCTTGGCGTTTTAAGAACGCAAAGTTTCCGGGAAGCATTGACCAAAAAGTTCTTTCCAGACGCAAATCTTCCGTAATTGCTATAATGCCCAGCTTTGATAATTCTTCGTGGATTTCTATCAACTTACTCTGAAGTTTAGCTCTGGAATCCTGCATTACCAGAATATTAGTTTGCTGTACGGCAAAATTATCAGGGTCGGTAGATTCAATTTTATCTATTCCGGTTAGCTCGAAAAAATCTTTATCCTGACTGATTTTTTGCACTTCCTTCTGATATTCAAGCGGCGGAAGCATCATATTTGCAGTGCCAAATTCCAAAGATTGTGAGATTACGAGTTCGCAGTCGATATTGAGTAGATTATCCAATGATTTGGCGATTAATCTTTCGCATTCTTTCAGGGTTATAACTGCGCCATAATGCGTGCCGCGCTCGCTCATCAAGTCCATTTGTCCCGAATAGATATTGAATGATAGGTTTTCGGGAATTAGGAATTTTGATAAATCCCCAACCGGTACGGGAATATGGTCATCATAAAAGCTCAAGATGCGATGCATGAATTCCATAGGCTCTGAGTAATAAACCCCACCTTCCTCGTAAATAGAGAGTTTTTTCGCGCCAAACTTCCTTAGTGCGCCGCCAATTTTATCTACCGTGGTGTTTAATTCGGAGTGAATTTTGCTAAGATGCTGGTTCTTAAAAGCGGTTTCAGCGCGATAATTTAATGCTCTGAAGTAGTTCTTGGGGTTAATTAGCGCCGCGCTTTTGGAGTCGTGCAATATAGATATATAGATGCAATTGTCGTAATGCACCTTGCTGGGCAGCCTTTTTCTCCATCTAAGCTCAATATTCTTTCTGAAATCGCCGGCGGTGAGTTTTTTTTCTTCCTCGCGGCTTCTGGTGGTATGAATCCAGATTGCGTGCTTGGCAGGGTCAATGGCGGAATTTATGGCAGAGCGAAGTTCTTCGCGGAAGTCGTTATCATCATAGCCAGCGTCAAAGTCCAGCTTTATAAATTGGATTAATTCGTTGTTTTTGGTGAGGATTGTTTCCGGAGAATAATGGCATGCGAATGGAATAAATTCATTTATTTCAAAACTTCTTTCTTCACTTTTTCGCTTTGATTTTGCTGCCATATAATTTTATCCGCATATACTTTTCCCAGTGTTTATCCACCAAAGCAGGCTTCTACTCTTGCACCTAAAATACTTCCGCCTACAGAGATGCCATCGCAACATCCGTGACCCTTACCACCGGTTATTGCATATACAATATCAGAAGAGCCGAATATTGCAAATATACCTGCTGCAAACATAATTGCTAAGCCCCAAGTAACCTTACCGAAGAATGCGGCAATTCCGAGGAATATCACGGCTAAGGAAGCAACTGCTTGTCCAACGCCACCAGTAAACCATCCGGCAATTTCACATAAAGCTGCTGCAATCCCGCCAGCTTCTCCACCGCCTCCGATACCACCAAACGGGGTATCAACTGAAAGGCCACCTGGAAGCGCGTAAGCAAGCTCGGGCAATAATATTAGCGCCAAGGCTGCTAGTGCTGCAGAAAAAGTTGCTTTACTGAAATAATTGAAATTGCCCATATGATTTACTCTACCCCTTACTAATTTAGAAAATTCTTATCTTCTTATCCAGACTATCTACCCTTATGGGCAGATAGCCTATGATTAAGATATTTATGATGCACAACCTTCGCCACTAGAGATAGCTTGTACAATCTCATTTGCACCGAAGATAGCGAAAACGCCAACTGCGAACATCAAGGCAAGACCCCAAGTAACTTTACCGAAGAATGCTGCAATGCCAAGGAAGATGATTGCTACTGTTGCAATCGCTCTGCCGGTATCACCGGTAAACCATTCTGCTATATTACATAGACTTTCGCCAATACCACCATCATCAGCACCTGATGCAAGTGATATTTCAGGAATCATAGTTACAATCGCGGCTGCGAAGATAGTTAGTCCCCAAGTTTTCATTTTATTCATTTTCATAATCATTACCTTATTTGTTAAACACGCGTTAATTATAGATTACCATAAAACTCTGTAAATTCAGTTAACATTGATAGCCATAATTTCTAGCCTATTTATAGTTATACCATGGAAATATGTCACTTTTTTGACAATTTATGAAAAATTTTAATTATTTTTCGTTTATTTCCGCAAGATTGCCCCATTATACGAGTTGAGTGGCTTTGTAGTCAAGAGTTTTGGGCTTGTAGGGGTTTAAGTCGAAATGATTCACGCAATTTTAGCTTCGGTTTTAGCTATAACCTCATCTTTTGTAACTCCGGTGGCCAATTCTACAATTTTCAGACCGTTTTCTGTTACATCGAACACGCCGAGGTCGGTAATTATGCGGTCAACTACTGCTTTTCCGGTTAATGGCAGGTTGCATTCCTTCACCAACTTGGCTTCGCCGTCTTTGGAGTTGTGATCCATTATCACCACAACTTTCTTCACTCCGGCGACTAAATCCATTGCGCCGCCCATGCCTTTTACCATTTTGCCGGGTATCATCCAATTGGCCAAATCACCCCTTTCGGAAACCTGAAATGCTCCGAGGATGGATAAATCAATATGTCCGCCGCGAATCATAGCAAAACTATCGGCACTGGAGAAGAAGCTAGCGCCTGCTTCTGCCGTAACCGTTTGTTTTCCTGCATTTATTAGGTCGGCATCCACTTCTGAATCCAACGGAAATGCCCCCAACCCAAGCAGTCCGTTTTCACTTTGTAAGGTAACATTCACATCATGCGGGATATAATTTGCGACCATAGTCGGCATGCCTATGCCCAGATTGACGTAAAACCCGTCTTGCAGCTCTTTTGAGGCGCGTTTGCACATTTCATCGCGAGTCCAAGCCATTATTTTGCCTCCGAAATTGTACGCTGCTCAATGCGCTTTTCAAAATTCGTGCCGATAAAGACCTTATCAACATAAATTCCGGGTGTGTGGATATTGTCCGGTTCAAGTTCTGCAACGATTTCTTCAACTTCGGCAACGCAGATTTTGCCTGCTGTTGCCATCATCGGGTTGAAGTTGCGCGCAGTTTTGCGATAAATCAAATTCCCGAATTTATCGGCTTTCCACGCTTTGACAATTGATAAATCAGCTTTCAATGCGCTTTCCATGACATAATTCTCGCCATCAAACTCGCGGGTTTCTTTGCCATCGGCAACCACCGTGCCATATCCGGTTTTGGTGAAAAATGCAGGAATTCCGGCTCCTCCGGCACGGATGCGCTCAGCCAATGTGCCTTGCGGATTAAATTCTAACTCCAGCTCACCCGCTAGGAATTGGCGCTCAAATTCTTTGTTTTCGCCAACATAGGAGGAGACCATTTTCTTGATTTGCTTATTTTGCAGCAAAATCCCCAAGCCAAATTCGTCAACGCCGCAATTATTGCTGATGAATGTCAGGTTTTTAATCTCTGATTTGCGGATTTCGGCAATTGAATGCTCAGGAATACCGCATAAGCCAAAGCCTCCGGCCATTATGACCATGCCATCTTTCAATATGCCGTTAAGAGCCTCGGCAGCATTTGCGACAATTTTATTCATAAAATGGAATTACTACGGATAAATGACGATGTCAACTTTGTCGCCGATGCCATCCTTCTCAAATGCGCCGATTTTTTCGGTCACGTCCAAATCTGCCAAATCGCCCATAATTTCATAAGAGCGCGCTAAATCAGCAGTAAATATATGCTTATTTGTGTTAAAGCTCCTCAGGATTTCTGCGAGTTTTTGTAAAACCTCAGGATTTATGGCATCATAGCTCAGCGATATCACAAAATTCTCATGCTCGGTTTTGATTTCAAGATAATCCAGATTCTCATTTTTGAGCCTTTGGGTGAAAATATTCAGCAAATATTCATTCGTCATCACGTCCGAACCTTGCTCCAGATTGATTTTCGAGAAATTGATATCAGTGTTCAGGCTTACCAAGCTGTTATAATCCCATTTATAGATATTGGTCATTTGCATGGGTTGCGCCATGGAATATATCAGCACGAAAAATGTGAGGATGAGCGAGAGCAAATCAGCAAAGCTAATCATCCATTGCGGCTGGTCACTTTCTGCTGTGGGTTTTCGCCTCATTTATATACCCTCATGACAAATTTGTTATCACTATCACTGGTTAGTCCGGTGGAAAGCCTTGCTCCTGCCAGATTGTTCCTGAAATATTCCAGTCTAGCAGAGTCTAATTCATAGCTGGATTCACTCAAAGAGATGATAAATTCAGGATTTGCAACTTCATGCCATTCTGCCAGAAGTGCGCGAAAATCCATCATTTTCTCAATTTGTTCGGGTTTAAAATTAACCTCATCGGAGTAATATAGGTAATCCTTATCTATTATGACCGTTACATCGTCACCGGCAATCGGGACTATTACGGTGGCGCTTTGGCCGAAAATCTTTTCAATCTCTGCTGGGAAATCTTCAATTTTCACTTCATTTAATCTGCCGAACTTAATCATTTGGATTTTTGGCCGTCCAAAAGTTTCCTGCAAACTACGCATAGCAACGGTTTTTTTATGCTGGTCGAAGGATAAATCCTTGGTGAGAATGATAAAAAACGCCAGAAGTATCAGGTATAACGCAACGAAGATTGTGACGCTGGAGGGTAGGGAGGTGTTTTTCGCCTCATAAGCTGTCGAAAAGTGCATCTATATCATCCTGACTTGGTGCATCTGCAGCAAGTTGTGGGCCAGTGAGAGAAATGCCATCAGCTTTTTTCTCTTTAGGCGTTTTTCTTTCCAATTCCAGCGCTGCAAATAATTTATCAAGTCTTGTTTCAATATTATCAAGATGAGTCAATACTTTAATCAGGCGTTGACGGGATAAATCGCCAAAATCACAATTTTCGATGATAATCATTGCTTTCGCGCTGATTTCTTCATTGTCACCCGCTAATTCCATAATATCGCTTGCAGAATCAATAATAACATTTGCTGCGTTGACCGTATCTTTAATAACTTCGTCAAGATGGCTTGAAGCATCGGGGATTGAAGATCCGTCATCATGTAGAATGGTTGCGGTTTCACCCTTAGCTTCTTCAATTGCGACTTTGATTTGCTCTAACTCTTTGAAAATTATAGAATTCTCTAAAACTCCGGAGTTTACGGCTTCAATAACTGAAATCATCATATTGCTGATGTCGTCAAAGCTGATTTTGCCGCCCTTTTCGGACTTCAATTCTTTCATCTTCTTTGCTAAAGTGCTTACTACGTCATTGTTATTCATGGTAATATCCTCTAAAATGCCCCAAACACGGCGGCCATTTTGCCTTTTAGTGTTTCTGAATTAAACGGTTTGACAATATAATTATTAACGCCTGCTTGTTTGGCGGCAATAACGTTATCTGTCTTGCTTTCGGCAGTAATCATAATGAACGGTACATGTTTAATGCTGGCATCGGCGCGCACTTCCTTCAGGAAGGGCAGGCCATTCATACCCGGCTCCATATTCCAATCCGAAATAATCAGACCATATTTCTGTGCGCGGGCTTTTTTCAGGCCTTCTACGCCATCCGTAGCCTCATCCACATTTCTAAAGCCGATTTGCGCTAGCAAGTTGCGAATGATTTTCAGCATCGGGCGTGAATCATCAACAATTAATATCGGCATTTCTTTATCTATTGGCATTAATTCCTCCAAAATGTCAGTAAAACTTCTTTCTGAGTTATTTTTACCCTATAATCGTTAAATCATGGTTAATGTGATTGAAGAAAAATGCCGATTTGATATAGTATTCAGATGAAAAAAGGTTTCACCCCTCGTTGAGCTATCCATTGTCCTCGTTATTATCGGGCTGCTCATTGGTGGGATTTTGGTGGCGCAAAGTATGATTGAGAGTGTTAAGGTGCAATCATTCATTAAGCAACTTGGGCAATATGATGCGGCCATATTAAACTTCAAAACCAAATATAATTACCTCCCCGGAGATTCACCATTTCACAGCCCAGCAGGCGATGGTGATGGAAAGGTGGAAACAACTGGGACTAATAGTGGAGCAGTCGTGCACACTGCGTTAACATTCGACTATGAAACAGCGAATTTCTGGATACATTTGCAGCAGGATGGATTTCTGGCTGATAAATACCCTACATTCAGCACAGATGCCAGCTCAGGCATCCGCACCGGAATAAATATACCGGAATTTATCGGGGATAGAGATAATACAGGGATACATATCTACCTGAACTACTCTCTGCGTAATAACCCATGGTATCTTATTGGATATTATGACTCTACAACAGGCCCTCGACATGACAACGCTGGCGGTATTCAAGGAGCTTTAAAAGCCTCAACCGCCTTCGCAATTGATACTAAAATAGATGATGGCATAGCACGTACATCAAGTGTAGCCTCTTATGCAGGCTATATTTTTTCAAGCATGAACTCATCCTGCTATGATACAAGCGGCGGCTCCCCATATTCATACGACCTTTCAGATGACGATGTTAAATGCACCCTTGCCATTATAATAGGCCGTGCCGCCACTAACAATAAGATAGATTAACAATCACACCCGCTTAACGCATACTTAACCAATTGAATTTAGTATATTAGATATGAAAAAAGGATTCACACTTGTTGAGCTATCCATCGTCCTCGTTATTATCGGGCTGCTTATTGGTGGGATTTTGGTGGCGCAAAGTATGATTGAAGCAACTAGAGTTCAATCTGCAATAAGGGAAGTTCAGCAATATTCTGTCCTATTCGGTAACTTTAAAGAAAGGTACGGCCAACTTCCCGGAGATACCAACTTGTTTCCTGATGCGGGAGATAAAGATGGTCTAATCGAATATCCCGGTGGAGGTGCGCAAGGTGAATGGTATAGGGCTTGGCAACATTTATACGAAGCAGGGATGGTGGATGTTGCGTATACGGGGTTAAAAAATGGCTGGTTGGTAATCGGCGGCGAGAATGCTCCTGATTCAGATGTGTATGACGGGGCGGTTTATACGGTGTCTTATAATGCTGGTGGCTCTGGGTATACAACGGCTGGACATTATTTTTATCTTGGTGCGCCTTCATCTGGCTCAGTTAACACTACGGGGATAATTCCTGTTAATTCAGCAATGGCTATTGATGTTAAAATGGATGATGGGCAGCCCGATACAGGTGATGTAATTGGATATGTAGTATATACATACCAACCAAGCTGCTATACAAACATAGTACAAAGTGGCGGATTAATGAGCTCGGCTGATTATAACGCAGGAAGTTCGTCTGGTATCTGCACAATGATGTTCAAGCAGATTAGCT
>PCXJ01000011.1:0-8512 GCA_002787615.1 Alphaproteobacteria bacterium CG11_big_fil_rev_8_21_14_0_20_44_7
CGGTATCAGAACCGTTAAGGCATTCCGTCAGGAGGAAACCGAGATTAAACGCACTAATTCGCTGATTGATGAGTTTTTCAGATTAAAATACAAAAGTACTAAGATAAATAGTCTGGCATCGCCAATTATGGAAATTCTTTCCGGTGTGGCGATTGCAACCGTGATTTGGTATGCAGCGCGTGATTCTCTATCAAATATACAAAGTCAGGGTGAATTAGTTTCATTTATTGCGGCTCTTATTATGCTTGCGCGCCCGCTAAAAAGTCTGAATGGTTTGAATGAGGCGATTCAAAGCTCTTTGGCTGCGGCGGAGAGGTTTTATACCATGATAGATAGCAAGCCTAAGCAAGAGCCAAAAACCGGCAATAAACCGCTGGAAGTGAAGAAGGGTAATGTCGAGTTTCATAAGCTTTCTTTCTCATATGTAGAAGGTCAAAATACGCTAAAAAATATCTCGCTTTCTATTCCTGCGGGAAAAAAGGTGGCCATTGTTGGGCATTCAGGAAGCGGAAAGTCCACCATTGTTAATTTGCTTCTGCGTTTTTATGACCCTGATAGTGGCAAGGTTTTGATTGATGGGCAAGATATAAGGGAGGCTTCGCTGGAATCGGTGCGTGGCAATATATCACTTGTATCGCAGGATGTGTTCCTGTTCAGTGATAGCATGAAGCAGAATATCGCCTATGGTGATTCTGAGGCTAGTGATGAGGAAATTATACAAGCAGCTAAAGATGGTGGCGCGCATGAATTTATCAGTAAAATGACGCATGGCTATGATACTCCTGCCGGAGAAACCGGAATTCTGCTTTCAGGTGGGCAGAGGCAAAGGATTGCAATTGCGCGCGCATTCCTAAAAAATTCGCCGATTCTGGTTCTGGATGAGGCAACATCATCGCTTGACCCAATTGCTGAGCAGAAGATTCAAAAAACGCTGGATAAGCTGACTAAGGGCAGAACCACTATCATAATCGCACATCGCCTTTCTACGGTTCGTGACGCGGATATTATATATGTGATGGAAAATGGCGAAGTGGTGGAATCCGGCAAGCATGCAGAGCTAATGAAGAAAAGCGCCATCTATTCAAACCTTTTTTCTGCCGCTTAAGCGCTGAAAATCAAGTTTCCTTTGGGGGATGGTCTTTATAATCCACAACCACACGATAGCGTGGGTCGCCGTCTTTATCTTCTTCAACCATGCGCCCTGCTTTATAGAGCAAGTCACGGCAATCAGGGCTGAGATGGCGCAAATGCAGTTTTGTGCCGCTTTTGAGATATCTTTCTGCCAATGCATCAATTGCTTCGAGCGCAGAATGATCCCAAACACGCGAATGTGCAAAATCTATGACCACATCTTCAGGGTCTTTTTTCGGGTCGAATAAGTCTTTGAATTGGCTGATAGAGGCAAAGAAAAGCTGGCCATGCAGAACATAGACTTTCTTCTTTTTGGTTTCGGATTCAACTTTCACATAAATCAAGCGTGCTGACTGCCAAGCAAAAACCAGTGCGGAGAAAATTACTCCCACGATGACCGCAATTGCGAGGTCGGTGATAACCGTTACTGCCGAAACTAAAATCAGCACAAAAGCATCGGATTTCGGGATACGGCGGATTATCCTGAGTGATGACCATTCAAATGTTGCGATTACCACAACAAACATCACTCCAACCAAGGCTGCAAGCGGAATCATCTCAATCCATCTTGAGGCAAATAATATGAATGATAGCAAAAATAAGGCGGCGCAAATTCCCGCTAATCTGCCGCGCCCGCCAGATTTGATATTTATCATACTTTGCCCAATCATTGCGCAACCGCCCATGCCACCAAAAAATCCGGTGCATATATTAGCTGCGCCCTGTGCCATGCATTCACGGCTATTGCGGCCTCTGGTTTCTGTCATTTCATCAATCAGAGTGAGGGTTAGCAAGGATTCAATAAGTCCAATCGCGGCTAGGATAACTGCATATGGGAATATTATATATAAAGTCTCAAAATTGATTGGGACTAATGGTATGTGGAAGTTGGGCAACCCGCCTGCAATTCCGGCTAAGTCGCCTACGGTGCGTGTGTCAATCCCAGCGAAGATAACTAATGCGGTGGCTGCAAGGATACCAGCCAGAGGCGCGGGGAATTTATTGGTAATTTTTGGCAGTAAATATATAACCAGCATAGTAATCGCGATGACGGCAAGCATAGTTAATATCGCTTTATCTTCCAGCCATATGATTTCACCGGCTGCGTTGATGGTTTTAAATTGTCCAAGCTGCGCAAGAAAAATCACAATTGCCAGTCCGTTGACAAAGCCAAGCATCACGGGGTGAGGCACCATGCGGATGAATTTCCCCAGCCTGAATATTCCGGCAAGGAATTGTAAAATCCCCATCAGAACCACGGTGGCAAACAGATATTCAACACCATGTTCGGCAACAAGACTCACCATAACAACCGCCAAAGCTCCGGTTGCGCCGGAAATCATACCCGGCCTGCCGCCAAAAACTGAGGTGATTAAGCCAACCATGAAAGCGGCATATAGCCCTACGAGCGGTTCTACCCCAGCGATAAATGCGAATGCCACGGCTTCCGGTACGAGAGCCAAGGCTACGGTTAATCCTGATAATATTTCTGTTTTGGGATTTTTAAAAAGGGACGCAAGCACGGTTTCTCTCAATTTAGTTTAATTTTCGGGCGCGAGGCTACAGAAGCTTAGAAAATTTACAAGGATTAAAGGCAATTGGCTGGCTTTATGGTAGTTTTTTAATAATTAATGGCTTGCATTCGAGATGAATCGGGGTTTAATTCTGAGTATCACTAACTTTTGAGGTTTTATTATGCGTATTATTCTTGCTTTCCTAGTTATGGCTCTTTCATTTCCTGCTTTTGCAGCCAAACCAAATCATACCGACCATCCGCTGCTTTCGGCATATGAAGGCTCAACCATATATAGTAAGGATATGAAGGAATATGATGAATATAAAGTATTCAGGGGTTGGGATAAGGAAACTAAAGAATATAACACGGAAATGCTGGAAGGTAAGGTTACGAAGATTCTCTACAAGAATCCAAAAGAGCGCTCCATACTGGAATTATACCGTAACTATGAGGCGGCGCTGGCAACTAAGGGAGTTGAAATAATCTATTCTTGCAATCAGGCGAATATGGAATGTGTGAACGATTATATAGGGGCGAATTTGCGGAATAAATTCAACATTTCGGCAATTGGTAATAAGGCAGGTCGTTATGTATATGCAAAGCTGGAGCAGGAAGATCAGATTGCTTACCTGATTCTGGCAGTGGGTGAAGCATATACTGATGTGCATATTATTGAGATGAAAAAGATGGAAACCGGCAAGGCGGCGGTTAATCTGCAAGTTCTGGCAGAAGGTATTGATAAACAAGGATTTGTTGTGGTTGAAGGTATTTATTTTGATACTGATAAAGCAACCCTGAAGCCGGAATCGAGCGCTGCGATAGAGGAGGTCGCCAAATTATTGGCAGCACGTGCTGATTTGAGTCTTTATGTTGTTGGGCATACTGATATGCAGGGTGATTTGCAGCATAATATGAATCTATCAAAAGATAGGGCGCAGTCTGTGGTTAATGAGCTGGTTTCAAAGCATGGAGTTAGTGCTGCGCGCTTGGATGGGCACGGTGTCGGGCCGTTATCTCCACAGGCTAGCAATGCATCAGATAGCGGGCGTTCTCTAAATCGCCGTGTTGTTTTGGTTGCCAGATAAATCTAGGAGCGGCTTGCGCTGGTTAAATTTTCTTGTAGATATCATCTTTGAAGAACAAAAATATTGATATTATAAAATATGCGGTTAGGCCGATAAGATATGTATCAAGCGGGGCATAGACCAGCCCTGCGATAATAATTCCGGCAATCAGCAAGAAAAGCGGGATGAATCTTTTTCTCTTTATGCTAACAAGTTTGTTGGAGGGGGTTCTTATATGGCTTATCATCAGGAAGGCAATAAATACCATATATAGCGCAGTATATATAGATGAGGTTGTGGCGATATAGCCTTTTAGCTCAAGTACAATCGGTGCGAATACAAAAACCGCGCCTGCTGGAGTCGGCAGCCCGACAAAATAATTCGAAGATACATTCTCAATACCTTTTGAATACATCACATTAAAGCGCGCTAAGCGATATGCACCGCCAACAAGGAAGATTAATGTCGCTGCCCAGCCGAAGAAATACAGCTCTTTTAGATGCCATTCAAAAGTTATTAATGCCGGTGTAACGCAAAAATTGAGGAAATCGGCAAGGGAATCTAATTGAGCGCCCACAGGGCTTTCAACCTTGAGGCGGCGGGCTATTTTTCCGTCAATTCCATCCAGAAAAGCGGCAATTAGCAATAATATCAGTGAGAAATATATATCTTCGCGAACATAGCTGAGGCGCAAAGCTGTTAGCCCTAAGCACATTGAGCATAAGGTTACCGAATTTGGGATTAAGGGGTATAATCGTTTCGGGTTCAAATCTTTTTCCAGTTTATAGATTTTGGCTTATAAGTTTTTGGGTCAATTGCAAGAATTGTTTCGCCGCCTACAGAGGCAGAGCCGACATCAACGGTTAAATCATAATTTAGCGGGATATAAATATCGCAACGACTGCCGAAACGGATGATTCCATAGCGCTCACCTTGATTGGTAATATCTCCCTGCTTTATTTCGCAGATGATTCTTCTGGCAACAAGTCCGGCAATCTGTGCAAATCCGATTTTTTCTCCATCAGGGGTTTTGAGTAGAGAAACGGTGCGTTCATTAAACTCACTGGCCTTATCGAGCGAAGCATTGATGAATTTTCCCGGAACATAAACATGCTTGATAATCTCGCCACTAGCCGGAAGGCGGTTAACATGCACATTGAAAACATTGAGGAAAATCGAAATTTTATGATACTCAGTTTCATCCTCGCCCAGCTCTTTTGGGAGTATGGATGTTGAAACATGGCTTATTACCCCATCACCGGAGGCTAGCACAAAACCTTTTCCCTGCGGGACGATTCTATCCGGATTACGGAAGAAATAAATACAGAATAGCAGGATAATTACGCCCAAAAGTCCAGCATATTGAGAAAGCAGGAAAAGCAAAGCGGCCAGAACAAAGGCAGCAGCAATAAACGGCTTGCCTTTAGGATGGGTAGGGACGAGTAATACGTCTTTAATAGTTTTCAATAAGTGCATAGTAAATTTAGTCCATCATATTTTAAATTCAGGGTAAATTAAATCGACTCGCTTATATTACAAATGATTTTTCTAAATAATTAGGAAATAATCCTGCTTAGGTGCAAGGAAGCCTGCAATATGCTTTGTATCGGACTAAAATCTCATTGATAAATTCAACGAACCAAAGTTATCGTTAGAGTCTTGGGTTCTAAATTCTTTGGTTTTAAATATATGGGTATAGGAAAGCCTTGTATTTTCCCACGTTACGGCAACCCCCATTTGCAAATCGCCCACCAGATATTCTTTATCCACCTCGGCAGAATCGCTGAAGCTATTACCGTCTAAGAAAATATTCCGGGCAACGGCTCTGCCCTCTAATCCGGTGAAGAGATACCAGCCAAAATCCGAGCTGGGGTGGAAGAAGTCTGAGCCGCCAAAGCTTGGGCGAATGATTGGCGGGCCATAATCTGACGGTAAGTCTTGACCTAATCTGAGTGTGCCGCCTAATGCTGCATGTGTGAAAACATTGCCCGCGCTGAAGCCGATATGGGGAATGAAATCCGTGCCTAACCCAAAAGGAGTTGCTTGCCAGGTATTTTTCCATTTGCGCTGATATGAAAGCATAATTGCCGGCTCATTCTCTATCTGATAATCCCAGCCTTGCGGCTCTTGTGCATCGGGAACAAAGCTATGAATAAAATCCTGAGTCTGTCCGGCGAGTGAGGCAGGCCCCACCATCCCTAGTGAAAGCTCTAATGAATCAAGTCTTTTATCGGTGTCGGAAGTTACGGAAAAATCTGCGTGTAGCCAACCTGCATATGGGCGATCTAGTGGGTCGGGGACTGCTCTGGTTAAATCAAGCGGGGTATACATATTTTGACCAATAGCAAAGCCAAGCCTTTTATTACCACCCTGCAAGAAAAAGGGAACATAGCGAGTGGTATTCTCGAACCATTTTGTAACTTCAGTTTCAGGTGAAATATATGAAAGGCGAAATCCGTTTGTATAGTGGCTATCCCTCCCTACAAAGACATCATTCTCGTAGCTTACGGTCAAAATTCCTTTCTCATCAATCTCCTCGGCGGAGGCAGAAAAAGAAATTGCGATTAAGGCAGATATTATGGGTAGCAAAAACAGATTTTTTACATTCTTCATTGCCGGAAATTACACTGGATAAGATAAAAAAACCATAAGAACTTACTGCATTCTTTATGGCTTTTTTATTTATTAGGTTAGCTCAGATACTGAATATTTATCTTATAGCAAGCATGATAATCTCAAGTTAACAAAAAACGGAGATGGAAATGTTAAATTGGGCAGTAGGATTTTTCTTAATTGCTGTTGTAGCGGCAATATTTGGCTTTGGCGGTATTGCAGCGGCAGCAACAGATATTGCGGTGTTCTTGTTTTATATTTTTGCAGTGTTATTTGTACTGGCTCTGGTAGTTGGGCTCATAACAGGCAAGGATAGAACGGGGATGTTGGAATAATCAGGTATCAGAATTATGGGGGGCGCATTCGTGCTCCCCTTTTTTGTGGGCAAGAAGGTTATAGTAGTTTAGGATTATTAAAACGAGAGGAAAAATGGTAACTAAGAAAAATACGATTTTAATTATTGATGATGAGCCGCAGATCAGAAAATTCTTACGCATTACATTAGAGGCAGATGGATTTAAAACTGAAGAGGCTGAAAATGGCGCTCAGGGAATACGCATGGCATCATCAATCAAGCCAGATTTGGTTCTGTTGGATTTAGGTTTGCCTGATATGGATGGCACAGAAGTTATCCCGCATATCAGAGATTGGTCGCAATTACCGATAATTGTGGTTTCAGTGCGTGACCAAGATAAGGACGTAGTTCAGGCTTTAGACCTTGGTGCAGATGATTTTATGTCAAAGCCATTTAGTGCAGATGTGCTTATTGCGCGTATAAATAGCGCGCTCAGAAAAGCTGCAAAAGAAGAAGCTGGGACTCCGGAAATTCAGAATGGAGGAATAAAGATTGATTTAGTTAAGCATGAAGTGCTGCTTGAAGGCGAAAAGATTGCTTTATCACCGAAAGAATATGAGCTGCTAAGGTATTTTATTGTAAATAAAGGTAAAATGCTGACGCATCGACAAATCCTAAAAGAAGTTTGGGGCCCTGCGCATGTTGATGATACGCAATATCTACGTGTTTATGTTGGGCAGTTGCGCGAGAAGATTAAAGATGTAGAGAGCCAGAGGTATATTACCACGGAAGCGGGGATTGGTTACCGTATGGAAAATTTGGTAGAAGCTGCCGCAGCTTAATTTAGCTTCTTAATTTATAGAAGAAAATATGCTGCGTTAATATATTAACTAGGAGAAAAAATGAAAGATTTACTAAAAATATTAATAGTCACGATAATTGCGATTACACCTCTCACCGCATGCGAGGATAACGACACGCCTGCCGAAAAATTTGAAGATGCAACAGATGATATGGGTGATGCAGTCGAAGATTTCGGTGATGCAGTGGAAGATGCAGTAGAGTAATCTATAAGAAACTTTGATATAAGCTTGGAATATTGATTTATTCCGAGCTTATACTTATGGAATTTTTATATTGAAGTTCATACAATATCTAAATGCCCAATAGAAATAAAAAAATTCTGGTCTGTATTGATAGCAATCCGTTTGCTGCAGTCCTTCTCAAAAAGGCTCAAGAGGAGGCTGAAAACCTTTCTTGTCCAGTTGCTGCTATTTATGTTGAATCATCTGAGCATTATAAATTAGATGATAGAGAGATTGAGCAGCTAAAGCGCAACTTCAAGAAAGCAAATAGTCTGGGCATTGAAGCTCATCAAATTACTGGTCAGGATGTTGCGGAAACTATCAAGATTTTTGTCGAGGAGGGTGGCTATACAAGTTTATATGTCGGCTCAAGCTCAAAGTCATTATTTAGGCAGGTTTTTAAAAAACCTCTGAACGCAGTCCTGATACAAAAACTGCCTAATGTTGCGATTATAGCGATTGCACTTCCGAGAAAGGCACATAAAAAGAATTTTTTTAGGCTAATCAAAAGGCAAGCTTTATCAGATTATATATATTCATTTCTGGTAATAGCAGCGGTAACTATTTTTATAGAAATTATCAAGATGAATACCGCGAATACCAGCTACGAGCCGAGGGTGTATAATATAGCGATGTTGCAATTATTTGGGACTTTATTCTGCTCAATAAGATTTGGTTTTCTTCCGGGCTTACTTTCAGCGATATTGGCATTTATTTCCCTTAATTTATTTAATGTAGGAGATGTGCTTGGTGTTCAGTTAGACTCAATATCGGATTATGTAAATATGGCGATATTTATATTTGGAGG
>PCXJ01000011.1:8551-10221 GCA_002787615.1 Alphaproteobacteria bacterium CG11_big_fil_rev_8_21_14_0_20_44_7
GATTCGCAGTTTGACAACCAGAGAATCTCAGGCAAAGTCCTTGCTCAGACTTCGTGAATTAACATCTAATATTAAAGCTAAAAAAGAAGCCATAGCCAAAATCCAAAAAGAATTATCGGACACTCTGGGAACCGAGGTGGTGATGTATATAACTGATGAAGAGAAAAATATTGAAATCATCAGCCCGCAAATCGATAATCTGCGCCTAGAAGATAAGGCAATAATAAAGCAAGTGATTGAGAAAGAAGAGGCTCACACATTCAGCTTGTTCAACAAATCCAGATATCATTTTGAGCCTATTCAGGGCGAAAATGCAATTTTAGGTGTAATAGCAATTTTGCAGGATGAGAAAAGTAAATATCGTAATCTTTCAAAATTATATGTCTCGCTTGCCAATCATTGCGGGCTAATTTTAGACAACATAAATCTTTCAAATCAGATGGAAGATACGTTAGTTAGGGAAGAAAAAGAAAAGCTGCGCTCCGCGCTTCTATCTTCTGTGAGCCATGACTTAAAAACCCCTCTTGCTTCAATAATTGGGGCGTTGTCTGCCGTCAAACAAATGGGCGATAAATTAGACAAGGAATCCTGTGATGATTTAACATTAACCGCGCTGGAAGAGGCAGAACGGCTTGATAGCTTCATTACAAACATATTGGATATGACCAAGCTCGAATCACAGATGGTTCAATTGGATATGCAGTGGATTAGTGTTGATGACCTTATAAAAATGGTTGTGAGACGTATGCGGTTTAGAGCTAAGAATCATAATGTGGAGTATATAAAGCCAGAGCGGGGCACTGATATAAAAGTTGATAAGTTGCTCTTTGGGCAGGTGTTGCAGAATTTGATTGATAATGCAGTTAAATATTCCCCGAGAAATTCCAATATCTTTATTGATGTAGAGCTTCTGGATGAGGAAAAAGTTGCAATCCGAATTGTCGATGAGGGCAATGGTATTCCCGATGAAGATAAGGACAAAGTATTTGATAAATTCACTCGTCTGAAAAAGAAAGACTCAAAAGTTGCAGGCACAGGGCTTGGACTTGCAATTTGCAAAGCGATTATTGATGAACACGGTGCGAAAATAAAAGCACATGATAATCCGTTGGGTAAGGGAACAATCTTTAAAATAATATTAAATGAGTATAGAATAACACAAACTGAATTATCAGAAGATGAGAAGAAAAAAGAAAATATTAGTGGTTGATGATACGGCGGCGATTCGCAAGTTTCTGAAGATTACCTTAGAGAGTAACGACTTTGAAGTGGTTGAAGGGCAAGACGGGCAGGGGGGGATTATTGCTCACAGAAAGGAGAGCCCTGATGTTGTGATTCTCGATTTAGGATTGCCCGATATGGATGGTATAGAGGTATTAGAAAAAATCCGCAAAAAAGATAAGCAAACTCCGATTATTATTTTAACTGTACGTTCAGACCGGATATATATAGAAGCGGCGCGGGAAAAAGGCGCAAATGCTTATATGACAAAGCCTTTTCAGGTGGATGACATTATTGAAACCATAGAAGCGCTCTAGGCAGGATTTATTTTTAAGACTAATTCCCGCGTGAACCCATTTATACAATTTTTATCTTTAAGCAGCGTATCAAGGCTGAAAACTTATACCTTCTGATGCATATTGCCTCTAACAATGGAGGATAAAATGACA
>PCXJ01000038.1 GCA_002787615.1 Alphaproteobacteria bacterium CG11_big_fil_rev_8_21_14_0_20_44_7
TTTCAAAAGATGTCATATCAGTTTGGCTGATTTTACCCTGCTCAATATCACGCGCCAGATTCTGCAAACCTTTCAGAAGATTTTCACCATTTGTTTCAATTGTTGCGCGCAAAACTTCAGGGTTTGTAAATGCAAAATTGGAAGGTGAAATACTGTTTAAAAACTGGCTGGTATAAAATTCCAGTTTTTCGCGCTCTTTCGGGCTGATATTTTTAACATCTTTGACGAGATTATTCAGCCAATCCGCATAAAGCAGATATGAATCTTTCGCAAATTTATAGAATGGCTGGTTCTCCCAATCATCTTCACGAAAACGCCTGTCATACTTCTTTTCGCTAGGCTCGCCACCCTCTTCACCATCAACAAAATCTCTGGCAGCATCAAACCACAAGCTGCTCCATTTTTGGTATAGCTCAATATTCTTTTTTGCCAGATTTTCCGGCTCGGATGCAAGCGATGCAAATGCCTCAAAAAAAGTTTTATTAACCGATGAAATGTCAAAAGGCAGGGCAGATTTTGCATCCTTATTTGCCAGATATTTTTGCAATGAATTGCTATATATTTTTATCCCCTCAGTGAGGTTATGATAAAACTCATTCATATCAGGCTTTTCAGCTTTTTTTGCCATGCACAAAATCTACAACATAATCCGTATAATGTAAATCCTATTAGCAAGAGTGAGTCTATTTACTCAATCTCAGATTACTCAAAGAATCGCCGATTTCTTCAAAAACTTCGTCCAATTCGTCATTAGACGGCGAATCGAAATAATGCGCATTACTGGTTGCGCAATCGCGGTAAACATCCCGTATACTGCCACTAGTTTGGAAGGTGATTGTGTAAATAATAATCCCCTCATCCTTCATATCCTCGCAAGTTTGGCTAAATTGCGCATTGATTTCCGCCGTGCCTTCCCCTTGCGTATTAATCCCCGCGCCGATTATCTCTTCCTGTAAGCGCCCATAAGCCGTGTAGTCGGAACCGCTTGGCCCCCCACCATTATGGTCATAGAACTGATTTTGCCCATCAGTCAGGATAATCACCACTTTCTCCATCAATGGCTCATCATAATCAAAAGGCTGGGCGGCATCCACACCGCTCCAAAGCCCTTGCCATTTTGGTGATATCGCGCGCCATCCCCAACTCAAACCGATATTGGAAAATGTACCGCCGCGATGCCATGCATCCATATCATCTATCGCATCGGAAATTGTAGTTTTTGCCTGCCGGAGTGGTGTAATCGCAGGGCCACAGCCAAGATT
Organism: Alphaproteobacteria bacterium CG11_big_fil_rev_8_21_14_0_20_44_7; assembly: GCA_002787615.1. Lineage (GTDB taxonomy): Bacteria > Pseudomonadota > Alphaproteobacteria > Rickettsiales > 21-14-0-20-44-7 > 21-14-0-20-44-7. Next base: position 1,263 of record PCXJ01000038.1, read on the forward strand.
AGGGCCCGTACCGTCATTGCGCGCGCATTGATTCTCGTTCACCCAATGTTGTTTTGAGCCGGATGTATCTTTATAAATATTGCTACTATCGCCACAATTACTACCGGAAATACTACAACCCGTGCATTTCCAATTATTATCCGAAGCATCTGCATATAAATATGGCGTCCAAAGCCCACCCACAGCAGGCGTATCATCGGTTGCTTCAGCCGCTCCCCGTGCCTCAATGCAACCTTTCCATGTTGTTGGCGAAAAATCATCTTCATCAAGCCCGCTTACCCAGCCTGTATTGTTATTCCCGATATTCACGGTTGCAGTATATGGTACTAAACCAATCCACATATTATCTACCACTTCATTTGCGCCATATAATATATTTATCAAGTTTTGCGCTGCATTTTTCATGGTTGTCATTTTGCTGCCATTCATCGAACCGGTATTATCCATCACCAGCACGATTTCCATCCCGCGCTTTTCCAGCGTAACCTCTGTGGATGCCGCTACGCCCATATCTCCGCCCAAGAAAGTTTGCAGCAAGCTATAATCGAGATTCGCCTCTACCGATGCGGTTAGCGTCTCTCCATCTTCCGACAAGGTGAAAACAAAATTATCAACGCTTGCGCCCATATAACCATCAGGGAAATTCGCGGTGAAATATTTTTGTAAAACGCCCTCCAAATCATCTGAGCTAACCGATGCTCCCGCCGCTAAAACTGCAGCATCTAGCGCCGAAGTTAATTCTGAGCGCAATAAATTTGCCCGCGCATAATCCAATGCCGCTCCGGTAACACCCACCAGCAATAGCGCCGTAAAGGCGAATATAATTATGAAGCTGCCCTCAGTATCGCCATAAAATCTTTTTAGCGAATTTTTTAATGAATTTTTTAGTGAATCTATGAACATCCCGATACCCCGCCATCATCTGAAATTGTTATTAACGCGCCTAATCTCGGCTTTGTTACCCTCACTTTATAAACACTATTTACCGCAATAAAATCCGGTGCAATCACGGGGGTAAAGCTATAAAATACCTCCGCAATAATTGCCTCCTCACCATCATCCAGCGTAAAGCCATTCGGCAAAACCGGCACATCCCCCACATCACCAATTTGGCTTGCCGCGCTCAGCGTTCCACCACCGCATCTTTGCCAATAAATTTCCACATCCCCACCATTATTAAAAACCGAGCTGATAATCACCTTGATATCGCTGTTTTGAAAATATGGCTCCATCAAATGCTGCACCGCATTGAAACTATTGCTTATTTCCGCCTCGCTCACACTAGGCAATCTTGAGATTAAATCCGACATGCTACTGGTGGTTTTACTGATTTTTTGCTGCAAAAGCACATATCTTGTAACTTCAAATCCACCCAAAAACAGAATTAAAAGCACAGGCAGAAGCAGCGCGAACTCTACCGCCATCATACCACTATTATCGCTTTTAAATCTAGAAAGGTTCATTTCTGACCACCGCACTTGTTGTTATTGTATATGTTCCATCTTCAAAGAAAAACTCACCCATAAAAGGCGTCATAAAAGTCCACGGGTAGCTCACTCTGTAAACTACGATATCTCCGCCATTTCCCTTACCTGCAAGCCCCATATCCTCATCCCATTGACCATTTCCGTTAGAATCTGTGTAAGGCTCACCAATATCATAATACCCGTCACCATTTGTATCTGTATATGGCTCGGATTGCCCGATATCTCCAAAATTGCTATAAACCAGTGTTTCAATACTTATATTATCCGCATTCAGCAATATCGCCTCTGCCTCAATCTCGGATAATATATATTCATCCCTTGTCATCCCTACCGGCGTATAACCGGTCAATCCGGAGCGCGCCGCCTGACGAACTGCCGATTCCAGAACACCTTCCGAAAGCATAAGCGTAAACACCTCAAAAATAGCAAAAATCAGATAGAAGAACACAGGCGAAATCACCGCGAATTCGATGATTACCGAACCGCTATCGGAACGCCCAAATCTTAGAAATTTTCTTCTCACATTACTAATTATACTCCCCAAATATGTTTGAAAGGTTAATCATACTCGGTATTTTAGCAAAAATTGCTTGGGATTCTCGGGTTCGAGTAGATGCTTATTGCGCCAAATTCACAACATTAGCGCTTTTTTGCCTGTAAAAACCCAGAATAATAACTAGGTTTTAATTTTTATTAGCTTTACACCGCTTTTTCCGCTATCTGGTTTTGTATGAACTTATTCACCGTCAAGAAAGCTGCGATGGTAGCTTCAACCGCAATAGTTTTGTGCGCAGCCACTCCGGAAGCTGCAAGCGCATATTCAACCGCAGATTTCTTCAGCACCGTTACGCAAGGTAACTTATCGGAAATCCAGCAACTTGTTGAGAAAATCAAACAAAAGCTCAGCCAAGACCCGCGCTATGCCGATTATGAGGTTAACCTTGATTTACGCGATGTAAATGGCAACACGCCTCTGATGACCGCCGCCGGAGCTGGGCATCTTGATGTTGTACAATATCTGATATCACAAGGCGCTGATATGAGATTGGTAAATAATTACGGACAAAATGCGGCTATGCTCGCAAATAGCGCCGGATATACAGATGTTTCAAATTACCTACTTACCGGACAACAGCCTGCATATTATTATCCCGCTAAAACCGAAACCAGAAGAACGCCTTCCGGACATTATGAAGTTACTACGCATCAAGCGCCACAATCAAAATCTGATAGCGGCTTGCTTAGCACTAATAACGCGCTGATTCTTGGTGGCGGTGTTGTTGCAGTTGGCGGCCTCGTTGCCTTTGCCACGGCAGGCGGCTCAGGCTCTAGCGTTTCTTCCGGTGGCGGTAGCGGTGGTGGCGGCACAGTAATTGATACCAGCAATATCGACAATCCTGCTTCGGACACTCCCGCCGATTTTGACACTGCCGAATCTGATTTTAATGAAGGTATTGCAGCTTCAGATGCTTATGAAGCATATGCCAGAGGCTATGACGGCAGAGTTTATAACAGAAACACCGATGGTTCATTAGTGGATAGCACCGCCGATGATAATATCGAGGTTGCTATTATTGATAGCGGCGTTGATATGGATCACACGGACTTAGCCGCAAATGTCCTGACCGCAAAAGCGCGCGAATGCGACTTAACCAGTTGTAGCGCAGGCGGTGAAGATGATGACGGACACGGCACGGCAGTTGCCGGAGTTGTCGCCGCAATTAAGGATAATGTCGGAATTCACGGCATCGCCCCGCAAGCCAAAATCATCCCTATCAAGGCTGATTTATTATATGCTGATATCCACGCAATGAATTATGCCGTAACTGCCGGAGCCGATGTTATTAATGGTAGCTATGGCATAACTGACGGCTTGGGAAATGAAATACCAATCGTAACCGCAACTGCACGCCTAGGCACAGCAGGAACCGCCAGCACACCTACAGAAGTTAAGACGTTTTTAGACACCACGCATAATGGTGAAACTTATAGAGAAGCATTCCAGAATATCGTAGATGAAGACAGGGTTATGGTTTTCGCCGCAGGAAACGGATATATGGATCAGGTCGGCATTCTGGCAGGACTACCATATTATTTCCAAGGCAATCTGGTTAGCGGCGCTCCGGCTGGTTATAGCACCGTCAATCCCGAAAAAGCAGATTGGAGCAACCATTTTGTTGCCGCCGTTTCTGTTGATGATAGCAATGTTATCTCCACCTTCTCAAACTATTGCGGCGTAGCAAAAGAATGGTGTATTGCCGCACCGGGACAAATCGCCCGTGGCTTGGATTTAGCAGGTGGTTATCAGGATGATATAAACGGAACTTCATTCGCTGCACCAAATGTTGCAGGCGCAATCGCAGTTTTACTAGGCGCATTCCCGCATCTTGCAACAGATGACGTTGTGCAGATTTTGTTCAACACCGCAACCGATTTAGGCGCAACCGGAGTTGATGAAATATACGGGCATGGCCTGCTTGACTTAGAGGCTGCAACCAATCCAAGTGATACTGGCTGGGATATAGCCGTCACCTCATTAGCCAGTGGCTACACTTCCCCCGTTTCCCTGTCAGGAATTCATCTATCCTCAGCTTTTGGCGATGCATTGGCACGTTCCAATCACAGCCTTATGTTTATGGATTCCTACAAAAAAGATTACCATCTTCCGCTTGCCGCACTTGCTGGCAGAATTTCGGACAAAAAACCGGCAGATTTCTACCTGTCTAAGTTAGGAAATAGCGAGTTTACCCAAAGCTACAGCCTTTCAAATGGTAGCAAAGTCAGCTTTAACCAAACTTCTGAGAACCGCAATGATATCACCAAGCCGGAAGCTTTCCGCAATGATAACAAAATTGATGTCCTCGCCTATAGCCACACGATTAAAGACGGTGAAAACCTCATAAATGCCCGCTTTAATTATAATCGCAATACTGCCGATGCATTGCGTGAATTAAATTTTGCAAATTCCTCAATAAATCAACTGGTTGTAACAGATTCATTTAAAAACCCATATCTTTCACTGGCTGATAATGCAAGCAGCGCATTCACCTCTTATGACACCGAAAAAAGCTCATTTACCCTAGGTTTATACGCTGGCGATAATCGTGAGAATGAGTTTGAATTCAGCGAGTCTGCGGGAGTTAGAGGGTTGCTTGGGCAATTTGACTATACCCCTGAAGAAAACCTGAATTTCTACGTTCAAACCGGTATGAATGTAGAGGAAAACACCTTCCTCGGCTCAGAAACCGGCGGTGCATTTAGATTAGCCGATGATTCCGTTACTTATTACACCGGAGTTGGTATGAATTATGGCTTGAGCGATAACTTATCCCTTATGGGCAATTATAACTTTGGTATCACCGATATTGATACAAGCTCAAACTCGCTATTTACCAATTTCGGCAATATCCACACCAGCTCATTCTCTTTTGGCGCTGAATATAAAAATATGTTTGCCGAAAATGATAATTTCGTGGCTCTGGTTTCACAGCCCATACGCGTGGAAAAAGCCAGTGCAACCGCCAGATTGCCATATGATATCGCTAAAGGCGGCGAAGTTTTATTCAACAATTCCGATATTTCCCTCACCCCTGAAGGCAGGGAATTTGACCTTGAGACCTATTATCATATGAATCTGAATGAAGATTCCGATTTGATGCTGGGTTCTATCTTCAAATTTCAACCTGAGCATGATGCCAGCCAAGATATGGAATCGCTGCTTATGCTGAAATACCGCCTGTCATACTAACCCCTCTCACCTTAAAACTTTAGTAAGTTTTTGTAGACTGACGAACACATTTTCGCCCCTGACGACAAAATATTAACTAAATTATTCTTTTATTAATATTACCTTAACAAATCTTTGCTATTATATATAAATGGGGGTGATGTTGTCTAATAGCGATGTATTAGAATTATTGAATGGGGAAACTGCTGCCTCACGTATAAGAGTCACTCAGAAAATCTGCGAAGGATATCTCTCACAAATCTACAATGAAGAAGAAATCAAACTTGCAGAAGAAATTTTCCGTATTATCGTCCAAGATGTAGAAGTGCAGGTTCGCGCTGCCATGTCCGAAGCGCTGAAAATCAGCGATATATTACCGCATGACATCGCTATGAAGCTCGCCAAAGACGTTGAGGAAGTTGCAATCCCGATGATTGAATTCTCACAAGTCCTGAGCGATATGGATATAATCGAAATCATTGAAACCAGCAATCCCATCAAAATATTAGCAGTTACCAGAAGGGAGAATATCACTTCCAAAGTGAAGGAAAAGCTCCTCGAATTTGGGAATAATGAGATTATTGAAAGCCTTATCAGCAATGATAATTTTGCTCAAGATGATGAGAGCTTCAGCGAATTTGTTGATAATATCGCCCATAACAGCGATGCAGTTAAGAATTTGGTACAGAACATAACCCTGCCTTCCGCAATTACTGAAAAATTGATGTCAGGAATCTCAGAATCATTAATCAATAAAATCAAATCAAAATATGATATTGCACCGAATAAGCTGAACAAAATCACCAGCCATTCAATCGAAATATCAATCCTAACGACTATCAGCTCAAAATCTCTAAGCATGGAGATTGACGGACTGGTGAACCATCTTGACCATTTTGACAAACTCACACCTTCCCTGATTTTAAGCTCATTATGCATGGGCAGGAGAAGATTCTTCGTTTCTGCGCTTGCGAAAAAGGCTGGAATACCCAGAGCAAATGCAATGCGACTATTATATAAAGGCGGGAAAGAGGGCATTAATGGCTTGCTTAAAAAAGCCGGAATGCCGGAAAAATTATTTGATGCGATTGAATTGGTGATGCTATTGGCCGAAGAAAAAAAACGCGAAGATAAAGACATCTCTGTAATTGATTTCTGCACATGGCTCATCACCAAGCTGGAATATTTCTCTGAAAGACGAAATATAGATTATCTAAGCTATATCATGGCAATTGTAAAGCAGAGCCAAAAAACCTCATCACAACAAGCCGTATAGCTTCCTGATTTCCTGCGCATTCATTGGTGTAATTCTTGCAGTTTCAACAAATTGGCGAACCAAATCCGCATTTGACGCTGCGATATTATTATCTGACAATAAATGGTTATTTTCAAAGCCGATTCTGGCATTTCCACCATTTGCGAGCGCATATTTCATACATTCATTCTCATGCCCGCCAAAGGCACAAACTGCCCATGTTAAATTTAATCCGGTTTGCTTATAAGCATTCAGCAGAACATCCAAATCTTCCGGTTTTGCAAAATTCTCGGCAGTTGCTACACGCTGCTTTTTACCTAATACAAATAACACAAAATCATGCTTTGCGGGAATCAATCCGCGCTGCTTTAAATCGGCAAAATAGGCAATTTCCTCGGCACTATATAAGATATATTGCGGCCAAATGTTATTATCCTCAAGAAAGTGGAAAAACTCGCCCGCCGCCGCTTCATATTCCTTTGATGGAATAAATTCACGAATTGCCACCGAAACCGCCTCCGGCATCAGTTCTTTTACCGCCGCAATCTGCTCATCCGGCTGATAAATCCCAACTGCCTCGGTGGTTGCCTGAATTATCATCTTATCACCGACAACATCACGAATTGCCGCAATTGCTTCCCGATATGCCCCAGCATCCAGCGTATGCCCCTGATTCTTATCACGCACATGCAAATGCACAATAGAAGCACCCGCCTCCATGCAAGCCCTTGCCTCATCTGCCAATTCTGACGGAGTTATCGGGATTTGCCGCAAATCTTCTTTGGTTTTACGCGCACCGTTTGGCGCAATCATAATAATTGGATTCTGCGGGCGTTGTGAGTTCTGCATTGTTGATAATTCTCAAATCTAGGTTTATTCTCTGCCAATGCAAAGTTTACACAAACTTATTAAAGCCTGCGATTATGTCAATGAGATTGTCGGAAAAACCTTCTCTTGGCTAGCGCTTGCCTTGGTAATAACCACCGCATACACAGTTTTTGAACGCTATTTATTTGGTAGCTCCGAGGCTTGGCAAAATGAGCTAATCCGCTTTTTCCACGGAATTTTGTTCCTTTCAGTCGCAGGTTATACCCTCAAATATGATGGACATGTTCGGGTTGATGTTTTTTACGGTAATTTCTCCGAGCGCAAAAAAGCATTAGTAAACCTCATCGGCACAATTTTCTTGTTATTCCCATTTGCGCTAACCCTGCTCTATCTCGCATGGGGTTTCGTTTCCAATTCATGGCAGCTCATGGAAGGCAGCCGCGAAGATAACGGCTTGCCGGGTGTTTTCATCTTCAAATCATTCATCCTGCTTTTCTGTATCACCTTGATTATTCAGGGCATTTCCATAATTTCCGACTCTATATTGAGGTTAAAATCATGGCAGAAATAATGGGGCTGGCAACTTTCGCGGTTATCATCATTTTCCTGCTTTTGGGCTATCCCGTGGCATTTGTGCTGGCAGGCGTTTCTCTGCTTTTTGCGCTGCTGGGTGATGCAATCGGGGTTTTTGACATAAATTACATCACTACTTTCCCAAATCGAATTTATGGGGTGATGGGCAATGATATCCTGATTGCCGTCCCGCTTTTTATATTTATGGGCATCACGCTGGAAAAATCCAAACTTGCGGAGGAATTGCTGGAAACCATGGCATCCTTGATGGCAAGAGCGCGAAGTGGGCTCGGAATCTCGGTTATGCTGGTTGGTGCATTGCTGGCGGCAAGCACGGGAATTGTCGGTGCAACCGTAGTGACAATGGGGCTGATTTCCCTGCCGACCATGCTCAAAAACAAATATCCGCCCAGCCTTGCCTGCGGGACAATCTGCGCTGCCGGAACATTAGGGCAAATCATCCCGCCTTCTATCGTATTGATTATATTAAGCGACCAAATCTCCAACGCATTCCAGAATGCACAGATGAAAACCGGCAATTTTGATGCTGAGCCGATTTCCGTTGCCGATATATTTGCCGGTGCGGTTTTACCGGGCTTATTGCTGGTCGCGCTTTATATCGGCTGGCTGGTATTCAAAAATCAGAAGGAAACCAAGCCGAAAACCCATGAAAATTTGCGCCATGTCCTAAAAGTTTTGCTGCCGCCGCTTATCCTGATAATCCTAGTGCTTGGCTCAATCATCGGCGGAGTTGCAACCCCAACCGAATCCTCAGCCCTCGGTGCTTTGGGGGCTTTGATGCTGGCATTTTCACGCGGGCAACTAAACCGCGCGAATTTGCACCTGATATGTCAGGAAACCGCCAAATGCACCTCTATGATATTCGCCATATTAATCGGTGCGGCTATGTTCAGCTTGGTTTTCCGAGGCTATGGCGGCGATGATATTATCCACCAATTCCTC
>PCXJ01000018.1:0-696 GCA_002787615.1 Alphaproteobacteria bacterium CG11_big_fil_rev_8_21_14_0_20_44_7
AGAATCCAAATCAACAGGAGAGTGCAAAAGTGAGCAGCTTGGCGCAACAAAAATACGGTCTTTGCCGATTCTTTGTGCCGCAGCTTCCAGCTTATTAAGTGCTTCATTCAGGTTGGTTTTCCAGATATTGCGGCCTTCAACCACACCAAGGGAAAGAATCAAATCTTTTGGTGCAGATGCAAGGGCAGAATCAAGCTGTTTTGCACCGCGTACAATGTCTAGATGCAAAGCTTTTATCGGCAATTTCAGCGCAGTTTGCAGATTGTCACCTAAATCTGTGAAATAGGTTGCGACCATAATATGCAAGCCCCAGCCGGAAAGCTCGTTATAGGATTTGTTGAAAGCATCACGTGCATTAGCAGGTAAATCCAGAGATAATGCAGGCTCGTCCAGTTGAATCCACTCAGCACCTTCTTTTGCGAGTTTTTCAATGATTTGGCGATAAACAGGTAGGATTTTGTCCAGTAAATCCAGTGGATTGCTTTCGCTATCCTTCATTTTACCGAGTAGCAGGAATGAAACCGGGCCAACCAGAACCGGGCGGGTTTTAATTCCAAGCTGCTTTGCTTCCTTAAATTCGTCAAATATCTTTGAGAATGAGATTCCGAACTCTTGTTCTTGAGTTAATTCAGGCACGATATAATGGTAATTCGTATCCATCCATTTTGTCATCTCCATTGCCGGAACATCTTTGAG
>PCXJ01000018.1:705-4029 GCA_002787615.1 Alphaproteobacteria bacterium CG11_big_fil_rev_8_21_14_0_20_44_7
GTTATAACGCTCAGGAATTGCACCGAGCAGGGCAATTGTATCTAGCACATGGTCATAGAGAGAAAAATCATTTGACGGGATATGCTCAATTCCCATTTCTTGCTGGAACTTCCAGTTATTGCTGCGAATTTCCTTTGCAACTGCATCAAGTTCAGCGCTGCTTGCCTCGCCTTTCCAGAAAGATTCTACTGCTTTTTTCAATTCGCGCATTGCACCAATACGTGGGAAACCTAGATTTGTTGCTATTGCTCCAGCCATTTTTGCTCCTAATTTATCAAATAAGTTTGTGGTTTATGTACTCGAATTATTACTATATCACACTTGTCAACCCCCTGATTAAACTCTCAGGGAGGGACTTTATATATTAAGTTTTAGCGAGAATGCAAGGAGAAAAGGCTGGTTATCGTAGGTGCATAAAAAGAAAGCAGCCAAACAGGGCTGCAAAATAGCGAATTAGGAATATTGTTCAAGTGAGCTTTAAGCGTCAGTGCTGACTGAGCCGCTTCTACCGCTACGTATGGCAACTAACTCATATAGAGTTTTCTCAGGATAATATTTCACTGTGCCATCGCGTAGTGACCTGAAGCGGGTAACATAGTCACCTGCCAAGTCTTTAAAGATTGTGAATCTTGTATCTGAAACAGCGTATAAGTTCTTAACGGCATCTGCGGCCATTTTTACTTCCTCATATCTGACTTCATCGCCAGTTTGTGGAAGTTTTATTTCTGCCGGAGGTGCTTTAGGCGCAACTGCTGGCTGAGCAGGAACACTTGCTTTCTCGGATACTTTCGGTGCGCCAGTTAAAACTGGGCCTGATGTAATATTGTTTATATCCATTTTTCCCCCTTCAAATCCAGATTTTTCCCCCAATAAGTTTTGTCTGAATTTAAATTTCTAAAAATATATCTATATTCTTAAAGATTTAAATCTCCTTGTTTTCTCAGGAAGGAGGGAAGAAAAACTTCCCCCCATCCCTGATAGAACTATTAGCCGATAAGTTTCAGCAAGTTCTGTGGTAGCTGGTTTGCCTGAGCAAGAACTGATATAGATGCCTGTATCAGAACTTGGTTTTGAGCAAATGTTGTGGATTCTGTTGAAATATCTGCATCCAAGAACCCTGCGCGAGCAGCGTCAATGTTTTGGATAGATGTTTCAAGTGCAGAAGCAGCAAAGTTAAATCTTGACTGAGCCGCACCAACGTCTGCCCTTACAGATGTCAGGTTGTTAATCGCATTATCCAGAACTCCGGAAGCTGCAATTGACCCTGCTTTTGTACCCACAGACAATGTTTGCGCTGCACCTAAATCATCAAGATAAACAGCTGTTGAAGCAACAGAGCTGATAGATACTGAGATAGTATCGCTTGATGAAGTACCAACTTGGAACGCTGCCGCACCAGTTGTTGCTTCTCTAGCAGTTGCAACAAATGTGTTAGTGTAGGTCAAGCCTTGAACAGCTGTTTGAATCGCTGCTGCTGCGGCTGTTAGGCCAGCATCATCATTGATTGTTATGTCAGCTAGGTCGATTGACAACACTTCTAGGTTTCCACTATCACTTGTGAACAGGATAGCAGTTGGGTTTCCGCCAAATGTTGTTCCTGAAGGTGAAGTGAAAGTATCATCACCGATAGTGATAGCAATTGTACCTACACCATTTTCTGAGTTGTCAGCAGTTCTAAGACCTTTAAGAGCGTCTTCGATTGTTGACTCAGCAGCGATAAGGCCGGTTGCATCGTTAGATGACAGGTTCAGGTTGTTAAGATCTAAAGTTAGAGTCTCACCATTACCTGTTGTTGATGTCAACGTTACTGAAGCAGGATTATTGGTCCAGTCATTATCTGCTGATGTAAATGTTATGCCACCAGCTTGAACTGTGATAGTACCAGAACCATCATCGTTTCCTGTATCAGCATTAACTGTTACCTGCAGGTTAGCAAAGTCAGCAATGAAAGCTTGAACATTGTCTACGCCTGTAGTTGAGTTAGTACCGAAGCCAGCAACCGCAAAGCTGTTGATAACCGGTGTTACTGAATAGTTTGACCCATCAGGAACAGCAGTTGCAGTAACAGTTCTAATAGCAGTTTGGAATGCACCACCGTTAGTGTAAGTTACCGCAGCAGCGTCAGTTGTGATACCTTGGTTAGACAATGTAATACTGATTGTCGCACCAGTTGCCGCGTTAGTGAAGGTTTGTGCACCGGCAGCGTCCTGAGTATCAAAAGTCGATGTGAATGTTTGACCACCTGAAATAATAGATGTGGTTACAACACCGTCATTACCGCCTGTTGAAGCACCAGTTGTTGTCGCAGTTGCTAAACCGTTGATGAACTCAGCAACAGCTTCTAAACCGGCTTCTGTGTCTGAACCATAACCAGCTACAGAAACAGCTGCGATATCGGCATCACTTGCAGTTAGAGTATAGTCACCAGCTACAGCAGATGTTGCATAAGTTGAAGAACGAAGCTCAGTTTGAATCACTGTATCTGCAGCTTCAAGAGTTGCAGTATCTACTACAGTACCGGTAAGAGTGTTAAGATCTAACCTGATTTGAGCATCAGAAGAGCCTGCATCTGTTAGATATATAGCACCTGGGTTGCCAGCAAAATCTTCTGTGCCGGAAGTGAAAGTAACACCACCAGAAACAATGCTAACTGTACCAGTACCATCATCTGCAACGTCACCAGTGAAAGTAACTGTTGCAGTTGCCAAACCATTAAAGAAGTTTGCGATTGCAGAGATATCATCAGCACTATCAGCAGTTGTTACTGTGAAAGAGTTGATGTATTTTGAAGTTACGAAATCACCTGTTACTACAGTTGAAGGTGTTGCTACAACAGTTGCAGCAGCAATGTTAGCTTCAGTAAATACTGCATCGAGGTTAGCTGATCCAGTGTTAGCAACAGTACCAAGACTGCTTACAGAAATAGCAGCGATAGTAGTAGTATTTGCTGGTGTGATTGTGATATCTGTAGTTGCAGCCGTACCGGTTGAAGCGGCAGCAGCAGTAATAGCTGAGCCAGACAAGTTACCGTTAAGCAGCTTTGTTCCGTTAAAGTTAGTTTCAGATACGATACGATCATACTCCAATACTAGAGATTGGAATTCTTGGTCTAGATAACCACGTTCTGTGTCTGAAAGAGTATCGGCGTTACCTTGAACGGCAAGAGCTTTTTGACGTTGTAAAATTTCACCTAGTCTTTCAATCGCACCATCAGCCACCTGAATCAATGATCCGGCCTGAGATGTGTTAGAAAGAGCTGTTCTTAAAGTTGAAACGTCAGTTCTTAGAATTGTACCGATAGAAAGAGCCGCAACATCATCAGAT
>PCXJ01000018.1:4062-13968 GCA_002787615.1 Alphaproteobacteria bacterium CG11_big_fil_rev_8_21_14_0_20_44_7
GGTTGTTTTGCGCGAAATACGCAGAAACGTTTGTGTTAATTGAAGTTGTCATTTTATTCTCCTACTTGGATTATATTTAAAGGCTACTTGCCTTTGGCGTTACCGCAACCCTATTGCCGCAATAACAGATTCATACTAGACAGTATTACATAAACAAATTAAGAAAAGGTTAACGTGAGCAAAAAATATTTTGCCCTGCATTTTTATGCTATGTGTAATAAAACTGTAACTTGAAATAAATTATCGTTAATGTTAATATAGTTACATTATGGCAGATTATGAAAGTGCAATTGGTGAATTAAGAAACACTCCTGAAGCGCAGGCAGTCCTCGGCAATATGTCGCAGGAAGTGCAGGACTTCATTATGGGTATGGCTCAGGATTTGCTTGGTGGACGGCTTAATAGCATGAATGGTCTTTCCAGCATGTTTGAGCAAGCGAAAGGCTTGTTTGATTCTATGAATGGTTCATCGCAAACATTGCAATCAAATGTTCAGGGCGTCGGAAATGTTGACCCAACTACCGTTACCGGCTATGGCGCGGTGAATCAGGGGCAAGGATTTGTAAATGATCCGAATATACGTCAAGCTGCTGCTGCAAAAGAGGCGGCAACCAACGCCGCACTTGACCGTATGAGCGGCAAATAGAATTAAGCGGCTATCAGCCCTTTATCTTTCAATAATTGCTGCAATTCACCGGTTTCATACATTTCACGGATAATATCGCAGCCGCCGATAAATTCACCCTTAACATAGATTTGCGGGATTGTCGGCCACTCGGAGAATTGCTTGATACCTTCACGCACGGCTTCATCTGCCAGCACGTTCACATCATAGAAATCTACGCCTAATTGCTGGAAAACTCCTGCAACCGCTGCGGAAAACCCGCAAATCGGCATTTGTTTTGTGCCTTTCATATACACAACAACATCATTTGCTGAAATTTCTGATTCAAATTGCTTTTTTAGATTTTCGTCCATGTGATTCTCCTGTTTTTTCTATGCATACATCAATATTTGAGTATTGCAAGCACCATAATCATTGACATAAGTTAATAATTGCTATATCTAGCCTAGCCAATTTATTGTTAGAGTACTTAATTATGACTAAAAGTCCGAATGTAACTAGTGATTCTCCGCATTGTGAGCTGATTCAAAGAGATGGCTGGCTGGCTTATCCGGAATATATTGCGAATTTAAGATTTGCTGGCTCAGGCGAGAATTCAGAGCTGCAAGTTAAAATCACAGTTGATGATAAAATGGGTGCTGCTGCGCATATTGAGTTTACGCCATATATTGAAGATGAGTATGGGAATATGTTGCAGGAGCTAAGTTTATATCCGCAGCCGGGAAAGATGCCGCGTGAATGTGCTTTGGTGGCAAAAATGCTAACTACCTCCGAGGCTACAAATAGTGCTGTTTCCATACGACATAGTTTAGTTGGTGGTTATCGTTCAGCAGCTTCTAAATCTTCTAAATCTGCCCCGATTTTTACTGCATTTGATTCATTCGAAGTTGTGGCAGAAGGAATTGCGCTATCAAATCTGCGCTCATCTTTCATTGCGTTGCATTCTCCTTCAGCTAGGAGAAAGGGGAGCGTGCAGATTGGTGGATTTTTTAGCGAGGATTTGGCAGAAAAGCTTTCCACAGAAATTAACGAAGGACGGCTGAGGGCAGATTTGAGAGTTGAGGTTGCAAGCCTTGTATGCGGTATCTTTGCGCATAATCGGGAATTGATGGATCGTGTTAGTCAAGCTGTTGATGGAGTAATTCAAGATGCGCTAGAAGCATTTAAAGAGAATCCCGACATCGCAGATTTTTATGCAAGAAGGCGGAGCTTTGTTGAGGCGCATCGTGCAGAAAATCGTTCTGGTGCTGGGCGTGTGGCAGGCTAGGCCTCGGTTTTTATCTGCAAAGCGTGAATATCATGATTTTTCACCGCTTCCTGCACTTTTTTATGCTGTGCAACGCGGGGAAGCCCTGCAAATCCTGCATCTTTGATTATAACTGACCAATGCTCATTATCTCCGGCTAGGTCATTTACCGTAATTTCTCCGTTGGGAAATGCAGTTTTCAGCGTATTTTCAAGTTCTTCACGACTTATCGGCATATTATCTTACTATCCTTCCATAAATTCCGGCAGCCAGCTTTCATGGGCGCGGCGCAGCTCGGAAACATAAAGATTAATATTATCACCCATAATAATATTTTCGCCATAAACTTTGCCGATTTCTACCGCAGGCACGCCTAATTGCTCGGCTTTTTTCATCAAGAGCTTGGCTTTGTCGGTGGTGACAATATATCTCCCTTGTCCTTCGCCGAATAGCCATGCATGTAGCGGGATTTCGGTTTTTGGCAGCACCAGATATGCGCCAAGACCGCTTGCCATTGCCATTTCACAAATTGCGATAATCATCCCGCCATCGGAAATATCATGGCTGGCGGTGATAATCTCATTACTTTCCATCAAAAGCTGTCCTGCGAGTAATTCGCCCTCAAGATTCACCGGCGGCGGGGCATCTTTTGTGCAGCCGCAAATCTGACGGCTATATATCGAGTTTCCTAGGAATCCGGTGGTTTCACCAACTAAGATAATGCTTTCTTCTTCTTTCTTAAATGCCAATGTTTTCATTTGCGAGATATCTTCAATCAGCCCAACGCCGCCAATTGCAGGGGTTGGCAAGATGCCGCTGCCCATAGTTTCATTATATAGTGAAACATTGCCGGAAACGATAGGGAAATCCAGAATTTCGCAAGCTTCGCCCATGCCTTGCAAGCAGCCGACAATTTGTCCCATAATTTCGGGTTTTTCTGGGTTGCCGAAATTGAGGCAATTTGTAATAGCTAAAGGTTTTGCTCCGGTAGCTACAAGATTACGCCAGCTTTCGGCCACGGCTTGTTTGCCGCCTTCAATCGGGTCGCCATAACAATAGCGCGGGGTGCAATCTGCCGTTATCGCCAATGCCTTATTTGTACCATGAACGCGCACAACGGCTGCATCGCCGCCCGGTAGCTGGATTGTATCACCCATAACCATATGGTCATATTGCTCCCATATCCAGCGTTTGCTGCTCATATTCGGTGAGTGGAGAATGTCCATAATGGTTTGCTCAATATCGGCAGGTGCGGGATAAAAATCAGCCTCTAACCTATCGGTATTGCGTATAATCTTATATGGACGGTCATATTCCGGTGCTTCATCGGCGAGTGGTGGGATTGGCAAATCTGCCTCAATATTTTTTCCCATTTTGAGAATTATGCGCCTTGTATCGGTTAATTTGCCGATTACGGCGAAATCCAAATCCCATTTATCAAAAATTGCTTTAGCTTCTTTTTCTTTTTCCGGCTTGATGATAATCAACATGCGCTCTTGCGATTCGGAGAGCATCATTTCATAAGCGGTCATTCCTTCTTCGCGGCACGGAACTTTGTCCATCCAAAGCTCAATCCCAACTTCGCCTTTGCTGCACATTTCCACGCTGGAGGAGGTTAATCCGGCAGCGCCCATATCCTGAATTGCCACAATTGCATCGGTTTGCATCAGCTCAAGGCAGGCTTCAATCAGCAATTTTTCGGTGAATGGGTCGCCAACTTGCACGGTTGGGCGTTTTTCTTCCGCATCCTTACCGAATTCTGCGCTGGCCATGGTTGCGCCATGGATTCCGTCACGTCCGGTTTTACTGCCGACATAGATCACCGGATTGCCGATTCCGGCTGCTTTTGAGTAAAATATCTTATCTTGGTCGGCAATGCCGACACTCATCGCATTTACCAAGCAATTTCCATTATAAGATTCATCAAATTCGCATTGGCCGCCAACTGTGGGCACGCCTACGCAATTGCCATAATGGCCGATTCCGCTTACTACGCCTGCAATTAATGATTTTGTTTTCGGGTGTGAAGGTTCGCCAAAGCGCAACGCGTTGAGATTTGCTACCGGGCGTGCGCCCATAGTAAATACATCGCGCAAAATCCCGCCAACTCCGGTTGCTGCACCCTGAAACGGCTCAATATATGAAGGGTGATTATGCGATTCCATTTTGAAAATAGCTGCTTGCCCGTCACCAATATCCACCACTCCGGCATTTTCTCCGGGGCCGCAAATCACACATTCGCCCTTAGTGGGCAAGGTTTTGAGCCATTTGCGTGTGGATTTATAGCTGCAATGCTCGCTCCACATAACGCTGAAAATGCCGAGTTCGGTCATATTCGGTTCGCGTTCCATAAATTCCAGAACTTTTCCGTATTCCTCATCGGAAAGCCCGAATTGTTTGTATAGCGGTATTTCCTGTTTTTTCTCAGCTTGTCCCATAATTTCGTCCAATTTCGTCCAATAAGATTACTAGCCAATCTTTTAGATTGAAGCCAAATCTTTTGCAAACTTTTGTTTCAATTTCTCAATATCCTCGCAGCCCACGGAAATGCGGATTAAATGCGCGGGTACATTTTGCGCTGCCGCCCAATCCAGTTCGCGATAATGGGCAAGTAATGTATAGGGGCAGGCAAGAGTATATTCCGTGCCTAAGCTTGGGCCTTTATTGACCTCAAGATTATCGTAAAATTTTATGGCTTGCTCCTCATTCTCAAGAATAATGGAGATTATTCCGCCGAAATTTAGGATTTTAGTTTTGGGATTCCGGATTTGGTTGTTTAAGAATTCGGCCAAATCTTTTGCATTTTTATTTATGATTTTAATTCTCTTTTCATAACCCTGTCCGTTTTCATATAAAACTTCAGCATCATCTTGATATAATAAATTCTCATATTCCGTATCTAATATTTGCTTGAATTTTGCATAATGCGGCGAGGTTTTGTTTAATATCAAGCATCCCGCCAGCACGTCGCCGATTCCTGAATAGAACTTAGTGAGTGAGGTAACGGCAATATCGGCAAAATCCAGAGCGCGGAAATTTTCCCATGTGGAAAGTGTATCATCAATAATCAGCGGCGTTTCGCCAACAAACTCTCTTAATTTTGCGAAATCAACCAAATCCAGAAGCGGGTTTAAAGGATATTCGGTGAAAATTGCGCTAATTGTTTCACGTGAAACAATTTCCTGCAACTTGTCATAATCATCATACCCAATAAACTCATGCGCACCGAAACGCTGTTGAATTTTGAGCGTATCAACATAGGGAAACCCAAGCTGGATTGTTTTTATTGCGCTCAAGCGGCGCGCAGCCTTAGCGGCCTCAATGGCCTTGCCCTCGGTCGCTTGCGCTCCCTCACGAGTCATTCCATTCACTAACAGATAAGCTGCGAAAATTGCCGCCATTCCTGATGGATATAAATAAACATCATCAGCATCAGCGTTTGCGAGTTTAGCCAGATGTTTTTTGATTTGTGGCTGTTGACTATTGGTTGCCGGCTGTTGACTTTTCAAGATATTTTCTGCCTGACGGGATGAAATTATAAACCCGCTATGTTGCCAGAATTGCTTTGCCTTTTCACGTGCAGCTTCGGGTAAAATCACTGCAAAAACAGTTTTAAACTGTTCAATTCTGCCAGAATTGCAATAATCAACGCAGAGTTTAGCGATTTTTTTTGAAGGCAGGGCAATTGCAAACTCTCCTTCCTTGCTAAATTCTTTTTCGCAGGCAGCAAATAACTCTTTGACCTTGGGATGATAAACAAAGCGTGGATAGCCAAGCTGCATAGCGTTTAAAACCCTCGCCTCGCCCTCCTCATAGCCAACCACATCCGCCCATTCAGGCAGGCTGACCGAAACCGCATGCGGAGAATCGGGCAAAGCTGCGCCAAGTGGGGGATTATTTTTAATGCTTATCTCAGTTTTCATAACAAAATCTTTTCAAATACTAAAATCATCTTTATACAGGATATATGCGTTTGCTCACAATATTTTTGTTATTTATGTTTATTGGCTGTGCTTCAACCGAAGATGAAGAGGTTGTGGTTGAAGATGCGCGTCCGGCAGAGGAGATTTATAACGAGGCGCAAACCAGCCTAGAAGAGAAGAATTATAAGGCGGCGGCACTAACATTTCTGGATGTTGAGCGCTTGCATCCATATTCCAAATGGGCGGTGAAAGCGCAGATTCAGGCAGCTTATGCACATTATAAATATGAAGAATATGGCGATGCTATAAAAATTCTTGAGCGTTTTGTAAAGCTTAACCCCGGCAATGAGAACATAACTTATGCTTATTATCTGATTGCGTTATCATATTATAATCAGATTTCTAATGTTGAGCGTGACCAGAAAATGACCTTACTTGCCAAACAAGCGCTGAATGATGTTATCATAAGATTTCCGGAAAGTGATTATGCGCGCGATGCCAAGCTGAAACTTGATTTGGTGCAAGACCATTTAGCAGGAAAGGAAATGGCAGTAGGGCGTTATTATCTGAAAAAACGGCAATATATCGGGGCGATTAACCGCTTCAAAAAAGTGGTGGAGGAATATCCAACCACGGCGCAGGTGGAAGAAGCTTTGCATAGGCTAACAGAAAGCTATCTAGCGCTTGGAATCGTACCGGAAGCGCAAAAATATGCGGCAGTATTGGGGCATAATTATCCCGGCTCGGAATGGTATCAGGATAGCTATGATTTGCTGATAAACGGTGAAATGCGAGAGCATGGTGAATCAGGTGAAGATGAAAGCTGGTATGAGGTTTTTTGAGGTTTTATAGTGATTCTTGGAGTGGGCAATAAATGCTGCAATCAATAAATATCAAAAATGTTGTGCTGATAGATGAGCTGAATCTTGATTTTTCAGACGGCTATAGCGTGATGACCGGTGAAACCGGCGCAGGGAAATCAATTATTCTCACCTCTTTGGGGCTTATAATCGGCAAAAAGCTGGATAAATCTATCATTCGTTTTGGGCAGGATTTTGCCGAAGTTACGGCAGAATTTGCGTTGACTGAGGAAGTTAAGCGGATTCTGCAAGAAAATGATCTGGAAGCTGATGAGTTGCTAATTCGCCGTAAAATCACCGTTGATGGCAAATCAAAAGCATTTGTGAATGACGCGCAAATCAGCTTAAAATTGCTGGCAGAGATTGGTGAGAAATTGGTGGAAATCCACACTCAGCATGAGCAATCCACGCTTTTTGAGCCGGAAATGCAGGGCGAAGTCATTGATAGATTTGCAAAATTAGAGAGCGAAGTTGAGGAATTAAAAGCAGCATTCCAGAAATGGAATGAGGCGAAGCGTGAACTGGTAGAAAAACAGCGAAAAATAGCGGAAGTCAAAAAAGAGGAAGATTATTTGCGCCATGTTCTGGACGAGTTGGTGGAGCTAAATCCGCAAGCGGGTGAGGAGGAGGAGCTTGCCGATACGCGGCGCAAAATGATGGATTACGAGAAAGTCGCTGCATTATTGCGTGATGTTGAGGAAGAGTTAACCCGTGATAAAAACATTGAAACTGCGATTTTGAACGCGCAAAAAACCCTGATGCGTAGCGGTAATGAAGATTTTCACCAGCTAATCGAGAATCTTGAGCGCGCTTCAATTGAGATATCCGAGGTTTTTTCCGGGCTGACTGATATTCAAAATAGCATGGAGCATGATCCGGAAAAGATAAATCAGGTTGAGGAAAGATTATTTGCTATTCGTGGTTTGGCGCGGAAATATGATTGCCATCCCGACCAGTTAGCAGATTATATGGCGGAGATTGAAGGGAAATTAAACGCTCTGCAAAGCGAAGAAAAAGATATAAAAATGCTGGTGCAGGAAGTGGCGCAACTCGAAGCGGAATATATGAAAATTGCCAATGATGTTTCGGCAAAGCGCAAGAAAGCCGCCAAGGAGCTGGAGAAAAAGCTGGTGGCGGAATTAAAGCCACTCGCCATGGCAGGTACAAAATTTGAGGTAGAATTCAGCGTGCAAGCCCCGTCGGCCTTGGGCATAGATAGGGTGGAATTTTTGGCCTCAACCAATCCCGGAACGCCGCTTTCTGCACTTTCGAAGATTGCTTCCGGCGGTGAGATTTCTCGCTTTATGCTAGCATTAAAAGTGGTATTGCTGGATGTTTCCACCGCGCCTACTGTGATTTTTGATGAGATTGATACGGGAACCGGTGGTTCGGTTGCAGCTTCAATCGGCGAGCGTTTGGCTAAACTTGGTAAGGAGTTGCAGGTTTTTGTCGTAACGCATTTGCCGCAAGTTGCAGCGCAGGCAACCACGCATATGCGGGTTTTGAAGGAAGCTAAGGGTGGCGCGAATCTAACGAATGTCCGAATTCTTGAGGCTGAAGAGCGGCGCGACGAGTTGGCGAGAATGCTTTCCGGTGCGGAATTGACGGACGAAGCACGCGCGCAAGCCATAAAATTAATGGCATAACCGCACATTATTAATATTACTAAATATTTCTTGATTAATCCATAACTTTTCTTTATAAAGCTCTAAAATTTACGGAGTTATATATGGATGGTTTTGTTTGGTTGGATGAGCTTAAGATTAATGGTCGTGTATCAATGGCAGGGCAGATGACCCTTGATCAAATGATTGATATACTTCAAAAACGTGCGCCTTCACCTTTTGCGAATCGGGACGATTTTGGGATTACTGAAATATCTGAATTATCAGACTGTGAACGTCATCCGGCAATCAAAGATGCGTTGGAGCTATGGGACGGCTATAAGGATAACATTGATGTTGTCAGAAGTATGAGGACTGAAGATAAGGCCTCCCTATTAAACCAGCTCAAAGATGGAATAAATACGGCTGCTAGTGCAGATGATTTCGATGCTGCCGGAATCAAGGAAGTTGGGCTGGCAATGCAGACGATTTTGGGTACAACCACTAGAATTGCGGAAATCCGTAATGTTTCGGATTATATTGTTGGTATTTTTCAAAGTAAAGGCTTGCCACTCGAAGCTTATGATTATTTGCAAAAGGCTTTTTACATAGTTCTGGAGTCATGTGATGGCACTATGCTAAGCAACATTGATATATGTGAGGCTAGGCTCTTTGAGGAAGATTTATTTACCGATGAAGAAAAGCGGCAAGTGCAAATAATCCCATTTGTTCGTTCATTAATTGCTATAGCAGAGGATTATGCAGGTAATATAGAAGAGCAGATAGGCTTGTGGGCAGCGAGAGGAATACCGCAAGATGACATTCTGACAGGAGCTTTAAGACGCTGGGTAAAAGACAAGGATTCGATATTCACTCTGAATGATATTTGTGAAGAAATGGGTGTGTATATGACTCAATTAACAAAATTGCGCGGGATATTGCGGGATTGGTCATCGCAGCTTCTTGAAACCAATCTTGCGAATCAAGGGGAGGAAATCCCTAAAGCTAGGTTAGTCCCTACAGGGATGGCTGGTTTTGTACATGGCAAGGAAAGTATCGATATTGGTGCGGCTGATATTAATGAAAATCTATGCTTTATTCTGCGCGATAAAGTAAACGGCTCAACGGAGCTTATTGTTGTTGATGGCAGTACTACGGTTGAGATGATTCGTGCACGGGTTAAGAGTTTTAGTCGGAATAACAAAAAGAAATCCGGCGCAGAAAGTGATTTGGAAGTGGTGCTGGTTGGTGCGCAGGAAGAATTCAAACCATGGCAAGGGGAGGGAAAGCCGCCTGAAAGCGATGAGGATATAATAAATCAACGCGGTTGGCCGTATAAAATCATAAAAACCGCTTTGGCAGCTTGCGCTAAAGACAAGTTGAATATTGCCAATGTTCAGATATTTGACCAGACTCAACCTAGTGCATTTTACATAAAAGCAAAACCAGGTGCGGCAGAGGTTGAAAAAGGCGTTCCGGCAGAAAAGCCGCCATATCTGCCTGCTCACTATTATCTAAGATTTATCAAGGGCGATAACCCTGCCAACATTGCATTTGAAGGCGGTAAAAAGCCTTGGAACCCTTGGTTTGTTTCCCGTGATTCTGCAACAATACATGGGTCAGAATTTACTACTCGAACTATTGAAGC
>PCXJ01000027.1 GCA_002787615.1 Alphaproteobacteria bacterium CG11_big_fil_rev_8_21_14_0_20_44_7
TGTCTTTTTTCAAACTGTCAAAAATTGTCATTGCCTGTGCAACCATGCTGCCCGCATCATTTGTAGCAGCAGGCAAAAGCACGGTGGTTGAAGTCTTTGCCAGCTTGCTGAAAGCCTCAACATATTGCTCAGCCACGCGCAAACTTACTGCGTCATTTCCGCCTTTCTCATTAATCGCTTTTGCCACATCACGAATACCATCGGCAGTTGCCAGCGCCACTTGGCGAATCGCTTCTGCTTGTCCGGTTGCGCGGTTAATTTGGTCTTGCATCGCTGCTTCTGATTCCAGAACAACTTCACGCTTATCACCTTCTGCAACATTGACCATAGCATCGCGCTTACCTTCCGATTCCAGAATTTGCGCACGCTTATGACGCTCGGCAGTCATTTGCAATTCCATTGCTTGCAATACGGTTGTTGGCGGGTTGATATCTTTGATTTCATAACGCATACATTGCACGCCCCATTTTCCGGCTGCGTCATTAATGGCATTTACGATATTTGTATTTAGCGTTTCGCGCTCTTCAAAAGTTTTATCGAGGTTCATCTTTCCGATTTCTGCACGCATCGTGGTTTGTGCCAATTGTGCTACGGCAAAATATGGGTCAGAAACACCATAAGAAGCATCGGCAGGGTTGATAACTTTTACATATAAAACCCCGTCAATTCTAAGGCTCACATTATCTTTGGTAATCGCGGTTTGTGCTTGCACATCAACCACTTGTTCCTTGAGGCTGTGTTTATAGGCGACACGTTGCATAACCGGAATTAGGAAAATCAAACCACCTTCCTGATGGATAACATCAAATTTTCCCCAAGTCTCAATCACCCATGCTTCCTGTTGCGGGACGATTTTCACCATCATAAACAGGATAACTGCCGCGACGACTAAAATTGCTATAATACCGAATTCCATAATCTTTCTCCAAAAGTTTTGTTGCCGGAAAGATAGCGCAATCAGGAATAAAAATAAATAGAAATCGGGAATTAGATAAACGGGGCGGCAGCCATCAAACCATCCATGCTTGCCTTATCCTGTCTCTGCATCATTTTTTTCCATTCGGGAGAAGCAGTGCCGTGAATAATATTGTTTATCCGGTCATTTATACTGGGATGACCGCCAGCCACCGCGCCGTCCATTGCATTGGCTTTTGCAACTCTTGCCTCCCAGCCTTTTTCAATCAGGGAGTGTTCTTTCAATATTGCGTTATGTAGAAGGAAGCTTATCATCCAATATTCTGAATATAATGCAGCAGAGAAAATATCTGCGCGAAATTCTGCATGCGCAACCTGATTGGATTCGCTGGAGTTTGTTCGGAATTCGGGCTTATCAACACCATGTCCAAGCTCATGAGCATAAACTGCGCCAGTCATCTTCCAATAAATATCATACACGGAATGTCCGAATTTTGATATCGGTGCTTCCAGCAAAACAGCAGCACTTTGTCTGGTGAGAGCTCCCTTTATGTCAAACCCTTCCATAGCTTTTGATTGTTCGGCCTTTCGATTTTCTATTTCATATAATCTCGGTACTTCGATTTCATAAAGGCGTGAAAATTCGCCTCCAATATAACCTAATCCCCAAACATGCTTTGTGTGCAATTCATAAATTTTTCTTCCGCCTCTTCTGTAGGTATTGCCTTCCTCATCTGATAGAGGTGGGAATTTGCCGCCATTCTCGACTAATATTTCCTGAAATAGATTTGGCCTGACAATTTTCATCGGGTAAATAAATACTAACCATTGCGGTTCGTCAAGCTAACATTCGGTGCAGCATCAGCCCTGATTTCTTGCTTCTTCAATTTCACGCAGGGTTTTGATTTCTTCCAGCTCTTCCTCGGAAAGAGTGGTGCGGCGCACGCCCTCTTCACCCGGCAGCCAGATAAGTTGCAATGATTTCGGGTCGCGCGCAAAAACACGTTCCTCGGTTATCATCCCCAAAGTCGGCGGGATATTACATTTTGCCAATCCAACCACGGTATAAGGGCCGTCGCGATATAATCCCAAAACCACACGCGGGCGGTCAATAAAAACCTGTGAGCCGCGTAGTAAGTCCAGAATTTCGGCGCAGGATTCAGGTTTTGCAGACTTCTCCAAATGGTGAACGACAATCATCGCGCAATTTTTCCTGACGGCAAATTCTTCAATCGCTTCAAAAAATTCCGATACGACTTCCGAGTTATTTTCATCCCCTTCGAGATATTTTCTGGCAGGATCAATCACCATAATCGGCACATCGGGCATGGTGGCGAGGCGTTTCATAAATTCGGGCAGGGTTTCATCCTTATCGCGAAACTCGGCGCGTTGGAACATCACGCGGTTTGCTCGTTCTTCCGGATCAAACAATTTCGCGCGCGCATTTATTACGGCTGGGCCATCTTCACCGGAGAAATATACGCAGATTCCTTTGGTGAATTTAGTATTCACCGGTTGTCCGAGCCAGATTGGCTGTTTTTCGTCTTCGGCATAATCAATTCCGGCTTTTACGCATAATTCATGTGCGATGGATGATTTACCCGTGCCGCCTGCACCAGCCAGCACACAAACTGCGCCACGCGGGATTAAGCCTTCCACGACAAATTCAAAATTTTCTTCTGAGCCTTCGCGTTGCGGGCCAGTTTTATCAAAGAACTCAAAATTTCGCGCACAGAGATTGAAATATTTCAGATTCTTCTCAATATTATCCGGATCAACCCCGAAACGCTCAAACAAAATATGATGGCGGTCATAGGCATTCCAGCATTTTGCGGCATCTTTGACTATCTGAATATCAATTTCTTTTGGTTCGGGCGGCAGCATAGTATCAAGATTTTCATGTTTGAATGAGCCGTTCTTGGTTAAATATGAAAGTCCGCCCAGCATATATGATTTATAATATTCCTCGCTATCAACATCGGTAAGCTCGTATAATTCACGGCAGCCTTCAACCGTTCCATCTTCAAGCGGTTTTAATATGCGGTTGGAAAATGCGATGATTTTTAAGCCTGCATCCTTATTCTCACTACGCGAAATCAAATCGGAATATGCGCCAATGCCGGAAAGCCTTTCCTGCTCTTTACCGCTTAATTTGGCAATTCCCAATGCAAGTGCCGTTGCCCATGCCACACCGGAGCCGATTGGCTTTTTATTCTCATCATGCACGATTGGATTGAGCAAAAGCGGCGTATTTGGCAATTTGCCTTCATTATAATGGAATTTTGCCTGATTCACGGCTTTTTGCGTGTCGGCTTCATTGAACCAGAACTCGAAACCCTGTTCCTTGCTGCGCCATGGCTCAATTTCGGCGATACTATACAGGCACATTTGGCCGGAAAGCCCTTGTTTTTTGTGTGCCTGCCAGATTGTATCAATCTCTTTTTTAATCTTTTGCCACATATTTCCTTGCTTTGTCGAAATCCAGACTTAAATTATAGCCAAAACTATATATAATAATTATAACGAATAGACCAGAAATAGCAAAGAAGGATTAATAATGGATTACTACGTAGTAATTAACGGGCAAAAACAAGGGCCTTTTGACATAATTGCAATCATAAAGAAGGTGAAAACCAGACAAATAGCGCCTGACACGCTAGTTGCGGATGCTGCTAACGGTAATTTTATGCCTGCGACCAGTTTTCCCGAAATTGCAACATTGCTGGAAGAGCAGGTGGGAATCAATAAAGCCTCGCAAATGAAGGAGAAAAGAGTGCTGCGCCTCCGAAAGGTTCTAGCTGACGGGGTGGATTTATGGGTGCGCAACGTTATTGGCTTTACGGTTGGATTCGCTACAATCCTCATTGTGGCATTTGCCTTAAATGGTGGACTGAAGAAGATTCAAATCTTCGCGGATTACCCGTCCATCGGCAATTATATAATCTCGCTATTGGCAACTACATTATATTTGCTGTTTTTCGGCTATATATTAAACGCCAAGCGCAGTAAGGCTTTTAGCTTTGAGCAAACCTTTATAGAAGTGAAAAAAGGCCTGATTCCGCTGGGCATATTATCCGCAATCTTTTCGCTATATACAATCGCTTTTGGCGTGAATCAGCTTGTTGGCTTGGTAAGTGTCGTGGTATTATTATTTGTCGTGACTATGTTCTCTTTTGTGCCATTTCTTATCGTTGATACCTCATTGGGGCTGGGCGGCGCGGCAAAACAGTCATTGAAGAAGGTTATGGGCATGGGCGCGGATAATTTCGGCGTGATTCTTGCGCTCATAGCAATAAATCTGGTAGTGGCACTTGCTCCGGCATTTATTGATAAAAACTTTTTCATTTTCGGGCTTTTCCTGAGTATGCCGATTACAGTTTCATCGCTGGCATATATTTATGATGAACTTTTCGCATAAGCTCTGGTGGAAGACGAAAAGAAACTCGAAAAATCTGCTAAAACCCTGATAATCCATCCGGTATTCAGGGATAGTACGGGCGACGCCCAGCATAAGCTTGAAGAGGCAATCGGGCTGGCTCAGGCAATAAATCTGAACTGCGCGCAGGCTTTGATTGTCAATCTTAAAAACCCACATCCCGATAAATTGCTCGGTAGCGGCAAGGTTGAGGAATTAGGTGAGTATATAACTAATAATGACATTCAATTAGCCTATGTGGATTCTAAGCTTTCGCCGATTCAGCAGCGCAATCTTGAGGAAAAATGGAATACGAAAGTTATTGACCGCTCCGGCCTGATTCTGGAAATCTTCGGTGCGCGGGCAAGTACGAATGAGGGAAAGCTGCAAGTTGAACTGGCGGCGCTGGAATATCAGAAATCACGATTAGTTAGAAGCTGGACGCATTTGGAACGTCAGCGCGGTGGCTTTGGCTTTGTCGGCGGCCCCGGTGAAAAGCAGATTGAGCTTGATAAGCGTATGATTAATACGCGCATAATCAAGATAAAAAAAGATTTGGAGAAAGTGGTCAAAACCCGCGCTCTGCATCGCCGACCCCGCCAAGCAGTACCATATCCGGTGGTGGCGTTGGTGGGTTATACGAATGCCGGAAAATCCACGCTTTTCAACCGCCTGACGGGAGCGAAGGTGCTGGAGCAAGACCAGCTTTTTGCCACGCTCGACCCAACCATGCGCACGCTGAAGCTGCCATCGGGGCGTAAGGTGATTTTGTCGGATACTGTTGGTTTTATTTCAGATTTGCCAACTGAGTTGATAGCCGCTTTCCGCGCCACTTTGGAAGAGGTGGTGGAGGCTGACATCTTATTGCATGTTCGTGATATTTCTCATCCGCAAACCACACAGCAAAAGGAAAATGTGGAAGAAGTTCTGCTCGGTTTGGGCGTTGAAGAAAAGCTGCATAACCGTACATACGAAGTTTTGAACAAGATTGATTTGCTGGAAAAGAAGCCGAAAAACGGGTTAAATATTTCTGCGCTAACCGGTGCAGGAATTGCCGATTTGCTGGAAATGCTGGATAAGAAAATCTCAGAATTCAATAAAACCGAGAAATTTGAACTGCCGATAACCGATAGTAAGGGGCTGGCATGGCTTTATAGTCATGGATTTGTACAAAAACGAAAAGAGTTGAAGGATAAGATTTGCCTGACCGTAAACATATCGGAAAAGAATGCTGCCATTTTTAGAAAAGAATATCTGTAAATTTAAGATTAAAAATTAAGAGAATAAGGCTTGACTTAAATCTTTTTTTGGCTATATTCCGCAGTCCTTTTAACGCTATAAAAGTTGGAAACAGAAGAAATTATATGACTAAAATTGTAAAATCGAAATATAAAATCAGCCGTCGCCTAGGTAAAAGCCTCTGGGGCAGATCAAAAGATGCCTTTAACTATCGTGCATTTCCTCCGGGTATTCATGGCGCTGCGGCAGGTCGTAAGAAATATTCCGACTTTGGCATTCAGCTGCGCGCAAAGCAACAGCTCAAAGGTTATTATAACATGACTGAGAAGCAGTTCAAACGCGTGTATGAAGAGGCTGTGCGTAAAAAAGGTGATACTTCCGAGCTTTTGATTGGTTTGCTGGAAAGACGCTTGGATGCGGTTGTGTATCGTGCGAATTTCGCGCCGACAATCTTCTCCGCTCGTCAGTTGGTTTCACACAAACATGTTTTGGTGAATGGCAAATCTTGTAATATCCCAAGCTATCAAGTGCAAGATGGCGATGTTATTGAAATCAAAGAAAAATCAAAGCAAATGCCGCTTGTAATGGAAGCCACGCAAAAGCAAGAGCGTGAAATTCCGGTTTATCTGGAAGTTGATGCTGCGAAGATGACTGCGAAATATATCCGTCAGCCGATTTATGTTGATGTGCCTTATCCGGTGCAAATGGAACCGAACCTCGTTATCGAGTTCTATTCAAGATAGATTTCAACAAATTAATTTATGTCAAAGCCCGATAATCAGAGCAGATTTGGTTGTCTAACCTTGGTTTTTGCGCCATTCAATCTTGTTTTGGGTATGCTTGATGCCCTCCAAATAATAGCAAGGCATAGCAGTGGAGCTGGGCCGGAAGATTATGAGCATATACCTACCATGGCTGATAGAATAAGAGATGCGGCAGGTAAATTCACAAAAAGATTTTATGATGAACAAACCGCGCCCCAGCCAGAAAAATTCAGATGAATAATTTTTTAAATTTTTTTGCTTCTGTAATTTGACTTATCTATACCCACTCCCGCATAATGCCCATATTGAGCTCAATATCGTGATGGTTTTAGCGAATTATCACAAAAGACTAAAAAAGTCGTTTTTGCCGAGGATTATTTTGTTAAAGGAATGATTTTTGACGAAAACGCAAAAAAAGCCGACGTCGGTGATTTGAAATTAGGAATGGAGAGTAGAGAGTTGAGAGTAGAGTGATTTGGAGCATTGAACATTGAGTCTGAAATAGCTCCCCTCCTTATAGGAGGGGTTGGGGGAGGTGTATGCCTCAGGATGCAACACGCGCCAGCGCCACACTTTGCTATTGACTATTGACTGCTGACTTTCGAATCCCCACTCCCCACAAAATCGGAAAATCCAAAAAATTCATTTTTTTGAAAGATTTTTGTGCTATATTATGGTTCATGAAGATGTTCGTTATACCATGTGATGTCAACGGTCAGAAAGTTCCCGTACAATTTTATATTGGCGAGCCTCACCCAAAATCGCACCCAATTCAGCATCAATCGCATTGGATTTCTCGCGAGCGCGGCGTCAATGTGCCTGCTGATGTGATGGATTCACTCAAAAAACTGCATGATATCTCGATTGAAAATGATGTTTCATTTGTCGATTTATGCACTTATGCGCTCAATTATCCAACTAGCTAAACCCGCCTAGAATGGGCTGATGATATCGATAATTTGCGTACCCATGCGTGGCTGCTGCACATCTGAAAGCTGGCCTTTCCCGCCATAGGAAATTCTTGCCTCGGCAATTTGCTCTGATGTGATAGTATTGGCAGAGCTGATATCCTCAGGGCGGATAACCCCATCCACGTTGATTTGGCGCATTTCATAATTCACCCGCACTTCTTGCATACCGTGAATCACCAGATTGCCATTCGGCAAAACTTGCGTGACAATTGCAGCGATTTTTAGCTCAATAGTTTCTTCGCGCCCGATTGTGCCATCGCCGTCATTATTATTATTACCGGTAATATTTATCAGACTGTTTAAGTCAGGATCGCCAGGGGTGATCTTAAGATACTTCTCCTGAAGCCCCAAGAAATCGGGGGCAGCAAGATTCTCAGTAGTTGATCTGGATTTTGAGGTTTTATTGCTTAAGTCCGCCTTGTCACTGATATCAATCTGTACGGTCAATATATCACCGACCCGATTAGCGCGCTGATCTTTGAAGAATGAGCGTGAACCTGCCGCCCAGAGTGAGTTAGGGCGCTGTTGTTCTGTTGAGGATTCGATTGGTGTCGGCCAGCTTAGCGGTTGATAATTCACCTGTTCAACAGGATTTGATATTGCCTGCATCTTAGGTTCAGAGCCAACTGCACCCAACCTATCAAGCGTATTTCCGCAGGCGGACACGCTGACTATTAATGCTAAATATTTTAAATCCGAAACTTTCATATTTTCCCCTTTCTAATCATTTACTGGCTAAAATTTTGTTTTTGCCTTCTACTTCCACAAGATTTTTGCCGATTATGCGTGCATGTACGATAATCCCGCTTGTCGCATTTTTAATCCTGATTAAATCACCTTCAACCCCTTCTTCCAGAGCCACCCCCAAATCCTGCATGCTCAACATATTATTGTTGAAAACCATGGTAACATTATCCTTTTTGTTAACTACAAGCGGTTCGGAAATCTGGTTTGGCATTAGCGGGCGGGCATTATATAAATTGCGTGAAGGAGTTTTGCCGATAATCTCATTTTCATCGGTGATATAGCCTCTGTCGAGCTTGTATGATTCAATGCGGATAGATTCTATGTCAGAAGCGGTGATGATTTCCCCTTTGCGCATTTTGTGGTTAACTGCCGGAACTTCCACCATTTCATAATATTTTCCGCCAATCTCTTGCGGGAGGTTGTCATTAATTGAAAGATAGGCAGTGAAATTCCTTTGATCAGTATCAATCTCAATCTGTGTGATTTTCATATCATCGGCGTTCTGTTTAGAAAGAAAATCCTTGCCCTTGATAATTTTTGCTTCCAAATCGCTATCAATAACAAATTCATGGCTATTGTCGATGATTGCGGTTTTCACCAAACTTTCAGCCATAGTCACGCTGTTTGCCTGCGCATTTTGTGTTGCAAGATTTGCGAATATCAAAGCTATTATAAATAAATATTTTCTCATCACTTTTCCTTTATTTTATCCTCTCTATGACCTTAGCTGTGAAGTTGTCCGCATCATTTCATCGGCGGTGGTTATCACTTTTGAATTCATCTCATATGAGCGCTGGGCAACAATCAGATTGGTAATTTCTTTGACCGAATCAACATTGGAATCTTCCAAGAATCCTTGCAGAATTGTCCCATAGCCTTCATCACCCGGAAAGGCGGTAAGCGGGTCACCCGAAGAAGTAGTTTCCTCAAATAGATTCTCACCAAGTGCGCGCAGACCGTTTTCATTGACAAAATTCGCCAATTCAAGCTGCCCAAGATTCTGGCTGTCCGGCTGCCCGTCAATAAATGCTTCAACAACTCCGGTTGCGCTGATATTAACTCTGGAGGCATCGCTGGGAATAGTAATCCCCGGAGAAACCAGATTTCCCTGCTGGGTAACAATCTCACCATCTTGATTAATCTGAAATGCTCCGGCTCTTGTATAGCCCTGCACACCATTTGGTAATTCAACAACAAAATAGCCTTTGCCACGAATTGCTACATCAAACTGATTTCCGGTTTCTTTCAATGTTCCCTGTTCTTGTACGCGATAAACTGCTCCGGTACGCACACCCAGACCAAGCTGGATTCCGGCAGGGGCAATTGTTCCCGCCTCATTAGAAGTTCCACCAACGCGGCGTTGTTCTTGATAAAGCAAATCCTGAAATTCCGGACGTTGCATCTTATAGGCAGTGGTTGTCAGGTTGGCGAGGTTATTGGATATAACCTCAACATTCAATTGCTGTGCCTGCATTCCGGTGGCTGCTATACTTAATGATCTCATGATTTATACCCTTTTCATCCTAACTGTTATCTTAATATTAATCTTATTAACGCAAGCATTGTGCCAAGCTAGACTTGGCTTGCAATGCGCCGTACCGCATCTTCCTGAAGCTGATAGAGATTCTCTATGAAGCTGGAATTTCCGGTATATGCCCTTTGTACCTTAATCATATTGGTAATTTCCCTGATTGAAGCGACATTGGAGCGTTCCAGCGCACCTTGCGCCACTTTGGACTGCCCTTCATTCAGAGTTGGTGCGGAATCTGTTGAATATAGGCTTGAACCTTCGCGTGTTAAAGAATTCTCATCATCAAATAAATATACACCAAGCGTTGCCC
>PCXJ01000052.1:0-9705 GCA_002787615.1 Alphaproteobacteria bacterium CG11_big_fil_rev_8_21_14_0_20_44_7
TGAATATGCTCCATTATCCATCATGCCTCGGATATTATCCCGAATCATCAAGAAAGCAATAATTTAGGAAAGCTGGGGCGAGTGACGGGATTTGAACCCGCGGCCTCCGGTACCACAAACCAGCGCTCTAACCAACTGAGCTACACCCGCCACATAAAAACATGCGATGCAATCTTTATATGCTCATTCTCTAAAAATCAAGATTTACTGTTTATAAATTACGCATAATATTGTACCAAGGGTTATCAGGAGAGTATAATGAGAATTGTTATTTGCGGAGCAGGAAGAGTGGGAAAAAGCATTGCAGCCCAGCTTGCGGCAGAACATCATGACATCACAATCATTGATAATGACGCAGCCACCTTGGGTAAAATCGGCAGTAATCTGGATGTAAAAACCGTTCTCGGCTTCGCCTGTCACCCGCCTATTTTACAGGAAGCAGGTGCAGATGATGCTGATATGATTATCGCAGTTACAACTAGTGACGAAGTAAATATGATAGCCTGTCAGATTGGCAAAACCGTATTTAAAGTTCCCACAAAAATCGCCCGAATCCGGCACCAGAACTATCTCCTCCCAGTTTATCAGGATATGTATCGCGCCGATGATATGCCTGTAGATGTGATTATTTCACCGGAAATTGAAGTAGCGAAAAATATTTTGAACCGCTTCCACGTTCCCGGCGCAATCGACACAATACCGATTGAAAACAGCAATACCAAGATTATCGGCGTGCGGATGATGTCTGATTGCCCTTTTCTCGGCATTACCGTGGAAGAACTTCAAAAACGCTTTGCGGATTTAAATATTGAGATTATGGGAATATCTCGCGGGCAAGAAATAATTTTGCCAAAACCAAAGGATATCTTGATAGATAGTGATGAGGTTTATTTTGTTACCGACAATAAATCAACCATTCCAGCCCTAACCTTGCTCGGCCACGAAGAAAAAGAAGCCCGAAAGATTGTAATTATCGGCGGTGGTAACATCGGATATTACCTTGCCAGTGAGCTGGAAGCTGAAAGCAAATCTAACCGCATCAAGGTTATTGAACTAAACAAAGAACGTGCCGAACAAATTGCCGAACAATTAGAAAAAGTTATTGTCATAAACGGTAGTGCTTTAGATGAAAAAATCCTCGAAGAAGCCAGCGTAGCAACTGCTGAGGCCGTAATTTCGGTTTCAAATGATGATGAGGTGAATATTCTCTCGGCATTGCTTGCAAAAACCCTCGGCGCTAAAACCTGCTTCACATTGCTGAATAATAACAGCTTTGTGCCCCTGATGCATAATCTCGGCATTGATATCACCGTCAACCCCCGTGAAACTACCGTATCCAGCATTTTACAACATGTCAGACGCGGTAAAATTCGTTCCGCACACACTTTAAAGGATAATAAAGCCGAGATTATTGAAGCCGAAGTAACTGAAAGCATAGGCTTGGCTGGAAAGCATCTGGATGACCTCACCTTCCCAGAAGGTGTTGTTATCGGCGCTTTAATCAGAGACGGGCAGTTTCAGAAAGTATCTCCTTCCACATTGCTTGAGCGCCGCGATAGATTGATAATGATGTCACTTGCTTCAGAAGTCAGGAATGTCGAGAATTTATTCAGCCTGCAAACCAGATATTTCTAAAACCCATAATCTCTATAAACCCCAACCGCGCATTTCGGTCAAGCGGCTGGCCGTACGCTTGAACTCCGCATTGCCAGTGCCGCTAACATATAGCTCGTCCGGCTCAGCTTCGGCAGTCATCACCAGCAATGTTTCATTTTCGTATAATATATCAATTAGATTGATGAAACGCCTCGCTTCATTGCGCATTTCAGCAGACATTTTCGGCACATCATAAAGAAAAACAGCATCAAATTCTTTAGCGATTTTCAAATAATCCGAAGTCCCCAAAGGCTTGCCACATAATTCTTTGAAACTTACTTGCGCCAGCTTTCCGCTAGCCATCAATTCAATTTCTCTGCCCTTAATTTGCAGTTTGACCTTTTTCAATGCCTGCCCGCCCAGCATTTTAAATCTCTCATTCATACGGCTGGAAGCCTTATAGCTCAGGCCAATAAAGAAATTCTCATGTTCGCCATCACCTTGAATCTGCCGATAATCTTGCTCAGAATCCAGGTTAAAAATATCTACCGCATCGCCTAGTTTTTTACAAAATTCCAAATAGCTTTGGCGTTGCAAACCGTCCTTATAATGTTCTTCAGGTAATTTATTTGAGGTAAAAAGCAGCACTACCCCTTCCTCTATCATTTTCCCGAAAAGCTTTGCCAGAATCATCGCATCCGTAACATCACTTACTTCAAATTCATCAAAACATAAAACCGTCAACCCGCGTGACATCTCATGTGCGACCTGCGCCACCGGATCAGAAGCATCATATTTGCGAAATTGATGTATATCATTATGCACTTTTTCCATAAACTCATGGAAATGCACCCGCTTTTTGCCCTTTATCTCAAGATTATCAAAAAACATATCCATCAGCATTGTCTTACCGCGCCCGACCTTTCCGACTAGAAACAAACCTTGCGGTGATTTAGCCTTTCGGCGCATATATTTCGCCATTATTCCGGATTTTTTCTCGTCATATTCCCTGATTTCAGATAGTAGATTATCCAACTGCCGAACAAGCAATTTTTGCGCTGCATCCTCATGCAGTTTATTTTGACGCAATAAATCCTCGTAGAATTCAAACATTTTTGTATATTACACAAGATGGAAGTTATTAAAAGTAGAACTGAGTTAATCAAAACTCGCCAAGAAATCAAAGATAAACTTGGGTTTGTGCCAACAATGGGCGCATTACACGCGGGGCATTTGTCATTAGGTAAACTTGCGCGGGAACATGCTGACAAAGTTATCTATAGCATTTTCGTCAACCCAACGCAATTTGCACAAGGTGAGGATTTAGATAAATATCCGCGCGATATTGAAGGTGATTTGCATAAATTAGAGGGACTCGCCGATTATGTTTACCTGCCAAATCTGCAAGATATCTATCCTAACGGCTCAAAAGTTAACCGCAAAGCAGGAGCTGCAGCGCAAGGCTTGGAAAGCCTCTCACGCCCGCATTTCTTTGATGGCGTGGTAACTGTGGTGGGGATATTATTCGAGCAAATTAGGCCTGATATAGCAGTTTTCGGCGAAAAAGACTTTCAGCAGCTTATGGCTTTGAAGGAAACTTTCTCCCCTCCTAATAGGGGTGGCAAGGGGGGGGTGCAAATCATTTCCGCCCCGATAATGCGTGAGCCGGACGGGCTGGCTATGTCTTCCCGCAATGCATATTTAAGTGCCGAAGAAAGGCAAATCGCACCAAAATTATATGAGATTTTATCCTCAAACCTCTCAATTGCCGAAATGAAAGATGAGCTGATAAAACACAGCTTCCGCATTGACTATGTGGAAACTCGCTGGAACAGATTATTCGCCGCAGTTTGGCTAGGCAGCACAAGGCTCATTGACAATGTGGAAATTGGCGCTTAAAACACCCGCAATAGGAGATTAAATATGAAAATTACAGCCATCAAAGCACGAGAAATTGTTGATTCACGCGGAAACCCGACAGTTGAAGCCGATGTTTATTTAGAAAACGGAATAATGGGCCGCGCCGCCGTTCCCAGTGGAGCATCAACTGGAACGCTGGAAGCGGTTGAACTGCGTGATGGCGGAAAGCGCTATCTGGGCAAAGGCGTTTTAAATGCAGTACAAAACGTAAACACAGAAATTGCCGATGCATTAATTGGTATGGACGCAACAAATCAGGCGGCAATTGACGAAAAAATGATTGCACTAGATGGCACGGAAAATAAAGGCCGCTTAGGTGCAAATGCAATTTTAGCCGTGTCGCTGGCAAATGCTCATGCCGCCGCGAATTCCGCAAAGAAACCGCTTTTTCAGTACCTAAACCCGCAGGGAAATATCATGCCAACACCAATGATGAATATCATCAATGGCGGCGAACACGCTGATAATCCAATTGATATTCAAGAGTTCATGATTATGCCGATTGGCGCAAAAACCATTGCAGATGCAATTCGCATTGGCGCGGAAATTTTCCACACGCTGAAAAAGAACCTCAAAAATGCCGGATATGGTACAAATGTTGGTGACGAGGGCGGTTTTGCACCAGACTTGCAATCTACCGATGAGGCTTTGAGCTTTATCATGGAATCAATCTCCGATGCCGGATATATCGCTGGCACAGATGTTGTATTAGCGCTCGATTCTGCCTCTAGCGAATTCCACAAAAACGGCAAATATGAGCTAAAAGGCGAAGGAAAATCTCTGGATGCGCGCGGAATGGTTGATTATTATAAGGCTCTTATTGAGAAATTCCCGATTGTATCAATTGAGGATGCCATGGCCGAAGATGACCATGCGGGCTGGAAATTAGCAACTGAGGAGCTTGGCGATAAAATCCAGCTAGTCGGTGATGATTTATTTGTGACTAATCCAAAAATATTGCAACAAGGCATTGAAGATGGCTTGGCTAATGCAATTTTAGTGAAAGTAAACCAAATCGGAACGCTCACAGAAACGCTCAAAGCCGTGCAAATGGCACAAGATGCAGGGTATAAAGCCGTGCTTTCGCATAGAAGTGGCGAAACCGAAGATACCACTATCAGCCATATCGCCGTTGCAACAAACTGCGGACAAATTAAGACAGGTTCACTTTCTCGCTCAGATAGACTTGCAAAATATAATGAATTAATTAGAATAGAAGAATTAATTTCCGGCAAAGCAAGCTACGCAGGACAAAATGCGCTTAAATAATATATTTGGTAAAATCACCGATAAAAATCCGGCGAAGTATAGAGGTTCGCTATTGCTGGCGCTTGTCTTTTTCTATTTCGTATTTCATCTAATCACCGGTGAACGCGGACTTTTGGCATATGTGCAGCTCAAAGGAGAGATTGAAAGCCAGAAAAAAGAATTCATCTTAACTCAGAGAGATAAAGACCGCCTCGCCAGCCGAGTTGTGGGATTGCGCTCAGAATCACTAGATTTGGACTTGCTGGAAGAAGTTACCCGCAAAGATTTGGGCTATTCCAAAAAAGATGAAGTCGTGTATTTTATTGAGTAGCGGCATCAATTGATGGATTCACAATATATCAGCTTATACTATCTTGGCGCTTCAGCTCTGCTTGTGGTTTTGATAATCATGCGCGCTATAGCAAAAGCCGGAAGCAAAAAAAACAATCCTGCAAATGACGAAAAGAAGCGCAAATTAACTCTCGGCAAAGCTATATATTATATATATTTGCTGGCGATGGTTTATGTCGCTTATATCCTTTATCAGAGCGTTTAAAGGGATTTCGGGCGTTCTAAGCGGCTTCAAGACTATCGGCAAAAGCTTTGGCAAACACTCCGCCCAAACCTTTATAGCGGGCTTGCCCTTCCTCGCGACCATCATAGATAATCCTATCCTCATAGCCGCTAATCCATAATGCATTCGGATTACGCTTGGCAATCACCAATTGCCCCTGCGTTGAAGCACCGTGCGGAGAGCGCATAATTTTGAAGAAAATCAACCCTTCGCCAAATAATTCCTCAGCCAACTTTCTCGCATCAGGTGACAAATCTTTGCCTAGAGCGCCTATATCAGCAGCATCAATCATGCTGATAACTTCCATTTTGCCCCATTCTGTTGACATAGCAAAGCGTGATTTCTCAATGCCAGACAGGCCTTTCTGTGAATCATTATGGATTTGCCATGATTCTTCCACAGGAACGGCAAAGGCTCTATGCCCTTCAATTTCGCGACATTGGAAATAATAGTGGTTACGGATTTTACGGCTACGCAATTCTTTTTGCATCAAACGCAGCGCATCAGCATCATCATTCACCTGATGGATAATCGGAGTTTGGTTCTCCATGCTAACGAAATCGCGCCCTGAAAGCCTGCGCACAGCCTCTCCAGTTTGCTCAATCCATTGAAAACGCCCGTTATGCTCTTCAATATATTCGCCATTCTCATCTTTTTGCAGGAACTCGTCAGGATGGGTAAAATGCACCATCATAGCAACATGCGTACGCGGGAATTTCTCATTAAACTTATCCAGCATATCAAAGAAATTATCATCGAAACGGTCAGGATAAAAAGCTAATTCTTTTGTTCCAATTCTGATAATACGCACGCCGGAATCAGCGAGCAAACTCATATAATCGAATAATTTACGGTTTGAAAGCACCATCGGATCGCCACCGGAAAGCAAAGCCTCGCGGATTGGAAAACGTTGCTTGCCTTGGTTATCTACAATTTCTCCGGCACGTGCTTTTTCGTTATAATTTCGGATATATTCCGCCGCATCATGCGCCTTAACCAGACCTTTCCCGGTTTTCCCACTGAATAAATCCAAGCGATAGCAATAGCGGCAATGCGCAGAGCATGTCATCGAAGAATATAACAGCACTAATTCATATTTATGCAGCAGCCCCGGCACGGGAGAATAATTCAACTGGTTGGATGGGTCAGCCTCTCCTGCCAAATCAAAAGTTTCTTCAGGACGCGCTTTTACCAAGTTTTTTAGAGGTTCAGAAGTCATTGCAAGTTGGCGATAATGGTCAGATATTTTCGCCTTCATGCGCTCTTCAACCTTCCCTTCCAGCAGGGTCGCGATTTCTTCCTCTGTATAGAATCCCTTATATTGCTCCGGTATTTTTCCGGATTGAAACGGCTTCAACCCATTAACATTTGCACGTTCAAATTTCGTTTCTAGAATTTCTACAGAAGAAGGATCAAACATGAATACAACCTATTGTTGATTTTTTGTATCCAATCAATTTCTCACATTAAACCCTAGTTTTCAACTAGATTATGTTGTGCGCCGCATCAATTCTGCACCTTAAAGGAGTGCTGGATTATGCTGCTTTCTGCTGCGGAAGAACCTGATTTATGGATTTAGAGAGCTTCTCCACAATCTCGTCAACATGGCTTTCATTAATGATATACGGAGGTGCGAGCATGATATGGTCGCCGCTTTTACCATCAATTGTTCCACCCATCGCATAGCACATAAGACCATTTTGCATGCCGGCTTTTTTTATAGCTGCATTAGTTTTCAATGATGGCTCTAGCGCAACCTTAGATTTATTGCACTGCACAATTTCAAGACCGATAAATAACCCGCGCCCACGAATATCTCCGATATTGCTATTGCCGGAAAATTCATTGCGCAATTTGCGCATCAGTAAATCACCCATATTTTTTACATTATCCAGCAACCCGTCACGCTCAATAATTTGCTGAACTTTTAGCGCCGCCGCACATGCAGTTGCATGCCCTATATATGTATGACCATGCTGGAAAAATCCTGAACCGTTTTTGATTGCATTATAGATTGTGGAGCTTGTCATAAATGCACCAATCGGCTGATAGCCCGCGCCCAATCCTTTTGCAATCGCCACAATATCCGGACGCACATTTTCCTGCTCACAGGCGAATAATGTCCCGATTCTGCCCATTCCGCACATAACTTCATCGAGAATCAAAAGCACTTCATATTTATCGCAGATTTCACGGATTCGTTTGAAATACCCTTCCACCGCAGGCACGCAGCCCAGCGTTGCGCCCACCACAGGCTCGGCAATAAACGCACAAACATTCTCCTGTCCGTGTTTAAGAATTTCAGTTTCCAATTCATTTGCAACACGCTGACCAAATTCATAGGATGATTCTTCCTCATTGCGATAGCGATATTCAAAACACGGGCTGATATGCGACATTGTTTCGATTAGCAATCCTTCAAACTGCGCACGGCGGAACTTATTCCCACCCGCAGAAAGCGCACCCAATGTATTTCCGTGATAGCTCTGCCAACGTGCAATAACACGTTTTTTCTCAGGTTTGCCGATTTCCAGAAAATATTGCTTGGCAATTTTAATCGCACCCTCAACCGCTTCTGAGCCGCCGCTTACGAAATAAACATGCTCAATCCCCTCCGGCGCACGCTCCACCAAAAAGCTGGCTAACTCCTCCATTGGTTCAGTCGTAAAAAATCCACTATGCGCATATGCCAGCTTATCTAATTGCTGCTTTATGGCATCCTTGACTTCCGCATTGCTGTGACCAAGGCAAGATACCGCCGCGCCGCTTGAGCCATCCAGATAGCGCTTGCCATCTGCATCAATCAGATATGGCCCATCCCCGCCAACTGCCACCGGATATTCCGCTTTTAAATGGCGATGAATTACGCGGCTATTTTCAATTCTATTACTTGTCATAATTTTTCTACAATCTCCTCATGGACTTTTTTGATATCCTGCAACGCATTTATTACCACACATCTTTCAGGATTGTCTTGTGCTATTTTTAAGAATCCTGCACGAATTTTTTGATGAAACTCTACGTCCATCTCATCATAGCGATTTTGCTCACCGCGTGAATTCACCCTATCCAGCGATTCTTTCACTTCCATATCTAAAATAAAGGTTTTATCCGGCGCAAATCCGCCCATCGAAGCCTCGCGAATAATATCGATATATTCAGAACCAACTCCTTGCGCGATTCCTTGGTAAACATATGTAGAATCAAAGAATCTGTCACAAATCACCCATTCACCACGCTCTAACGCAGGTTTTATGAGGTTATTTACATGATCCATACGCGCCGCGAAATTGAGTAAAACTTCCTGCTTACCGTCCCATTTCTCCTTATCACCATGAATAAGCAATTCACGGATTTCCTCTGCGCCTTCTGTTCCGCCGGGTTCTCTAGTTGTGATTACCCTATGCCCGATTCTGCGCAAATGCTCAGCCAGAAGCTCCACTTGAGTGGATTTCCCGCAGCCCTCGCCACCTTCAAATGTTATGAATTTCGACATCAACTAATGTTCGTATTTCAGATAGCTCAGCGTTTCATCCTGAAGCAGCCGCACGCGCACTTTTGCCACGCCGGAATCTATCATATCAATCTTCTCGGCAGCAGCTACTGTTAGGTCAATTACCCTATCAGAATCAAAGGGGCCACGGTCATTCACTTTCACCACAACTTTCTTGCCATTATTTAAATTCGTAACTTCCACAATGCTTGGTAGTGGCAAGGTTGGATGTGCGGCAGAAAGCTCATCAGGGTCAAAAAGCTCACCATTCGCGGTTAGCGCATCAACATTTGGCCCATACCATGAAGCATAGCCGACTTTATTATATGAAGGTTGGTGATGTGGATAATACCAGTCACCCGCAACTTTATATGGTTTACCAATTTTATAATGCCGCGCCCATGATTCATAATCGCGGATAAATTCTTTCTCTTCAGGTGAATAGTTGATATTTGACATCGCACCTTGCTGTGCAACAGAACTACAATTTGCCATTATTGCCGCAGATACAAACAAAAGCGCAAAAAACAGCTTTTTCTTATAAATCTTCATCCTTAATCTCCCCCGCAAGCTTAAACACTGATGCTACAAAAAAACTTGATTTATTCCAATGCATCAAGGTTTCTGTGCGTCTTTCTTTTGTACTATCCCAACCAACTGTTTTTAAGTAATTCGCGATAGATGCAAACACATCCTCCCTATCACTCCATATATTTACTTTGCCATCACCGTTATAGTCAACCGCATAATTAAAAAAGCTGCTCGGCATAAATTGGCATTGCCCCATCGCACCCGCCCAAGAGCCCTGCATTTCTTCCATTGAGATATGTCCCTGTTGCAAAATTACCAATGCATTTAGCAGCTCTTTCTCAAA
>PCXJ01000052.1:9720-12761 GCA_002787615.1 Alphaproteobacteria bacterium CG11_big_fil_rev_8_21_14_0_20_44_7
ATGCCAGAGTTGCCAGCGAGTTTATAACTGAGAAATTACCCATATTATTGCCATAATCTGATTCCAAACCCCAAAGTGCCACAACAAACTCAGGTTCAACTCCTGACTGTCGATATACATCCTCTAGCAAAGCCTTGTTTTGACGCAGAAACTTCCGCCCTTTATTTATCTTATTCTGGTCTATAACCTTGCTTAAATATTCCTCCAAAGTCATATCCGACTTATATTGCTTATTATCCAAGCGAATAACTTCCCCATCCGGTTTTTGCCAGTTTAGCACCCGCGCCATAAGCTCATCGCTAATCCCATAGCTGATAGCTTGCACCCGGAATCCCGCCAACCAATTTGCAAAATCTTCGTAGTTGGGTTTTTCTCTTGGTTCAGGTATAAACTGGGAAGCATTGGCAGAAACGCCGAATAAAAGCATAATAATAAAAAGAATTTTTATCTTCATAAAAGGCATATTATGGACTTAATAAATGAGATTCAATTTAAAATTCCAATAAGAGAGATTTTATTGGAAGATGGCTTAATGGGCAGAGCCTCAGAACTATGTGCCGAGCTTGGAAATCTCCATGTTATATGTGATAAAAATACCGAAGAATTCACATATGGCTTAAAAGCTCCAAAAACCATTTTAAGCGGCGACCAGAAGGCAGAATTGCAAATCGCCGCCAATATTAGCAAAATTTCTTGTGACTGCTTTGTGGCCTTCGGCAGTGGCACTGTAAATGATATAACTAAATATGCTGCCCACCTTGCCGGAAAGCCCTATATTGTTTTTGCAACTGCCCCCTCCATGAACGGCTATGCCTCAGCGAATGCCTCGTTAATCCATAATGGGCACAAAAAAAGCTATGCTGCCACTGCCCCACTAGCAATTTATCTTGATACGGAGATTCTTGCCCATGCCCCGCGCCGCCTGATTAATGCCGGAATTGGTGACTCTATATGCAGAAGCACGGTGCAGGCCGATAATTTGTTGGCGCATAAGGTTATTGGAGCAAATTATCATCACGATTTCTTTGAGTTGATGAAAGCTGAGGAAGAGAAGATTTTTGAAGATATAACGGCTCTTGCCAAAATCCTTATATATGGCGGGATCGCAATGCTACTCGCCAAATCTTCTGAGCCTGCAAGTCAAGGAGAGCATACGCTGGCGCATTATATGGAGCTTATGCAGCCCTCAGCTCCGCATAGCTTTCATGGCGAGCAGATTTCTGTCAC
Source organism: Alphaproteobacteria bacterium CG11_big_fil_rev_8_21_14_0_20_44_7 (assembly GCA_002787615.1). Lineage (GTDB taxonomy): Bacteria > Pseudomonadota > Alphaproteobacteria > Rickettsiales > 21-14-0-20-44-7 > 21-14-0-20-44-7. Next base: position 10,948 of record PCXJ01000052.1, read on the forward strand.
TACTATTGCAATGGCGAAGATTCAAGCGGATATCATTGATAATGATAGTGAATTTGAGGTGAGTATTTCACCAATTGATGAGGAAAAAATTATATCCCATTTCGGCGCAGAAAATGGAGCGGTTTTCATTGCTGAGAGTAACGCAAAATACAGTAAGGCGGAATTAGGGAAAATCAGCAGCGCAGAGTTCAGGAATCTTGCGCTCAATTCCGAAAAGTTGGAGAAAGCCTTGGCTGCAATCGGTGCGCCGACTAAACCAAGCGAGCTGGGTTGGGATGAGGCTATATTTCAGGATGCGTTGCAATTTGCGAAATATACCCGTAATCGCTTCACTTTTCTTGATATAGTTTGAAATGAATGGCCGAACTATAAATATAGCTTTCTATATTTATAATATATCTTGCAGTTTTGCAGTTATATAGCTTATTGCATCTTCTTGAATTCTTTCATGAATTCCAAGATTGCCGGAGTCAGAATCAATATCAGCAATGCAATCAGCATCGGAGGGATTGAAGCAACCGCAATTTTTGCAGGTAATTTACCTGCTTTTTCTTCAGCAATCATCATCCTTGTCTGACGATAATCATCTGAAAGCACACGCAATGTTTCCACAAGGCTTGTACCGAACTTCTCAGATTGTAGCAAAGCTGCCACCAATGATTTCACCGCCGTGATATCTGTGCGAACCGCTAGGTTATGCAGAGCTTTCTCGCGGTCATTAAGCATTGTCAGCTCTAATCTAGTTCTGTTTAATTCAGCCGTAATCTCAGGATGCGCATATTCAAGCTCCTTACACACGCGCGCAAGAGCAGCATCCAATGCCAAACCCGATTCCACGCAAACTAGCAACAAATCTAGAGCATCTGGGAATGAGCGAACTAAAACGGCTTTTCTTTTATCGATTGAACTCCTTAACGCCAAGTCTGCACCAAATGCAAATATACTAGCTATAATCAGACCGCATACAATAAATGCGTAGAATGCGACTCCCTGATAATCACGAGCCAATATATATATAGCGAATAAGGTTATGATGCCCAGAACCCAGCCAAAAGTGGAGGCGAATAAATGCAGCGCAGGAGCACTAGGTGAAGTCCATCCGGCTTGCATCAAGCGCAAGCGCAGATTATCATATTCACCCTCTACATTGCGGAAAGGACGAACCATTCCCTCTAATGAGCGTGAAAAATCTGATGGCCCCTCGCCTAAATTAGATTGCAACTCGGAGAAAGAGTCTTCCGTATCCACAAGTTCCGCGATTCTTCTCTTACTTTTCTTTTCATTAGGAGAAAAGGAAACGGATAATCTGTAAACGATTAAGAACGTAATAAGAAAGACAAAAATTATAATAGCTATTTCCATATCAGATATCTATTTTACACAAACGTTTTGAAATATATATAGCAAAAACGATTAAACCTACCGCTATAGCTAAACCAATATTACCACCATCCGTCTTAAACAAAGGCTCAAGATATTCAGGAGTAATAACCCATATAGCGAAAATTTCTACTATCGGGATTCCGGCAAAAATCCAAGCCGTAAAGCGCCCTTCAGAAGTCATCGCATTAATCTTTAAACGCAACTGCTTGCGCTTACGAATGATATTTGACAGATTGGTAAGAACTTCCGCCAAGTTACCACCAGTATCCTGTTGAACCGACAAAATCACTACGAAGAAATTGATATCAAGTAAACCGATTCTATCTGCCATTTTCCTTAGCGCTTCTGGCAATGGGCGGCCATAAGAAACTTCATCCACCACCTTTTGAAATTCAGTACTAATTGGCGGCTCAGAGTTTTGCGCAATCATC
>PCXJ01000052.1:12808-17003 GCA_002787615.1 Alphaproteobacteria bacterium CG11_big_fil_rev_8_21_14_0_20_44_7
AATATCAATCGCATCCGGAAAGCTATCGAGAAAGTGGTTATTCCGCCTCTCAATTTTTAGCCCCAAATATATATTGCTAATACTAAGCGCAATGAACGCCCCAATCAGCACTCCAACCCATATCTTACCGGCAAATAAAAGCGTTACCACATAAGTAGCTATCAAAAAAATCACCAATAATATTGATAAATATGCCAGCAAGCTTACATCACTACCACTCACCTTTAGCTTTCTCGCAATTACCCCAATAACCGGAAAATCTTTGAAGGTTTCATAAACTGCGTCATTATCATCCGTTAATTGTAAATTCTCAATATCCTGCTGTGAGCCTCCCTCACGCTCAATTCTCTCAAGCGCCTTCCTTCTATAACTGGCCGATTTGCCAGATAGAAGCTTTGATAGAACTACCAAAACCACCACAAACACAACCACCAGAACAAGGATTAGTACAGGATTCATAATTTAATTACCCAAAATATTTGGCCGGATTCTAATACTTAAAACTTAAAGGGGCAAGAATATTTTACTCATTAATACCAAGAGAACGCATCATTTCCGGCAATAAGCCGTAATATTCTATCTTATCCGTAAATTCCGGACAAATGTGATGGCTAATAAACTGACCAGTAAGCACACCGTCCTCATCCAGAGGGCCGGGCTTAAACGTAAACAAATCACGATATTGGATATTTTCACCGTCAAATTTCATAATTTCGGTAATATTGGTAATACGCCGCTTTCCGTCACGCATTCTGGCAATTTGCACGACTAAATCGATTGTCGAGGCTATTTGCTGACGCAAAGCCGAAGTTGGCATTTGCACACCCGCCATCCCGAAAAGATTCTCGATTCTGGTCAAGCAATCGCGCGGGCTATTAGAGTGAATTGTCGCCATCGAACCTTCATGACCGGTATTCATTGCCTGCAACACATCAATCACCTCATCACCACGAATCTCACCGAGGATAATCCTATCCGGACGCATCCTGAGAGCATTTTTGAGCAACTGCCTTTGGTCAATCTGCCCCGCACCTTCCATATTAGCCGGACGGGTTTCTAAACGCAAAACATGTGGTTGTTTTAGTTGTAATTCTGCCGCATCTTCAATCGTTACAATACGCTCTGTTGGAGAAACGAAACCGGAAAGAGCGTTTAGCAAAGTTGTCTTACCCGAACCTGTACCACCGGAAATTAGAATATTTAAGCGGCTCACCGAACAAATACTCAAGAAATGGTACATGTCCTCAGATATTGAGTTAATATCAACATATTGTTCCAAGCGCAATTTATCGCTCTTAAATTTACGAATGGAAACCAGAACCCCGTCTAAAGCAAGCGGCGGGATAATCGCGTTAAACCTTGAGCCGTCAGGCATACGCGCATCCACCATCGGGCTGGATTCATCCACACGCCGTCCAACTTTTGAAATAATCTTCTGAACAATATTGAGCAAATGCGCTTCGCTGGCAAAGTTCAAATCTGTCGGGTAGATTTTTCCGTCTTTTTCTACAAAAACACTTCTTGCCGTATTTATCATAATATCGGAAATATCAGGGTCATGCAGAACTTTCTCTAAAGGCCCGAAACCAAGCGTATCATCAATTATCTGCGAGCGCATTAAACGCACCTGCGCTGAGTTCAGAGGCATTTTCAAATCATTTATTATTCTAACCGCCGCCTGTGTGATTTTATCAATCTGAATTTCCAGCGACATTGAACGAATTGAATCAAAATTAAACTTCTCAATCAAAGCCTCAAAAACTCGGTACTTCGCTCTTTTATATGAGTCCGTCTCAATATTCTGATCAGTGTAAACCAAAGTTTCCTGATTTCCATAATTCAGCTCGGCAACCGCCGAATCATTTGCCGAAAAAAGACCGCCATAACTAGGTATTTCTTGCGGCGGATTCTCTTCTGCCTGCGCTGGTATTTGGTCTGTTAGATCGGAATTAACTGCCTGATTCGAGAAGCTGGAATCCGAGAAAACCTGCGGTGGCAAATTTCCGTAGGATGGGTCAATCGCAGATGCTAGGGAATCCGTAATTTCCTTCGTCAACTTCTCTGACGGCTCTTCGTTATTTATAATATTTTCAAGATTAGATTGCTCATTCGACTGCCCACCACTGCTTGCGGGGATTATCGGCTCATCAAAATTGTCTTTTTTCCCAAACATTTACGCGTCGCCAGAATAGGATGCATTACTTACCTTATACAAGCTTGCCGCCACTTCCCTGAATTGTTTATTCAGAATCGTGTTACCAAGCTCAATCGCCGTAACTCCTTGATCTTCCGCCATCGCCATGGTCTTACTTTCATTAGAAACATAGTAATCTACTTTCTTTTTGCAGGCCATGACAAAATCCTGCGCAGTAATCGGCTCTTTCAGCTTTGATCCGCTACGATTAATTAGAAGCGATGAGTTATTAGAATTAACACCAGAAATCTGGAAAGCGTCTAACAAACGCGATGTGTGGGTAACCGATTTGATGCTAAGTTGCGAAACTATCAAATTATGGTCAACTTCTTTAAGCAAAATTGTTATCCATTCCGACCAGCCATGTGGCAAGTCCAAAATCACATATTTAAACTTAGTCCTTAAGATAAAAATTAAATTTGCAATTGTGTGGCTAGTGATTTTTGGCATAAATTCAAGCATTCTTGGTGCAGAAATCACAGATAAATTGTCTTTATACTCAACAATGGTTTTTTCAAGAAAAGTCTGGTCAATTGCACCTTCAGGGTGAGCAAGCAAATCTGCCAGACCGGAAATCGGTGTTAAGTCAAGATTGCGGGCTATCAGACCAAATTGATAGTCCATATCAACAATCACCGTTGATGCATTAAATTCGGAGGCTATAGCATAAGCAGCGTTCAAAGCTATTGTACTCGCCCCATCGCCGGAAGCTGCAGACATGAATGAAAACACTTTTCCGCGCGCATCGCTATATTCTGACTTCGCTTTCTCGCCACCACTTTTCAGGAATGCTTCACGAATTTCCTGTGGGTTACCGGGTTTTACGAAATATTCACTCACACCTTTCGCAATAAATTGGCGGTATAAGTTTAAATCATTTATGTCGCCCAATATCACAACCTTTGTATTAGCATCACAAAAGCTTGCCAGAGCATCCAATTCATTCAGCGCTTCTAAGCCATAAGCGCCTATATCAATCAATATATATAAAGGTGATACGCCGGATTGCTCCAAAAATGACACCGCAGATGCTGGTGTGCCAATAACAATTTGCGGCTCAACAAAACCCAGACTGTCACTTACCTTAGCCGCCACATCACGCGAATCATCGTTTAGCAATATAGCTAAAAACCTACTATCCATAATTACCTTACCTTTGTTTGGAAGGTTAAACCAAAATGATTAAAATTTAGTTATTGCCGCCGCTTTTGACAACAGACTCGCGCTGAGTTTGAATAACCCTATCTTCAGTATCTCTAGCGAGATAAGAATCATAGTTTTGTGTCGCCTTAAAGCCGTCATAAGGCCCCAGCAACATCGGGTCAACAAACTGACGCTTGTCACCAACCATTTGCACCTGATTAACTGCAATAGAACAGCCAAACGTTGTGTGGTTCAAATTATAAGGGTTGATGTGATTTGTAATAAAACGATTTTCGCAATCTCTAGCGAGAACCCTTTCAAACATTAGCGAGGCAGTATTCATGCTACCGCCAGGCTTAATTTCATAAGGCACACCATATTGCTCCAGAACATCACCAGCTCTTTCGCAAACGCGTTGATTAGTGCAAGAAAGCACAGCACTCGAAGGATTCTCTCTATTAGCAATATCCACAAGCTGAGCCAAAGAGTTTCTTTGGTTCAAATCAAGCGTCAAAGCTTCGGAAGAAACGCTCAACAATGATTCTGGCTGACCGCGACTAGTAAAAGCATCGCCCGGAATTTTATTACAAGCAGAAAGCGTTGAGATTAAGAGAGCTGATATTAGTATTGACTTATTTTTCATAATATTAATCCACCATATAACCAATTGGACCTTCAAGAACAGGCGTTTGAGAAACTCTGCTAGCATCATTATTCAATGAGCCCAAAGCTCCGTAAAAGAACATCTCCATCATTGAAGGCGATCTGAACTCATCACTAGGTAACCTTATGTCACTACTGATTACAGGGTCTACAATATAAGGAGTAACGGAAATAACTAGCTCAGTTTCATTACGC
>PCXJ01000028.1 GCA_002787615.1 Alphaproteobacteria bacterium CG11_big_fil_rev_8_21_14_0_20_44_7
CATTGCCCATATAAAAATCCCCTGCCGTATCTTTCAGCAGCTTGTCACGGGCGCTTTCTTCTGAGCTTTCATGTTTTTGCACCACAGCTTCTTCGGAAGGTTTTGCCGCAGAAGATTCTTCCGCCATGCTGATTGGTGAGAAATCGGCTCTGGTCAGAAGGTATGCAGCGAATACGAGAATGAGAACGCCGACGAAGATATAGCTTAGTTTATTTGAATTCATTTTATGCACCTCTTAATTTGAATAAACTTAATATCGCACAGAATACTCTAAATTCAACCATCAAATTCTGATTTATGTATAATCTTGAGTCGTTCAACTGCGCGATAGCCAAAGTAGGAGGCGATTTTCTCCAGAATCATTGATTCTTTCTGCTTAATCTCCATTGCCAGCGCGCTGACGGTTTCAATATATACTGTGCCATTTTTGTTTTGTCCGGGTGGGAAGCTGACTTTTATCGGGGTGGAATATTTCGCTAGTTTTTCATCATTGATTATTAGCGCCCATTCGGTAATTATCTCAGCCGAAACGAATCCCTTTTTCTTAAAAGCGGTTTTTGTAGCCTTATTAATTAAATAGCTGAGATTTGACATGAGACCTGTAATTATAATCCCCGCGCGCTTGGCGTCAACAAGATTACCCGGTAAAATGCTGGCAGATATTAACGGTAAGCCGCTGATTGTGCGTTGCATGGAATGTTGCATGGAGGCAGATATTGCGCCTGTATATGTGGCGTGCGATAGTGAAGAGATAAAATCCGTGGTGGAAGCGGCTGGCGGGCAGGGAGTTCTAACGCCGCCGGAATTGCCAAGCGGTTCGGATAGGGTTTTCGCAGCTTCCGAGCAATTAGATGCAGGCTTTGATGTGATTTTAAATGTGCAGGGCGACCAGCCATTTATCAATCCGCAAATCGTCAAAGATTTGATTCCGGCTTTAGAAGGTGCGGATATTTCCACGCCCGTCACGACATTGCAGCCTGATGAGGTGCAAACCGATTCTGTGGTAAAAGCGATTGTCGCTGAGGATGGGCGCGCATTATATTTTACACGGGCGCCGATTGCGCATGGCTTCCACCATATCGGCCTGTATGCTTATCGCAAACCTGCCTTGGCGAAGTTTGTTTCCCTTCCGCCTTCAAATCTGGAGAAGCTGGAAAGGCTGGAGCAGTTGCGCGCATTGGAGCATGGTATGACGATAAAAGTCAGCCATGCTGCGGAATCGCTCATAGCGATTGATACTCCTGCAGATTTGGAACGCGCGCGCAAAATGGTTAAGTGAAAGCCGAATGAAAATTTCACCACCCCGCATTTAGTCGTCATCGCGCCGCAATCGTAATTCGCCCGCAGCCGTCATCGCACCGCAATCGTCATGCACCACAATCGTTATCGCGCACACAAATCGTCATCGCGCACTTGTTGCGCGATCCGGGGCTATATATCAAATAAGAGACTTGACCCAGACCCCGCAACGAGTGCGGGGTGACGTTATGGAGGTTCGGGATGTGGGAGTATGTCTGCAGGGGTGTGAGTATAAGTTGTTGACTCTATAATATTTTGCAATTAATAGCTAATGAGTATTAATTAAATTTCGAGGGGTGTTATGAGTTTTTCTGATTTTGCGGGTAGAGTTAAATCTTATCCTGCGCAAGCGCTAGGTTTGGCAAAAGATTATGTGGTGGATAATACGCAGTTGCTAAAGTACGTATTTGCCGGCGAACCGGATGAGCAAGAAAATGTCGGCAGGTATAGAGAAGAGGAGAAAGGCAGTTCAGAAAGCCTTCTCTTTCTTGGGCTAAAAATTGCTGGAATAATTTTAGCGTTACCTGTTATTATACCTGTGATGTCGGTTAAAACTTACTTTGGTGAAGAGCAGAGATTTATGCGGCGTTTCAATAAAGATTTGAACCAACTTGCAGATGATATAAACGAAACTTTTGCAGATTGTCCTGATTTGAGTGCTAAAGTTGATACAAATAGCGATATGGGTAAGATAAGTAAATTAGAGATATTTATTGTGCTGAAAACTGATGCAACGCGGCATAATGAGGCTTATTATCGAATTGATCAGATAGTGACAAGTGCAAAGGTTGGAAATTATAGTGATAAAATCTTTAAGGGGTATGGGAGGGTTGTGGTTAGCGGGTGTTATACTGCTGAACCTAGGCTTGATGAAGGTTATGACCCACGTGAAAGATCTCGCAATAATCTAGAAGCTCTTAGGACAAATATTCTGGATAATAAAGACGCTCTAAGAGAGATTTTTCAATCCTGCGGCAGAACATCAGCACCCAGAAATTTGAGAGTAGGTGACGAAATCGCAGCTAATGACCCAGACTTGATGGCTTGCAGAGAGCGTGAAGTGGGCAGGGATGGACAGCCTAAGGTTAGCGAAAAACCGCAAGACCCGCCGGGAGCTGCGCTTTAAATTACTTCAAGCCGAGCAGTACGTTATGCAGGATTCCGCCGGATTGCATGTATTTCACCTCGTCATTCGTATCAACGCGGCAGAGCAACGGCACTTCATCTTTTGAGCCATCGGCGCGGTTTATCACCAGCGTTAGCTCAATTTTCGGTTTTACGCCGTTTTCCAATCCCAGGATATCAAAGGTTTCTGTGCCATCCAGCTTCAAATCGGCTTTGGTTTTGCCTTTTAGCATTAATGGTAAAACACCCATTCCGACCAGATTGCTGCGATGAATGCGCTCAAAGCTTTCCGTAATCACCGCCTTTACGCCGAGCAGATTCGTGCCTTTTGCTGCCCAGTCGCGGCTTGAGCCAGTGCCATATTCTTTTCCGGCAATGACAACAAGCGGTGTGCCATCAGATTTATATTTCATCGCGGCATCATAAATGCTCATGATTTCACCGCTTGGAATATATTTTGTCCAGCCGCCTTCTTTACCATCGGCTAAATCATTCATAATCCGTACATTGGCGAAAGTTCCGCGCATCATAACTTCATGGTTGCCACGGCGTGAACCGTAGGAGTTCCAATCTTTGCGCTCAACTCCGTTGCTTTCCAGATATTTCGCAGCCGGAGAATCTTTGGCGATTGATCCAGCCGGAGAGATATGGTCGGTTGTGACTGAATCACCCAGCAATGCCAAGGCTCTTGCGCCGCTAATATTCCCGATGCTAACACCGCTTTCGCTCATTCCGACAAAATATGGCGGATTTTGGATGTAGGTGCTTTTATTATTCCACGGATATGTAAGGCTATCGGCAACTTTGATTTCCTTCCACTCGTCAGTTCCGCTAAATACATCCTGATATTTTGAGATGAATGTTTCGCGCGAAACGCTGGCGGCTACCATATCGGCAACTTCCTGATTTGTCGGCCAGATATCTTTTAGATATATTTTGTTGCCGTTTTTATCTTTGCCGAGAGCTTGCTTTGTAAGGTCAATTTTCATCGAGCCGGCAATTGCATAAGCAACCACAAGCGGCGGCGAAGCGAGATAATTTGCCTTCACAAGCTGGTGGACGCGACCTTCAAAATTACGATTTCCGGATAATGCCGAGCAAACTGTCAAGTCATTATCTTTGATGGTTTGTTCGATTTCCGGCTTTAAGGGGCCTGAATTTCCGATACAAGTTGTGCAGCCATAGCCGACCAGATTGAAGCCGAGCGCGTTCAAATCTTTCAATAAATCGGTTTTCTCAAGATATTCGGTCACAACTTTTGAGCCGGGAGCGAGCGAAGTTTTTACCCATGGCTTGACACCAATCCCCAATTCACGCGCTTTTCTGGCGACCAATCCGGCAGCAATCATCACGCTTGGGTTTGAAGTGTTTGTGCATGAAGTAATTGCGGCAATCACCACGTCACCATGACTCATTTTGCTGGAATCGGTGAGATTGTGATATTCCTCAAGCAAAGCGTCATCAAGCTCATGCCCCATCATTCCGTCATCAACACGGCCATCGGCAGGTGCGATTTCGGACTCGGTTTTATGGGCATTTTCTGATGATTCTCCCGCAAGCAATTGCCTGAAAGATTCGGCAGCATTGCGTAAAAATATCTTATCCTGCGGGCGTTTTGGCCCTGCAATGGAAGCTTCAACACTTGCCATATCGAGTTCTAAGCTTGAAGCAAATTGCGGCTCAGCGCCATCGCGCCAGAAGCCGTTTGCTTTGGCATATTCCTCAACCAGTTTGATTTGATTTTCGTCACGCCCTGATAAATGAAGATATTTCAGCGTTTCGTTATCAATCGGGAAGAAGCCGCAAGTTGCGCCATATTCAGGTGCCATATTGGCAATGGTTGCGCGGTCTGCGAGTGGTAAACTATCCAAGCCGCTACCATAAAACTCTACAAATTTGCCGACAACGCCTTTGGCGCGCAGCATTTGGGTTACGGTTAGCACCAAATCGGTTGCAGTTACGCCTTCGGGCAATGCGCCGGTGAGTTTGAAGCCGACAACTTCCGGAATAAGCATGGAAATCGGCTGACCAAGCATCGCTGCTTCCGCCTCAATTCCGCCAACGCCCCAACCTAAAACCGCCAAGCCATTGACCATGGTTGTGTGTGAATCTGTTCCGACCAATGTATCGGGGAAAACCACTCCGTCTTTTTCGGCAATAACCGAGGCGAGATATTCAAGATTCACCTGATGGCAAATGCCTGTTCCCGGTGGTACAACGCGGAAATTATTGAATGCATTTTGCCCCCATTTCAGGAATTCATAACGCTCGGCATTGCGTTCCATTTCTAATTTAACATTCTGTTCAAATGCTTCGGGTGTCGCATATTTATCAACATTTACAGAATGGTCGATAACCAAATCCACCGGAGAAAGCGGGTTGATGCGCTTTGCATCTCCACCTAAATTTTGCATGGCATCGCGCATGGCAGCCAAATCCACCACCGCCGGAACGCCTGTGAAATCCTGCATTAAAACGCGATATGGGCGATAAGCAATTTCGTTGTTTTTTCCGGCAATAACATCTTTTATATCTTCTTCCTTAACTGTATCGCCATCAAGATGACGCAGCAAATTTTCCAATAAAACCTTGGATGAATAGGGCAGCTTGCTAAGCTCAAAGCCATATTTCTCTGCGGCCTTGGTTAGGCTGTAATATTTATATTCTTTTCCGCCGATATTTAGCGAAGATTGGAAGTCAGACATGTTTTTTGCTCCGAAAGTAAGATTTTCTCAGTAATTAATATTTCAATTTTTACACCTGCTTCGCGCTGAAAAACCAACGCTCTCGGCGTTGCTTTTTATAGCGTTTAGCAGTTGTATTTGAATTATATAATTCTAAACACTATACTTATGACATAGATTGATTAAGAGATGATTAACGAAAATGAGTTAGAATAATGAAAACGAAAAAAGGTTTTACATTAGTTGAGTTATCAATTGTTCTGGTGATTATCGGATTGCTGATTGGCGGAGTTTTGGTGGCGCAAAGCTTGATTGAGACTGCGCAGATACAAAAAACAATCAGGCAAATTCAGCAAGTTCATATTCTCGCCAGCCAATTCAAAGAAAAAACACGATATCTACCCGGTGATTTGCCAAATGCATATACTATGTTCAGTGGAGCATGTGGAATAAATGCAATTCCTACATCATCTCAAAATAGCGGAAGATGCAATGGCAATGGTGATGGGAATATTGATTGGGGCGGCGTTGTAATGGAATATTATATATTCTGGGAGCATTTATATTTGATGGGCATGCTTGATACCCCGTTTACCGGAGATGGTTACACATTAGGAAGCTTAGCCAACCAAGGTATGCCAGGGGTTAATATAATGAAATTGCCTTTTAAAAGAAATGGACAAAGTCATGGCAATTTAGGTGGGTTATCTGCTGCATATGGCTCGGGCGGAAGTGATAACTATTCTTTGCATATCTCAGCGGGATTTTCATCGGGAGGCTGTTCGCCACAATGTGACGGGATTTTCTATTCCGGAGAAGCTATGCCATATGATATTAAAATTGATGATGGAGTTGAGGCAACGGGTAAGGTTCAGGCTTATAGAGTTGGGGGGACTTGGGGTAATTGCGACTATAGCAATACAACGCAAACCTCCTGCACGTTGCGTTTTTACCAGCCTGATGAATATATAAAGTGATATTTTGAGAAATAGTCTTGACGTTATGCGGCATATTTTTTTGCATGAACCGCGCTTTAATGACTTCGTATTTGAATCCACATAACGCCAAGTGGATATATGGATAACCGATAAAACTTAAAAAAAGGTTAATGGTTTGAGATAAAATTCTCAAACTGCGCATTTACATTTCGCGCAGCCCTTTTATGAAACCCCAAACCATCGCAATTGCAATTCCGAATCCGACAAATGAGCTGATAACTCCGGTGATAATGCCGATGATAATCACCAAGCCGTCACGTCCCATATAGCCAAGGCACATGATGGAAATTGCCAAACCGGGGAACATATTGGTGAAGGGCAGGGGAATCATGATGGAAATCGCGCAAAGTATGGTAAAGCCGCCAATGATTTTTTCGCCCATTTTGGAGCTGAAATAGCCATAACGCGGTTTTAATTTCTTCTCTAGCCTGACGATATAATCACGGGTTTTTTTTGTGCCGAGCATAGCTTTTAGGGTGTCAGTTTTGATTTTCTTGTTGGCAATCCACTCGGGAATCCAAGGGTAATCGCGCCCCAGCGCCATTTGCGTGCCGAAAATTAGGGGGAGAATACCGACAATTAAGGTTAAGCCCGGGGGGGTTATCATCGTTAGCAAGCCGATAAAAAACAGAATGAAGGCAAACCCCATTTCGTGCATTTCATGGAATAATTCTCTGATTGTGATGCGCTTTTTGGTAAATGAGTTGATTATTTCATCAACAACTTCCATCGCGGTTTTTCCGGCATGGTAGCTGGGTGTGCCTTTCAGCTTGCTGAATGCTGGCTTTAAGTTCGGCTTTTTCATATTTTGCGCTACTTGCTTGTATCTTGGATATTTTCACCCAGTTTTTCAACATCTCTGCCAACACCTTTGACGGTATTGCAGGCAGAAAGGCTAGTGAAAGCAAGAATCGCAAATAAAATATATATCTTTTTCATATCTATATTTTATGGGGATTGCCCGCGATTTTGTCAATGGCTTTTATACGTTTTTGCGGATTTTATGAAGATTTTTATATAATATAGATTGACTTAATAATTACGAATAAATAACCTAACAGAAATTAATAGGAGAATGGCATGGCGTTGGATTTAGAGTATATGGAAGAGAGTGCTTATAGCAAGGAAGATTTGGATAAAGATTTGTTGGTGCTGGCATGTTTTGCCTGCCGTTCTAATTTTCAATCCGTTGCGCGGAGCTTTTGGGATTTTGATAACGCTCTCACAAGCAATGGGATGCTTACGAATGCTAACCACGTCATGCGCAGATTCATGAATTTTCCTGATGATGGGGTTAAGGTTCATTTTGCTTTGAATACCGATCCCGATGAGACTAACGTTTGGTTTGGTGTTTCTAAGATTGAGATAGGGGGAGATGATTCTGGAAATCCAAATCTCTTTCTGTCAAGAAGGGTGGGATTTGACCCGAAAAATGCTATTATGATAGCTGTGTTTAAGGACGAGGTTTTTGCCGAAAGAATGAGTGTAATCAGTGATTTTAGTGTAGAATACTTAAAAAATGCACCTGAACTAGATAAAGATAAGCTGCGTTTGGCGAATGATTTGCTTAATCCACCAAACGGCGTGCATGAGGGCAGGGCGGCGGAAATCGTGGCAAAACTCCGCAATAAATTGCTGGGAGTTATGGTTGAGGCAGAGATTCTTGAGTCGCAGACTGCACGTGAGGCAGGTTATAACCCAACTCCGCAATATACCGGAACTCAGCAAGCCCCCGCGCAGGAAGCGGAAGCTTCAACGTCAACGCCAAAACGCCCAATATTCTCACCTTTGCCGCAACGGTGTAAAACTGGGGTAGTGACCCTTGATGAACATAGATTACCTTTTGATAATGAGCCGGTCACTCCCGACGAATCCAGCCGCCTCCGATAACGCGCTCACCATCATAGATAACGCAGGCCTGACCGGGGGTGATTGCTTTATGCGGGGCAAGCAGGGTGATTTCTGCACTATTCCCACCCCCCTCTATCCCCCCTGATAGGGGGGAGGTAAGGGGAGTGATTTTTGCAGGAATCGGTTGCATAATTGAACGAATTTTAACTTGGGCTTCAAAGCTTTCTGTTGTCATACCGTCTTTATGACGGTATCCAGCCTCAACCGAATTATCTTGGCAATCGGGGCTAGACCCCGTTATGAAAACGGGGTGACATTTGTTATCAACCAGCCAATTCACATTACGGATTTTGAACTTGGTTGATTCCAGCGCCGATTCCGGCCCGACAATCACGCGTTTTGTGTCCGGTTCAATCTTCACCACATATAGCGGGTCTTCCTGTCCGCCAATGCCAATGCCGCGCCGTTGTCCAATTGTGAAATTGATAATGCCATTATGTTTGCCCAGCACGCGCCCATCCATATGCACAATTTCGCCATCATCAATTGCACCGGGGCGAAGTTTTTGCACAATGCTGGCATAATCACCGTTTGGCACAAAGCAAATATCCTGACTATCGGGCTTGTCATAAATCTCAATCCCCACTTCCTCGGCAATTTTGCGGGTTTCTTCCTTGCTCATCCCGCCTAACGGAAAATGCAAATAATCCAACTGCTCTTGGGTGGTGGCAAATAGGAAATAGCTCTGATCTTTGTTTTTATCATGGGCGCGATGCATTTGCGCTTTGCCGTCAACATCAATGCGCTGGACATAATGTCCGGTGACAAGCGCATCGGCATTTAAATCTTTGGCGACTTTGAATAAATCACGAAATTTGACGGATTGATTGCATTTAACGCAGGGAATCGGGGTTTCTCCGCGCAAATAGCTGTCGGCAAAATCATCCATAACTTCATCTTTGAAGATGGATTCATAATCCAAAACATAATGCGGAAAGCCGAATTTCTCCGCCACCATTTTGGCATCATATATATCTTGTCCGGCACAGCACGCGCCTTTTTTAGCAACAACTGCGCCATAATCATAAAGCTGCAAAGTAACGCCGATAACATCATATCCGGCATTATGCAGCATCACGGCAACCGTGGAGCTATCCACGCCGCCACTCATCGCGACCACAACTTTTGTGTCGGCAGGGGCTTTATCAATGTTGATTAGTTTTTTCATTAGATTAGGATATATAGCAAATGAGCAATATTTTCAACATTCCTGCAAGTGTGGTGTTTTTGGACTCTTTGGCCGAGGGGCTTCTGACGCGTTTTGAGGATGTCGGCAAAGTTACAATCTTTCTGCCATCCAAGCGTGCAATTGCCGAATTGCGTGAAGCTTTTGTGCGGGCAAATGGCGGAAAGTCAATGCTATTGCCGAAGATGCAAGCTTTGGGCGATGTTGATGAAGAGGAGTTTTTGCTCAAAGGATTCCCCGATATTGAGA
>PCXJ01000116.1:0-147 GCA_002787615.1 Alphaproteobacteria bacterium CG11_big_fil_rev_8_21_14_0_20_44_7
AAGATGTGTTGCTGAATTACATAAACCTAACTTCGCCAGTTGAAGTTTTATTCTGAAAAGATTTTCCCAACTAGTTCATCCGCAGCAGAATACGGGTCAATCTGGCGCTTGATTATTCTTTCTATGGTTTCTTCCAATTCACCTTTT
>PCXJ01000116.1:158-435 GCA_002787615.1 Alphaproteobacteria bacterium CG11_big_fil_rev_8_21_14_0_20_44_7
CTCTAAAATATATTTTGTAACATTCTGTTTTACAAGCGCCATGAATTCAATCCTTGCTTTCTCCTTGATTTTGGCTCCTATTTCGCCGCTTTTTTTCAGGTATTCTATATGGGACTGGATAGCATCCACTAATTCTGTGATTCCTGTGTTGAGTGACGCTGATGTTTTCATAACCCTTGGCTTCCATTTCCCAGCTGGATAAGAAGTCAGATTAAGCATCTGCTCCAGATACAGTTCTGCCTGCTCTGTGCCAGGAATGTCTGCTTTGTTGATAACA
>PCXJ01000116.1:565-979 GCA_002787615.1 Alphaproteobacteria bacterium CG11_big_fil_rev_8_21_14_0_20_44_7
TTTCTATGAAAATAATATCCTTTCCAAATGCATCAAGTATTTTTACAGTATCCGCAGTGGATCTGGCTATGCCTCCTAAAGAGCCTCTTGAGCCCATGCTCCTGATGAATATGTTTTTGTCTGTAAAATGTTCCTGCATTCTTATTCTATCGCCAAGAAACGCGCCGCCTGTAAACGGGGATGTAGGGTCTACTGCTATTATGCCAACCCTTTTCCCAAGTTTCCGGTATTCCGCAGTTAGTTTGCTTATGAGGGTGCTTTTACCACATCCTGGTGCGCCTGTCACACCAATAACATGGGCGTTGCCGCAGTGTGAATGTAAAATACTTAATTGTTTTATAGATTCAGGTGAGTTATTTTCAACGAGAGTGATGAGTTTTGCAACTGCTTTTCTATCACCATTCAAGATACGTT
>PCXJ01000116.1:1116-9585 GCA_002787615.1 Alphaproteobacteria bacterium CG11_big_fil_rev_8_21_14_0_20_44_7
AAATGTTCGGGTGATAAGAAATATTTCAGCTTCTTGAAAGTTCTTTTCAAAAGTCAGGCAAATTGGGCATTTACGGAAGAATCCATTCCTACGCTGAAGCGCATTGCGAAAATCGGCGGCATGTCGGAAGAAGATTTTGATACATGCATGGCGAATGAGAAAATTGAAGAAGAAATCCTCCAAACCAAAAAAGAAGCGGTGGAAATATTAGAAGTGAAATCCACCCCGACCATTTTCATCAACGGCTTGGAGTATGACGGCAGACGCACGCATGAAGATGTTGCCGAACATATTGACGGCTATTTAACCAATTAGCTATTATATGACAACAGCAGAGGTTTATCAGATTAGATTCAGGCAAACCGAAGCTGAATATCAGCATTATACGGATGCGATTATACAACCGCCAATTCCGGAAGGGGTGCGGGAAAACACCCTAACTGGAAGCAGATTATTATACCTCAAGAATGATGACCGCTGCGATGGTTACAAAGTACGCTCTTATCTGGAAATTCGCGATGATTTGGCACGCGGTACAGAAGTTTTCAAACACCGCATAAAGCCTACCCGCGAAACTCTGGCTGGTGGCTATGATATTTTTATATATCGAGATGTGAGAGATACTTGCTATACAGAATATTGGCAAATCGCCAGCGAAACTGAGAGTGATTTCTTTTATCCTTTTAATTTATGCATCTCTAGAGAATGTGCGAGAGATAATGCAAAAGGCAATACACCACATGGCGAAAAGCAACTAGATTCTGCTGTGACTTCTTCTTATGACAATTCGACAAGAGAGACTTTGTCAGGTAAAAATCTAGCCGCAGCACGTTCCTTTATCGACAATCTCCTTGCCTCCCACCCAGACCTTCTACCATTTATATATGCCCGTGAGGACGCAATATTAACCGCACGTAATACGCAGCAGAGCAAGGGTCAGGGAGAGTTGGCACATTAATTGCTTATTATCTTCCGAACATTATTTCGGGGGAAATATGAAGAATAAAAAAATAGCTCTAACCTTAATCATCGCATTATTATTTAACTGCGTTGCTTTTTCAACCGCCTCAGCCAGCACACGAATCAAAGATATCGTCAATTTTGAAGGCGTGCGCGATAACATCCTTATCGGCTACGGCTTAGTTGTCGGATTAAATGGCACAGGTGACAAGCTCAACAATACAAGCTTTACCGAAAAGAGCTTAATTGCCTATCTCGAAAGATTAGGCGTGAACACTCGCGGCGAACAGTTAAAAACCAAAAATGTCGCCGCCGTATCGGTTACCGCGACCCTCCCCCCATTTGCCCGTCAAGGCTCAAGAATTGATATAACCGTTAGCGCTATGGGTGATTCAAAATCCCTGCAAGGCGGTGTTTTGCTGGCAACTCCCTTAATGGGCGCTGATGGTGAAGTTTATGCAGCAGCACAAGGCTCAATTGCAATTGGTGGCTTTACGGCAAGTGGAGATTCCGGCGGCTCGGTGACAAAAGCAACGCCGACAACCGGAACAATTTCAAATGGAGCAATCATTGAGCGCGAAATTGATTTCTCATTCAATAATATGGAAACTCTGGATTTATCTTTGATGAATCCCGATGTTTCAACCGCACGAGAAATTGAGCAGGTGATAAATGAAAGATTGCAGGGACAATACGCGCTGGCGCTAGACCCCGGCACGGTAAAACTCAAAGTCCCAACCAATTATCAAAGCCGTGTGGCGATGCTAATTGGCGATATCGAACATCTCACCGTATCACCAGACCAGTCTGCACGCATTGTGATTGATGAGTCATCCGGCACAATCGTTATGGGTGAGAATGTTAGCATTGATACAGTCGCCATTGCGCAAGGCAATCTAATTGTCAGGATTGATGAGGCATCACAGATTTCACAGCCCGGTGCATTTGCTCCTGATGGCGCACAAACTGCAGCCGTCCCACGCAGCTCCATACAGGTTAGCGAAAGCGAAGGAAACCGCATGGTCGTTATGGAAAAAGGCGCGAATTTGAAGGATTTAGTAAGTGGCCTAAACGCACTCGGAGTTGGCCCGCGTGATTTAATTACAATATTGCAAACCATCAAAGCCGCAGGGGCATTACAAGCAGCAATAGAGGTGAGATAGGGCAACTCTGGCACAGAAATTGCTTATACAAGTTAACATTGAAGTATAATTATGGAAAATTTTTTACAAAACATACCGCAAGCGCAGATAAGTCAACCAACAGTGCTGAGCAATGCTAAACGTGCTGAAATCAGAGCCGCAGCGGAAGATTTTGAAGCAATGTTTATGGCGGAGATGCTGCGCCCGATGTTTTCGCAAACTTCTGAAGAGCCGATGTTCGGTGGCAGCCATGCCGAGGATATTTATCGCTCGATGATGGTTGATGAAGTTGGCAAGCAAGTAGCTAAATCAGGTGGAATCGGAATCGCCGACCAAGTTGAAAAAAGTTTATTAAAACTACAAGAAATTGAACAATAACTAATGGGGAAGAAATGAGTAAGAAATTTGATTTTTACGAAATGGTAAATTTAACCGAGAGCCTTATTCAAGTGATTGAAACCGAATCAGAATTGCTCTCAAAATTCAAAATAAAAAAAATCGCCGAATTGCAGGGCGAAAAAGATTTGCTGATTGCCAGACTAGAAGAGCAGCGCGACTTAATGGAAAGCGAGAAAAAAAATCATGAGAGCCTGACTTCTGACAACATCAACACTCTTCGCAGATTAGCAGATAGATATGAAGATGCTTTGAGTGAATATCAGGTGGAATTATTCAAAGCTTCCAGCGTCAATGAAATCACCGTCAAGATAATCGCCGACACGGTGCGCGACCATGTAGAAAGAAATAACGGCTACGGTCAGAATGGCACAAGAGCCGTGAATGGGAAGCTCTATTCTCCGTCCGCTGCAATCAAAATCAACCAACAATTTTAGGAATTAAATGTCTTTAGGTCTATCACTAACAAATGCGTTATCAGGACTGAAAGCCAGCCAGCAATCCATTGCGGTGATTTCCCAAAATATTGCCAATGCCAATAACCCGAATTATTCTCGCCAAATTTCCAGCCAAGAAGCGATTAGCGTTGGCAACCAAATCGGCAGCGGCGTAAAGCTCGGCGAAGTTACTCGCATCACCGACCAATTTATCGCACGTACAATAATCACCAGAAACTCACTGACCGAAAGAGCTTCCACCATCAAAGATTATTACGAGGAAACCCAGATTTATTTTGGCCAACCCGGACAGGATAATTCGATAGATAGCTATGTTCAAAAATTCTTTGATTCCTTAAGTAGCCTATCTGTTACCGTAGAACGCTCTTCATCCAAATTAAATGCTGTTAGCTCCGGAGAAAATCTGGCCAGCGAAATTTCCAATCTCGCACGGAATGTCGAAACATTGCGTTTTGAAGCGGATAGAGAAATTGAAACATCTATTTCAAAAATCAACGGCTTACTCAGAAAAATTCAGGGTTTAAACGCCTCCATCACTAGCGCCACATCCTTGGGACAATCAAAAACCGCGATTCAGGATCAGATGGAAACCGCCATGCAAGATCTTTCAAAAGAGATGAATATTCAATATTTTTATAGCGGCGATGACACTGTTACGATTTTCACTGCTAACGGAATTCCATTGCTCGAAAACGGTTTATATCAACTCCAATACAGCAAAGCTTCATCCATTGACCAATTCATCTCAGATTTGCCCTCAAATGCAATCACCGTTAACCGCGTGAACAGCTTCGGCGAACTAGAAACCGACTCATTCTTCACTTTGGCTAGCGGAGGTTCTAGATCCGGAGTAGTGAATTATCTGGAAGGCGGAAAGCTCAAAGGGCTATTGGATATCAGGGATACATTAATGCCCAACATCCTCGACCAGTTGGACATGCTCGCCTCAACTTTGCGCGACCAGATGAATGCTATACATAATAACGGCTCAGCCTATCCGCCTCTTAATTCTTTTTCCGGAACAACATTAATTGACCCAACTGCCTCAGATTATTGGGGTGGAAAGGTTATGATTTCTGCACTCAGCCCAATCGGAACTCCCGCAACTTCTCCATATGCATCACAAACCGCAGATGGAATCGGCTACGAACCGCTTATACTTGATTTAGCAAATCTGGAAGATGGCGGACTTGCCGGAAAAGCAAGCTATCAATCAATAATTGACGAAATTAACCACCATTTCGGTGCGCCGGAAACACGGGTTGGCATCGGTGATTTGCATAATATTGAGCTAGTCGCCAAAAGCGATGTACTAACCGCCGGCTCAGGCACTTTTGACTTCACCTTTGAAACAAACAACTTGAGCGCAGACGATGTAACATATCGCGTAACCGGAATCACCGTTCCTGATGATGTTGCCGTTACTGTTACTGC
Organism: Alphaproteobacteria bacterium CG11_big_fil_rev_8_21_14_0_20_44_7; assembly: GCA_002787615.1. GTDB lineage: Bacteria > Pseudomonadota > Alphaproteobacteria > Rickettsiales > 21-14-0-20-44-7 > 21-14-0-20-44-7. Next base: position 5,507 of record PCXJ01000116.1, read on the forward strand.
CCCTGCATCCTTCCCAACTTCTGATCTCACCTCTACCGCTGGACAAAAAGCTATGGAAAGCGGCACTGCTTTTACATTGGATATGACCGGCTCAGGTGCAGGGCCATATACAATCAGCGTTGCTGTGGAAGTTGACGATGGCGCAGGCGGAACATACACCGATACTATTGATTATGTAGTTACCGCCACTACCGAAGGATTATATAATGACCGTTATGCTGCCAGCTCTATTAGCGGTGCTGGAGACGCAACATTAGAAAATCCAACTACCAGTCAGAGTTTTTTACGCGCAATATTAGTGGATGAAAATGGGGCTGAAGTTGACAGAGATTCTACGACAGGCGATTATATCACATCCGGCTATTTAAAACTCATCGGCAATAGCAACAATGATTATCGCATGGCAATTTCCGAAATGGATAGCACTCATTTAGGCGATGGAGTTAGCACTGGCACAAATTTTGGATTCTCACATTATCTTGGTCTGAACAACTTCTTTGAAGATAATAACAATCAGCTTGCCGACTCAGCAATCAATTTTGCAGTACGCGCTGATATCATCGCCGAACCGGCAAGAATTTCCACCGCTAGCTTGCAATTGAGCAGTCAGCCCAGCGATACAACTTCTCCGCCTAGATATACATATGAAATATCTCCCGGTGATAGCAGCTCTGCGCTTGCATTATCAAATATTTCCGTAACTCCGATAGTTTTTGAATCGGCGGGTGGCATCTCTCAAATCAGCCTTGATTTTGCTGGATATGCCGCAGAAATTCTGGGTTTCAATGCCGCAATTGCCAGCCAGGCAAATGAGGATTATCGCCAAGAAAGCCTGATTTTAGAAGGCTTCACCGATAAATATGATGCTATTCGCGGCGTGGATGTCGATGAAGAATTGGCCAACACAATCATCTTCCAAAATGCTTATTCGGCAAATGCCAGAATCATCAATGTCACTAAAGAGCTATTTGACGCCCTGCTCCGTGCATTCTAAACATTAGCTAACAATGCCTTAAAGCAATATATTCCACTTGCTAACTCAAATCGGCTTTGTATAATCTTCTCATGAAAAAAGTAGCAGTTATCCTATCAGGTTGCGGGCATCTTGACGGCGCGGAAATCAGAGAATCTGTTCTCACCCTTCTATATCTTGATAAAAAAAATGCAGAGATTGAGGTCTTTGCACCCGATATAAACCAGCATCATGTCATCAACCATTTAAGCGGTGAAGAAACCTCAGAAACAAGAAATGTCCTTATTGAATCAGCGCGCATTGCACGCGGGAAAATAGCCCCACTAACAGATTTAAAACCCGATAATTTTGATGCATTGATTATGCCGGGCGGCTATGGCGCTGCAAAAAACCTTTCCGATTTCGCATTTAAAGGCGCAAATGCCGTTGTGAATGATGATTTAAAAAAAATCGTAAAATCGTTCCTTGAGGCACGCAAACCTATCGGCGCAATTTGCATTTCTCCCGCAGTTCTGGTTGCTGCCATCAAATGCGGCACAGTTACAATTGGCGATGACGAGGAAACTGCAAGCGCCATAAATCAAATTGGCGGCAAGCATTTAAACTGCGCTACCAATGAAATCTGCATTGATGAAGAACGCAAAATTGTCAGCACCTCCGCCTATATGCGCGATGATAGCCTCGCCAAAATCTCTGATGGGATTGAGCAATTGGTGAACAAGGTGATAGAGCTGATATAGATGGAAGATATTTTCGGTTATCTCGCAGGTGCGCTAACAACTGTTTGTTTTATACCACAGGCGCTCAAAATATTAATCCACAAAAATGTCGATGGACTTTCCTTGCTGATGTATAGCCTGTTTTCTCTTGGCGTTTCTTTGTGGCTTGTTTATGGAATTTTGCTCAATAATATTCCTATGATTTTATTTAATTCCATTACATTATTGCTCTCACTCTTAATCCTATTTAACATTGCCAGATACAGAAAATCATAAAATGATAAAACTCTTAAATGTAATATTTGTAGCTTTTCTTCTGCTAACTGCGATGCCGATAAGCGCCGATGAGAACACGCCGATATTAGATTTTCGCTATTCCGTTGCTTCAAAATCCGATAAGGAGATTCTCGTCAAAGCCATCAATGCTGCGCATAATAATGATTGGAACAAAGCAAATTCGTTGGCGGCCAAGGCGCAGGATAAGATCATCCCAAGAATCATAAAATGGCTGGAGCTATATAAATCCAAAACGCCCAATCTCAGCGAGCTGGAAAGCTTTGTTAACAGCCATCCCCATTGGCCGTTATATGAATATTTTCGGCGCAGGCTGGGCATTGAGCCATCAATTGACCTCAAAGACAAGGAATGGCGCAGACATGCCGAGCGTGCACGCGATTTGCTGGAAGCAGGCAAATATAAAGAAGCCTATCGTGCCATCCAAAATAAACACCGCAATTATGAAGGTTCGACCAAGGCGGATGCGTTATGGCTTTCCGGCTGGATAAATTTGCGTTTCCTCAACAAGCCGGCACAAGCCATTGAAGACTTCAAACTACTCCATAAAAGCGTTGGCTACCCAATCAGCCTTAGTCGCGCACAATATTGGATTGGCAGAAGCTACGAGCAAATGGGGAAGAGTAGCGAGGCACGTTTTTGGTACAAAGAAGCCTCACGTTTTTACAACACATTTTACGGCCAGCTCGGTGCGCTAAAAATTGACCGCAACTACCACATAGAATTGCCGGAATATCCCTCACCTGATTTTATGGATGCCAAAGAATTTATAAAAGATGAGCGCGTGAAAGCCGCCCGATTATTAGACGAAATCGGCGAAGGACAATATGCGCGATTATTCCTAATAAAATATCTGGGGGAATCTGAGCGCAGCGTTCAGGATTATTCACTCGCTGCACTTTTGGGGCAACAAACCGTAAATTATGAATGGGCAGTTTTGGCAGGAAAAAAGGCCGACCAAGCCCATGTGATGATTCCGAAAGCCAATTATCCGGTGCTAATGTTCACCCCGCCCGCCCCCGAAAAAGCTCTGGTCATGGCGATAATACGGCAGGAAAGCCAGCTTAATCGTTATGCGGAAAGCTCGGCAGGCGCGCGCGGTATGATGCAACTTATGCCCGCAACCGCCAAAAGCGTAGCTAAAGAAATGGGGATGGTTTATTCACCGGCTAAGCTTTTTGACAAAGATTATAATATGGCGCTCGGCAGTTTTTACCTCAATAAGCGCATCAATAATGTCGAAGGTTCATACATCATGGCCATTGCCGCCTATAATGCCGGAATCGGAAATGTGTATAAATGGCGTGACCGTTTTGGCGACCCGCGCACATTGCGTGACCCTGAGCAGATTATAGATTGGCTGGAATCAATTCCATTTTCCGAAACCAGAAATTACGTTCAGCGCGTTTTAGAAAACACACAAATTTACCGCGCGCGCCTCAATAACGGAAAGCACCGACTCATGCTAATAGAAGATTTGACTAGGTGATTAGGTAACTTGTCGGGAATTATCGATTTATTTTAAACTCAACAACTAAGCCATCCACGCTCTTTACATCAACTCGGCGTGAATAATGACTATAGTCCAATCCGGCTATAGCTGATGATTGACAACCTGTTTTTTGGCTATTTTTATCTCTAGTCTCCAGTTCGTAAAGCTTTTCTGCAATTTCATCTGGATCATACACACCTTCATAAACAAAACTCCTGAACTCCAGATAGCTTTCTCTTGTCAAAGCTATTCTCGCCTCCTGCAAGAAAAACTCTTCTGTGGTTAATTCTTCTGACATGAAGCCCCGTCTATTTTAATTTCCTTCGCAGCCATATACAATATAATCATAAAAATTGTCAATATTTTGTCACTGATGATTAATAATTATCTATTTCAAATAGAGAAGGATAATTTGCTATTCCCTTAATCGTCAATCTCGTTAAGATAGATTCGTTAGCAAACTATAAAGCATATGCAAATATATCTCCCGATTGCCGAATTACCGATTGATGTTTTCCTGCTATTATTCTGGGGCACGCTTGCCGGAATTTTGGCTGGACTATTCGGTATTGGCGGGGGATTTTTGATGACTCCGGTTTTA
>PCXJ01000116.1:9622-14400 GCA_002787615.1 Alphaproteobacteria bacterium CG11_big_fil_rev_8_21_14_0_20_44_7
TTGCGCCCGCCGTTGCGGTTGCCAGCTCTGCTAACCAAATCATCGCCTCTTCGGTTTCCGGCTTCACCGCACATTTACGCCGAAAAAGCGTGGATTTCAAAATGGGGAATTACTTGCTTGTCGGCGGGGTTTTCGGCTCAATTATCGGCACATGGATTTTTGCATGGCTCAAAGAACTTGGGCAGGTTGATTTGGTGATTTCACTTTCATACGTCTTTGTGCTGGGCAGTATTGGCGCGATGATGGGCTATGAATCGTTACGTTTTATCCTCCATAAGAAAAAAGGAATTGAGCGCAAAAAAGTGGAGCGCGCAAAATGGTTTGATAAGCTGCCATTACAAACCGAGTTCCCACATTCCGAAATGCAGGTGAGCCTAATATTACCCGTGTTAATCGGATTGATTAGCGGCATTATCGTTTCCATCATGGGCATTGGTGGCGGCTTCCTCACCATCCCCGCGATGATATATATCTTACGTATGCCAACTTCTTCGGTGGTTGGAACATCACTTTTTCAGATGATAATCATCACTGCTACCGTCACATTTTTCCACGCCTATTATTCGCAAACTGTCGATATCGTGTTGGCGATTATCCTGCTTACCGGCTCAGTTTTTGGCGCGCAAATTGGCACAAAAATCAGCTATAAACTTCCTGCCGAAAATATTCGTGGGCTGCTGGCGCTTATCGTTTTAGGCGTTGCACTTTATATGGCATTCACTCTTTTTGTTGAGCCAAATAACCCATATAGTGTGCTGATGGTAGAAAAATAAATGTTCACGAAAGGCGATATCATCACGGTTAATGACCTCATGCAAAAAGATTATTCTTACATGCTGGTTGCGCCGCTAGGTGGAAATTTTGCCGATGGATTTCGTCCCGCCCTCACCCCAAAAAAGATGCTGGAGATGGGAATTTTTGAAGGCAAATATTGCAATGATTGCCGCGATGAATTTCCCGCAGATTGGTTTGAAAAAGCCAAAATCAGCGATAAGCCCGATATCTCACTAAATTATTTCAAAATCAAAAGCCGCCAGTCATTGCAGGTTTGGCAGGAAAAAAACTGGATAATCGAGCCTGACCCGCGCGGCTGGTTTCAATGGTATTGCCGCTATTATCTTGGTCGGCGGATTTTTGATGTTGATGAAAAGCAAATCAAACGCTGGCGGAATTTTGCCAGACATGCCGGGCAAATCCGAGCCAATTGCAAAGCCGGAGATTTAAATTGTCGCCCGCGCCAACGTCAGGCATTGCTACAATGGGCATATGACCCGTTTATTTAAATTCTTATTTGAGGTTGTACAAAAAGGATTTTTCCGTCATAAATATAGACATGAAAAAAGCGGTGATTTTGTTGAATCTCGGCGGGCCTGACAAGCCACAAAGTGTGAAGCCATTCTTGTTCAACCTCTTCAATGATAAGGCAATCATCGGCCTGCCTCAGCCATTTAGGTTTCTGCTGGCAAAATTTATTTCTTCTCGCCGCAACAAAACCGCACAGGAAATTTATTCTCATATAGGTGGAAAATCTCCACTTTTAGAACTCACAACCGAGCAGGCAAAATCTCTGGAAAACGAGCTTGGGGACGGCTGGAAGGTTTTTATCTGCATGCGCTACTGGCATCCGATGAGTGCGGAAATTGTGAAGAAGGTCAAAGAATTCGCACCCGAAGAAATTATCCTCCTGCCGCTATATCCGCAATTTTCCACAACGACTACCGAATCATCTTTTGCTGATTGGCACAAACAGGCGGAAGCACAAAAGCTGGAAGTGCCAACAAAAGAAATTTGCTGCTACCCCACGGAAGAGAATCTCATTCGCGCTCACGTAGAATTAATCAAACCACAAATTGAAGCTCACCCAGATGCGCGGGTTTTATTTTCTGCCCACGGTCTGCCGCTAAAAGTGGTTGAAAAGGGTGATCCATATCCGCAACTTGTTGAATCCACCGCCCATGCCGTGGCGGAAAAATTGCAGTTAAAAGATTGGCGGGTTTGCTATCAGAGCAAGGTCGGGCCTTTGCCTTGGCTAAAACCGAATACGGAAGATGAAATCAAACAGGCGGGCGCGGATGGCAAGGATATCATCATCACGCCGATTGCTTTTGTGTCGGAACATTCGGAAACTTTGGTTGAGCTAGATATTGAGTTTGCCGAAATTGCAGAACATGCAGGGGTAGAAAACTACATACGCATTCCGGCGCTCGGCACGAATAAGAATTTCATCAATGGGTTGGCGAAACTATGCCAAAATTCGCGCTATGCCAATTCCTGCTGCCCCGAAGATGACGATTCTTGCGTAAAATAAACATCCAGCCCAAAATGCAGTTTTATTCCTTTAGAATCAACAACTTGTGAAAAAAGTCCAGATTTTAATTTTACTTATCCATCCCTACTCCCGCATAATGCCCATATTGAGCTCAATATCGTGATGGTTTTAGCGAATCATCACAAAAAAGACTAAAAAAGCCGTTTTTGCCGAGGATTATTTTGTTAAAGAGATGATTTTTGACGAAAACGCAAAAAAAGCCGACGTCGGTGATTTGAAATTAGGAATGGAGAGTTGAGAGTAGAGAGTAGAGAGTAGAGTGATTTGGAGCATTGAACATTGAGTCTGAAAGAGCTCCCCTCCTTATAGGAGGGGTTGGGGGAGGTGTATGCTCTTAGGATGCAGCCAAACACCTGCGCTAACCCAAAACTTTAGGGCTTAAAACACTTGACCATTAACGTAAGTTAATTTATTCATTCCGCCTATGGAATTAGAAGATTTAAACATTAGCCGCCAGAATATGGCATGGATGCAGCAGCTTTTCATGGAAAGATATGCGGCACTAAACTTGCCAGATAATACAACAATAACTGATAGAAATAGCAATTTTTGGCATAAACATAAAAATTCACGCACATCGGAAAGCACTAATTGCGAGATGCTTTTTAGAGGCACATCAATATACGCCGCTAATACCGTGATGGAAATACTGAGCAAACCGGAAGGCAAAGAATTGCATGAAAAACTCTATGATGTTGCCACCGGAAAATCTAACGGCATATTAATCTCCGGCTTGCCTACAAACTTAGAAGCCACGGGGTTGTTCATTTTGGGTTTAGCCACATTACTTGGAAGCCATCCATATTATGCTAATGATTTCGCTCCTATTATAACGAGCATTTTTCCAAGAAATTCTTGTTTAGATCACCATAGTTTCCATCAAGATATTTACTCCGATGAACCTTCCTCATCAAATCTTGTTTTTCTTGGAAGTGGACAAGAGCACGAAATGGCAGCCGGCACATGTTTTAAACTTGCTGATGCAGATGACACTCCGAATGCAGAGCATAAACTCAAACCAGGTGAAGTGATTTTGTTTAATGACAAAACGCTTAAACACTCAACGGGAGTTTTACACTGGGGGTCAAGGCAGGAAGAGCGGCGGCTAATCAGGCTGCTGGTAGAATGCACAACCTTCTCCCAACCCATTCAGCAATCTGATTATTTGCAGGGCATCTTATCGAAAGGCGGGTTTTTGCAAACCGACTATCCCACATCCCAAGGCGAATGGATAAATAGAGTTGCGAACGAAACCAATCATTCCCAACCAAACACCCGCTCTAATCCAAAACTTTAGGTCTCATTAAAAGAACTCCCCTCCTTATAGGAGGGGTTGGGGGAGGTCTATTCTCTCAGGATGCAATATCGCGCCTGCGCTAATCTTCTCTAAGCAGCTCGTTAATTCCTGTTTTGCTACGCGTTTTTTCGTCCACGGTTTTCACGATTACGGCAGCATATAAATGCGCGCCGTTGCTTTCCATCGAGCCGGAAACCACCACGCTATATGGCGGGACTTTGCCATACAAAACTTCGCCGGTTTGGCGGTTGAATATCTTGGTTGAAGCACCGAGATAAACCCCCATTGAGAGCACGCTGCCCTCACCCACAATCACACCTTCGGCAACTTCCGAGCGCGCACCGATAAAGCAATTATCCTCAATTACCACCGGATTTGCCTGCAAAGGTTCAAGCACACCGCCGATTCCAGCGCCGCCGGAAATATGGCAATTCTTGCCGATTTGCGCACATGAGCCGACTGTCGCCCAAGTATCGACCATCGTTCCCTCATCAATATAAGCGCCGATATTCACGAATGATGGCATCAGCACCACATTTTTTCCGATAAACGAGCCATGACGCGCCACCGCTCCCGGCACTGCGCGGAATCCTGCCTGCTTAAAATTGACCGCATCCCAATGACCAAATTTTAGCGGCACTTTATCCCAGAATTTTGCATCGCCGCTATCAATAATTTTATTATCATTTAAGCGGAATGAAAGCAGCACCGCCTTTTTCAGCCATTCATTCACCGCCCATTCATTGCCTTGTTTTTCGGCAACGCGCAATTTTCCGCAATCCAAATCATTCAACGCATATTCCACGGCTTCGCGAGCTTCGCCGATTGTCGCACTATTAATTTCCGCGCGATTTTCCCACGCTTTTTCGATTATTTCTTTCATTTCATCAATCCTTCAAAAAATCTTTTTCCGTCAACTCCGCCGAGCAAATCTGAAATTACGCGCTCAGGATGCGGCATCATGCCTAAAATATTCCCGCCTTTATTATAAATTCCGGCGATATCATTGGCAGAGCCGTTTGGATTTTCAACATATCTGAAAGCGATTTGCTGGTTATCTTCCAATTCTTTCAGCACATCTTCGCCGGCGAAATAATTGCCGTCATGATGGGCAATCGGGAAATTTACGACATCGCCCTTTTGAAAGGCTGC
>PCXJ01000029.1:0-147 GCA_002787615.1 Alphaproteobacteria bacterium CG11_big_fil_rev_8_21_14_0_20_44_7
TGTGCATTTCCTCAGCAAATATCTGCGGGCGCGGCGTGAAAAAGGCATGGATGCAGCCGAAGCGGTGAAATATTCATTCCGTGTGGTTGGTACAGCTTTGGTGATAACATCAGTAATTCTGGTTGTCGGTTTTTCAATCCTAATCCT
>PCXJ01000029.1:197-4174 GCA_002787615.1 Alphaproteobacteria bacterium CG11_big_fil_rev_8_21_14_0_20_44_7
TAACTTGCGCGCTGGTTGCTGATTTCTTCTTACTGCCCTCATTACTAATGTTATTGGATAATAAAAAAGGAAAATATGATGAATAAACTCAAAATAGCTTTAATTTCGGTTTTTCTAAGCTGCGGATTTGTTAATGCGGCAATGGCTTATAAATCACTATCGGCACAGGACGTGCTAGCGATGGAAGGGCAATATACACCTGAGCAAATCGGGCTGGCGATTATGCAGGAAGCCGATAATCGTGATTTGGGCTATGGTGATTTTGAAGTTGATGTTGAAATGAATTTGTATAATTCACATGGGGAATCCAGCAATCGAAAAATGCGCAATAAAACCTTTGAAGTGCAGGATATTTCAATTGGTGATAAATCGCTGATTATATTCGATGAGCCGCGCGATGTTTCCGGTACTGCTTTTTTGACGCATTCCAAAATCCTTGAGCCTGATGACCAATGGCTATATTTGCCATCACTAAAACGTGTAAAACGCATTGCCTCAAAAAACAAATCAGGGCCTTTTGTCGGTAGTGAATTTGCCTATGAGGATATATCCTCGCAGGAAGTTGCAAAATTTACATATAAATATCTCGGCAGTCAGCCTTGCCCGGTGCCGGATTATGCGACGATGAATTGCTTTGTAATAGAGCGCGTTCCCGCTTATGAATATTCCGGCTATACCAAGCAGCATTTATGGCTTGATCATGATGAAATGCGCCCGATACGCATTGATTTTTATGACCGTAAAGATAGCTTGCTCAAAACTCTCACCTATCACGGTTATCAGCAATATCTTGGGCGCTACTGGCGTGCGGATAAATTCTATATGATAAGCCATCAAACTGGTAAGAAAACTGAGTTGTTCTGGAAGAATTATAAATTTCGTACTGGTTTGAAAGAAGAAGATTTAATTGAGTCAAAGCTAAAACAGGCGAAGTGATGCGCGTGCGCTTGAAATTCTGGTTGTTTTTTCTTTTGCTTCCGCTTTCTGCTAATGCGGCAGAGGTGCAATATGGCGGTTATGCGGCTATTGATGCGCGTGCCTTCCCACAAAGCGCCGAATATGCGGGGCAGAAAAACGGCACAGGCCCTTCTATCGTGCTTGAGCCGGAATTTTATCACGTATCGGAAAATGAGCATCACACCGTAACTGCCCGTCCATTTGCCCGCTATGATATGCATGATGATCGCCGAACTCATGTTGATATACGCCAGCTTGACTGGTTATATACTCCGGGAAATTATGAGATTCGCGCAGGTGTTGGTAGGGTGTTTTGGGGCGTTGTGGAATCTCGCCATTTGGTGAATATCATCAATCAGGATGATGCAATTGAAGATACTGACGGTGAGGATAAGCTGGGGCAGCCAATGGTTGCGGTGGCATTCTTTCAGGATTATGGAACATTACGCTTTTTCTATCTGCCATATTTCCGTGAGCGCACATTCCCCGGTAAAGAGGGGCGTTTGCGTAGTGGTGCGGTGGTGGATACTGATCATCCGATTTATGAATCAGGCAAGGAGGAATTTCATCAGGATGTTGCTGCCAGATTTACCAAGGTTATTGATAATGTTGATTTAGGTGTTTCATATTTTCGCGGGACGAGCCGTGAGCCGAGAATTATGCTGGTGAATAATGGCGGGAATATTGTCGCGCGTCCGTTTTATGAAATTATCAATCAATTCGGGCTGGATACGCAATATACGTCTGATGGCTGGTTATGGAAGCTGGAAGCGATTCACCGCGATGGGCGGGATGATAAATTCTTCGCAGCATCGGGCGGTTTTGAATATACTTTATATCAGATTTTTGAGTCTGATGCGGATTTAGGTCTTCTGCTGGAATATCATTATGACGGGCGCGATATGAATGATTCTCCCGCCGTTTTCACCGAAGATGACATATTCATGGGAGCGCGCTATGTGGTTAATGACATAGATGATACGGAAATTCTGGCAGGTGCATTAGTGGATAGGGATGATGCCGAAACTTTCATCAACCTTGAGGCCTCAACGCGGGTCAGCGATGATTGGAAGCTGGAATTTGATGCGCGCCTCAACACGAACATTGATGCCACCGATGCCGAGGCATTCTTGCGCCGCGATGATTTTTTGCAACTCCGCCTCGCCAAGCATTTTTAAAACACTTTGCGATAAAGTAAATATCGCTTATATATACTCCCATGAAAACACTAACAGATATACGTACCGAATTTTTGAGCTTCTTTGAAGGGCAGGGGCACGCAGCCGTTTCAAGCTCGCCGCTTGTGCCACATAATGACCCAACGCTGATGTTCACTAATGCGGGGATGAACCAGTTTAAAAACGTATTTACGGGTTTGGAGCAGCTAGATTATAAACGCGCAACTTCCAGCCAAAAATGCGTGCGTGCGGGCGGCAAACATAATGACCTTGAGAATGTTGGCTACACGGCGCGTCACCACACATTTTTTGAGATGCTCGGCAATTTCTCATTCGGTGATTATTTTAAGGAAGATGCAATAAAATTTGCATGGGATTTGCTAACCAAAACTTTTGGCTTACCCGCAGAGAAACTGGGAGTTACCGTTTATCACACTGATGACGAAGCCTTTAATATCTGGAAAAAAGTTAGTGGATTTAGCGATGATAAAATCCTGCGTATTCCAACCAGCGATAATTTCTGGGCGATGGGTGATACCGGCCCTTGCGGCCCATGCTCAGAGATTTTTTATGATCACGGCACGGGCGAGGGTAAATGGGCGTTGGACAAAGACGGGCATGATTTATTTGATGAGCGTTTTGTAGAAATCTGGAATCTGGTATTTATGCAGCATGAAAAACATGCAGATGGCAGCCAGACAGATTTGCCAAAACCCTCGATTGATACGGGTATGGGGCTGGAACGTATGACTGCTGTTATGCAGGGTGTGCATGATAATTATGACATTGATTTGTTCAAAAACCTGATTGAGGCAAGCGAGCATCTCACCAATGGTGGAGATAAAATCTCACATCGTGTGATTGCCGACCATTTACGCTCTAGCAGCTTCCTGATTGCCGATGGTGTGATGCCCAGCAATGAGGGCAGGGGCTATGTTCTGCGCCGCATTATGCGCCGCGCCATGCGTCATGCTCATCAGCTAGGCGCAAAAGATGCGTTGATGTATCGCCTTGTTCCGGCATTGATTGCAGAAATGGGCGAGGCATATCCCGAACTTTCCACAGCAAAAAGCCTGATTGAGCAAACCTTGAAATCAGAGGAAGAGCGCTTCCGCGAAACTCTTGGCCGTGGCTTGAAATTGCTCGATGAGGCCAAGGGCGAGATGAGCAGCGATACATTAAGCGGGGATGTTGCCTTTAAACTCTATGATACATATGGGTTTCCTCTGGATTTGACTGCTGATATTCTACGCCGTGAGGACAAAAAGGTTGATGAAAAAGGCTTTGAATCCGAAATGCAAAAGCAGCGTGAGCGCGCCAAAGCGGCTTGGAAAGGTAGTGGCGAACAGGCTGATAATGAAGTCTGGTTTGAGATTAAGGATAAACACGGCGCAACCGAATTCACCGGATATACGGCCAGTGTCGGGCAAGGCAAAGTTCTGGCGGTTGTAGGCGAGGGCGATATGGTTGAAATCATCACAAATCAAACTCCTTTTTATGCAGAAAGCGGCGGGCAGGTTGGTGATAGCGGCACTCTTAGCGGGTTAGAGGTTGTTGATACGAAAAAGCGCGTTGGGGAAATCCACTCACATATTTGTAAGAATAATGGGAAACTGCCAAAAATCGGCGATGTTGTTGAGTTGAAAATTAACTCTGAAAGACGAAATAAAGTTAAGGCAAATCATTCGGCAACCCATCTTCTGCATGCCGTATTACGCAACACTCTCGGCGATCATGTAACCCAAAAAGGCTCGCTGGTTGAGGCTGATTATTTGCGTTTTGACTTTTCTCATAATGAGTCATTAAGCGCTGAACAATTGCAGGCAATTGACTTGAAGGTTA
>PCXJ01000029.1:4462-9605 GCA_002787615.1 Alphaproteobacteria bacterium CG11_big_fil_rev_8_21_14_0_20_44_7
TTATCAATAATTTATCGTTTAATCTCAAGGTAAAACCTCAAGAGTTGGAAGAGCGCGTATCTGCGGTGCAAGCGCAAGTTAAGGCTCTCGAAAAGCAATTGGCCGAGGCGAAAAAGAAAGCTGCATTAGGTGGTGCGGGCGTTCCAAAAATTGACCCTGAGCAAATCGGTGAATTTAAATTTTACGGACATAAGTTTGAAGGCTTAGAGCCAAACGATGTGCGCGGAATTGCTGAAGATTTGCGTAAGAAAGAGCCTGATGCGATAATTGCATTTTTTGGCGTGAATGAAGGTAAAATCTCAATCGTAACTGCTGTGGGCGATAATGCAAAAGCAAAGCATGACGCGCCTTCATTGGTAAAAATTGCTTCTGAGGCTACAGGTGGTAAGGGCGGCGGCGGCAGGCCGGAACTGGCACAGGCCGGTGGTGTTGAAGTGGACAAAATTGAAACAGCAATTGAGGCTGTGAAGGGTGAGATTGGTTGATGAGATTTGCTTTTAATTAGAAATCGTATAGCTAGAGATAAGATTTGATAATCAATATCTTTCAATCAGGTATATAAGCCTGCAATTTTTTCCTTCTTCGTCTGGCTTATATATAGCAGTTCCAGAAGGGGTGTATGAGCAGGTGGTTAAAGCGCCTGCACCTTTTGTGTATGCCCGATTACCTCTGATTTTTCCGGTAGTTGGTAAGGAATCATCAATTTTTCCGTCCACAGCCGATAACGTATTAGAGTTAATGGATGGGCAGGCAGCATTGCATGCTCCGCTTTGATACTCTGCTAAAGCTAAAATATCTTCGTTGCTTGGAGCTAAGCCGTCATTTAGAGGATTGCCATACAAAACACCTGTTTTGGCATAGTAAAAATCTGAGTTGTTAGCGCTAGTTTGATCTTCATCCCTGAGTGCATAATAACCAATGATATAGTAATGTTGTTCAATGTCTTTGTATGTAGTGTCACGAAGATCTTCCCAAAAATTTCCTACTTCGTCAGAATTCCACTCAATATTGCCATCTCCATCCCCGTCTGAGGCTCCGCCCAGCATAGCGACTCTTCTACTGAAATCTCCAGGTTTCTGATTAAACCTTTGACGGAACTCATCATAAGAGAATTTAATGGCTTCTAATTCTCTTATATATGTGTGAGATTTAGCACTCTCAATCAAGCCCTGTGCTACTAAAATTCCGCCGATGAGTAGGCCGATTATGACGAGGACGATGGAAAGCTCAACGAGCGTAAAGCCTGATTTTTTGTATGGGCTTGGGAGCTTTCTCACTCTGGATTTCATAGCAAATAAGATATCATAAACATTTAGAAATCCAACCAAAATCAATCCGTGCAGGCTGGCGGTGTTGATGAAGCCCAGATTGAGGCTGCAATAAGCAAAGTCAAAGAATCGCTCTAAAAAGCCTTGACATAAGAGTTAACTTTCCTTAATAAGCTCTGATGAAAACAGATATTGAAACACTTAATCGCGCTTGTGCATTGGCACTTTTATTAATTTCGCAAGGCGAAGTAAAAGCAGTGCCTGATCTGGAGAGTGGCGGCGCGGAAATTGGGGTGACCGTTGTAGCGGATTATAGCGCTGCAAGATTTGTGCCCGATATTATCAAAAGCATTCCGGCTGATGAGGTAGCAAAAGAGCTGATGGCAATGGCGCAGGAGCTTGAGTTGAAACTGGAATTTGATGCGAATGGAAATGAAATTTTTGTATTTTCTGATGATAGCGAAGATTTATGGGCTGGAATTGAAGAAATTCTGGCGGATATATCTGACTATTTAAATCTTCCAGTACAAATTCCTAATACAAAACAGTCATTTATTGGGCTTTCTTAACCTATAACTTTAACATATCCTGCATGGTGTAAAAGCCGTTTGGCTGGGTGTTTGCCCAGATTGCGGCGCGGATTGCCCCTTGTGCATAGATTGCGCGGCTGGAAGATTTATGCGTCAGCTCAATGCGGTCAGAGTCACCTGCGAAAATTGCAGTATGGTCACCAATTACAGAACCTCCGCGTAAAGTGGCGAATCCGATATCACCTTTTGCTCGCGCTCCGGTAATTCCTTCTCTCGATAAAACCTGCTTATTTTTCAGCTCAATCCTGCGTCCGCGCGCCGCTGCTTCACCCATAGCCAGCGCCGTGCCGCTTGGAGCATCAACCTTATGTCGGTGATGCATTTCCACAATTTCAATATCATATTCATCACCGAGAATTGATGCCGCTTTTTCAATTAGCGAATTCAGCAAATTCACACCAATGCTCATATTTGGTGACCAAAAAATTCGCGTATTTGTAGCATAGGATTTCAGGCGCGCAAATTCCTCATCATTAAATCCGGTTGTGCCGATGATGTGGGTGCGGTTATATTTCTTATTCATTTCAGCAAAAGACAAGGTTGCAAGCGGTGCGGTGAAATCAATCAGTGCATCGGAAGCTTCGATTAACGCTTCAATATCATCATCTTTATCTGCGCCGCCGGACAAAACCACATCTTCCATAGCAGCAATTTCTGCCATCAAAGTTTGTCCCATGCGCCCAGTATTTCCTAAAATTCCGATTTTCATATTATTACTATTAACCATCAACCATCAACTATCAACTAAAAATCAGCTTTCCCATAAATCTTTGACTTTCTTAAAGAAACCCTCTGATTCAGGGCTGGTTTTTTCGCCACAGGATTTGTCAAATTCTTCAAGCAGCGCTTTTTGTTTCTTAGTCAGGTTTTTTGGTGTCTCAATCGCTGTGTGAATATACATATCACCACGGCTGGAAGATTGAAGTACCTTCATCCCCTTGCTTTTGAGGCGGAATTTCTCACCACTTTGCGTGCCTGCGGGAATGGTTACTTTGGCTTTTTTGCCCTCAATTGTCGGCACTTCTATTGTTCCGCCCAATGCGGCGCAGGTCATTTTGATAGGCACTCTTACATGTAAATCATCATCATCACGTTTGTAAATTGGGTGGCTTTTGACTGATATAAAAATGTATAAATCGCCCGCTTGCCCGCCACGGATGCCTTCCTCACCTTCTCCGGCAAGGCGGATGCGTGTGCCTTCTTCAACTCCGGCTGGGATGCTGACCGAAAGGGTTTTGTCTTTTTTAACCCTGCCGCTGCCGCCGCATTTTGAGCATGGGTTTTTGATAACTTTTCCGGCGCCGTTGCAACTATGGCAGGTGCGCTCGATGGTAAAAAATCCTTGTTGGACGCGAGTTCTACCGCTGCCGCCGCAAGTTGAGCAATTATCAACTGCTTCGCCATCCTTTGAACCGGTGGAGTTGCATTTGTCACATTCGTCAAAGGTGTTGACGCGAATTTCTTTTTTAGTGCCGTTGAATGCGTCTTCGAGGCCAATTTCCATATTATAGCGCAAGTCTGAGCCGCGATTATTCGCTTTGGCTGCGCCGCTTCCGCCGCCCATTCCACCAAAACCGCCAAATCCGCCGCCGCCGAATAAATCTTCAAATATATCAGAGAAGTTTGAGGCATATTCGCGTCCGCTATGGCCGCCACTCATGCCGCCTTCAAAAGCTGCGTGCCCGAATTGGTCGTAAGCTGAGCGTTTCTGCGGGTCTTTAAGGACTTCATAAGCTTCGGAGAGCTCTTTGAACTTTTCCTCAGATTCTTTATCATCCGGATTTTGGTCGGGGTGATATTTGATAGCAAGCTTGCGATAAGCCTTTTTTATTTCCTCTGCATTAGCATCTTTTGCAACGCCGAGAATTTTATAATAATCATTTTTTGCCATCGTAACTTCTTCTTAAAATTTGCCCCTAAAAATCTCATCCCCGCAATAAGCGGGGATTGAATCATTGTTTCCTATCAATATTTTGCACTTCTAGGAAGGATAAATTGAATAGTATTGATCTATCCCGTCTTTTTCTCGTTGTTATCTTCATCAACTTCTTCAAAATCTGCATCGACGACTTTTTCGCCATCCTGATTATCAGGATTTGAGGCTTCCGCCGCGCCTTCAGCTTCTCCGGCTTCTTGCTGTGCTTTATACATAACTTCACCGATTTTCATTGAGGCTTCAGTGAGCGTTTGAGTTTTCTCTTTAATTTCATCAGCAGAAGCTTGGTCATTGGCTAAAGCTTCTTTTAAATCGCTCAAAGCTGATTCAATCTTTGCCTTATCCTCATCAGATACTTTGTCGCCATAATCCGCAACCGCTTTTTCGGTGGAATAAACAAGCTGGTCGGCGTGATTTCTTGCCTCGGTGACTTCGCGTTTTTTCTTATCCTCATCGGCATTAGCTTCGGCCTCTTTGACCATTTCATTAATTTCATCATCGCTCAAGCCGCCTGATGCTTGGATGCGGATTTGCTGCTCTTGCCCGCTCGCCTTATCTTTGGCAGAAACATGGACAATGCCGTTGGCATCAATATCAAACGTAACCTCGATTTGCGGCTCACCACGGCGGGCAGGGGGGATGCCTTCAAGGTTGAATTGACCAAGGATTTTGTTATCGCTGGCCATTTCGCGCTCGCCCTGAAAAACTCTGATAGTAACCGCGTTCTGGTTATCATCAGCGGTTGAGAATACCTGACTTTTCTTAGTTGGGATGGTTGTGTTGCGGTCAATCAGGCGGGTGAATACGCCACCTAAAGTTTCGATACCCAATGAAAGCGGAGTAACATCAAGTAGAAGCACATCTTTGATATCGCCTTGAAGTACGGCTGCCTGAATTGCAGCGCCGATAGCCACAACTTCGTCCGGATTCACACCTTTATGCGGTTCTTTGCCGAAGAAGGCTTTTACTTCCTCAATGACGCGCGGCATACGGGTCATACCACCCACCAGCACCACTTCGTCAATGTCGCTGGCTTTTAATCCGGCGTCCTTGAGGGCTTTTTTGCATGGTTCGATGGATTTTTTGATTAAATCTTCCACCAAACTTTCCAATTTTGCGCGATTGATTTTGATATTCAAATGCTTAGGGCCGCTTGCATCAGCCGTAATATAAGGCAGGTTAACATCAGTTTCAGTTGAACTTGAAAGCTCAATTTTCGCTTTTTCTGCGGCTTCTTTTAGGCGTTGTAGCGCCAATGGATCATTCTTGAGGTCAACACCTTGGTCTTTTTTGAAGGTATCGGCGAGATAATTCACGATGCGCATGTCAAAATCTTCACCACCAAGGAA
>PCXJ01000120.1 GCA_002787615.1 Alphaproteobacteria bacterium CG11_big_fil_rev_8_21_14_0_20_44_7
CTAAAAGAGCGCATAATCTTCGTTACCGGACAGGTTGAAGACCATATGGCAACGCTAATTTGCGCGCAATTGCTGTTTCTTGAATCAGAAAATCCGGAAAAAGACGTTTTTCTTTATATCAACTCACCGGGTGGCGTTGTAACTGCGGGACTTTCTATTTATGACACTATGCAATATATCAAACCCGATGTCGCGACATTATGCATGGGGCAAGCTTGCAGCATGGGTTCATTGCTGCTCACGGCGGGTAAAAAAGGCAAGCGTTATGCGTTACCAAATTCGAGAATCATGATTCACCAGCCTTCCGGCGGTTTTCAGGGGCAAGCAACTGATATCGAAATCCACGCGCGCGAAATTATCGAGCTACGCAAACGTTTGAACAATCTTTATGTTGGCCATACCGGACAAAAACTTTCTGTTATTGAATCCAACATGGAGCGTGATAACTTTATGGGCGCAGAAAAAGCTCTGGAATTCGGCCTTATTGATAAGGTGATTTCAGATCGCTCAGAAGTGGGCAAAGAAAATAAAAAGTCTAAGTAATAATTTATTAATAAGTCACAGGTTAAAATAAGCTATGGCCAAGTCAGATAAAGATTCAGAAAATACGTTATATTGCTCATTTTGCGGCAAAAGCCAGCATGAAGTCAAAAAGCTGATTGCAGGCCCCACCGTTTTTATCTGCGATGAATGCGTTGAGCTTTGCGTGGAGATTATCCGCGAGGAAACAAAAGCCTCACCGATTAAAAGCGGCGAAGGTGTTCCTAAGCCACAAGAAATTATGGATGTTCTCGATGATTATGTAATTGGTCAGCAAGGCGCAAAACGCGTTCTTTCCGTGGCTGTGCATAACCACTATAAGCGCTTGGCGATGATTGATGCGGGAACAGATGTTGAGCTCTCCAAATCAAATATTTTGCTGGTTGGCCCTTCCGGTTGCGGTAAAACGCTTTTGGCACAAAGCCTCGCACGCTTCCTCGATGTTCCGTTTACGGTTGCCGATGCAACAACTTTAACCGAAGCCGGATATGTTGGTGAAGATGTAGAAAATATCATATTACGCCTATTGCAAGCCTCAGATTATAATGTTGAGCGTGCGCAGAGAGGTATTGTTTATCTTGATGAAATCGACAAAATCTCACGTAAATCCGATAATCCGTCAATTACCCGCGATGTTTCCGGCGAAGGTGTGCAACAGGCATTGCTAAAATTGATGGAAGGAACAGTCGCTTCCGTGCCGCCGCAAGGTGGGCGTAAGCATCCACAGCAGGAATTCTTGCAAGTGGATACCAGCAACATACTATTCGTTTGTGGCGGTGCATTTGCCGGAATTGAGAAAATCATTTCTGCGCGTGGAAAAGGTACTGCAATCGGCTTTGGTGCTGATGTGAAAGGTGAGGAAAATCGCAGAACCGGTGACATCTTGAAAGATTTGGAAACCGAAGATTTGTTAAAATTCGGCCTGATTCCGGAATTTGTCGGCCGCTTGCCAGTGGTTGCAACTTTGGAAGATTTGGACGAGGAAACATTAGTACGCATCCTTACCGAGCCAAAAAACTCATTGATAAAGCAATATAAGAAATTATTCGAATTTGAAAAAATTGAGCTAACCTTTACGGATAGCGCGTTAAAGGAAATCGCCAAAAAAGCGATTATCCGCAAAACCGGTGCGCGTGGCTTGCGCTCAATTCTGGAAAATACATTGCTTGATTTGATGTATGAAGTTCCGAGTATGGAAAATGTAACAGAAGTTATTATTGATGATAAAGTTATCCTCGGTAAAAAAGAAGCTGTAATCGTCCATGCCGGAGACAAAGGCAGCGACAAAAAAGATTCCAAGAAGAAAAAATCCGGCGCTAAAAAATAACCTAGTACGTTAATTTCCAATTATTTATTTGCAGACGGCGAAATTGCCGCTAACTTGCACATATGAATATTGGCAAAATCTTTTATCCAATCTCGGCACTTTCCATAAGCTTTATGCTGACACTCTCAGTTACGGCAAGCGCACTGCAAACGCCCGAAAAACCTGCAAAAAAACAGAATATCTTTATTGAAGCTGATCGGCTGGATTACGAACATGTTGAAGGGATTGTTACGGCAAGCGGCAAGGTTGAAATCCTAAAGGGTGAAACGGTTTTATTTGCCGATAAAATTACTTACAATCAAAAAACCAATATAGTTGAAGCGGAGGGAAATGTTGCCCTAGCCGGCCCTGACGGCAATGCGGTTTTTGTTGATAAATTCACTCTCAAAGATGATTTGAGCGAAGGAGTTATAAAATATTTTCGCGCACGCCTAGATGACGGCTCACTAATCGCGGCGGCGGAAGCAAAGCGCATCAATGAAAGCCGCATTGAGATGAAAAAGGCGGTATATTCACCCTGCCCAGTATGTGAAGCTACCCCTGAATCTGATCCGCAATGGCAAATTAAGGCCGAAGAAGTTGAGCTAGACGAGATTGAGCAAACGGTGACATATCACGATGCTTTTTTGGAAGTTTATGGCACTCCCGTTTTATATACACCGTATTTCCGCCACCCTACCCCCGGAGCTGACAGGAAATCAGGGTTACTAATGCCGGAATTAAGCAGCGATTCCAACCTTGGCACAACCTTAACCGTACCATATTATTTCAATCTTGCGCCAAATTATGATGTAACATTAGCACCAACCATAACCACAGATGAGGGGCTGATTTTAGCGGGCGAGTTTAATCATTTAACCAATTATGGTGAATATCACCTAAATGGCAGCTTTACCCGCCCCCGAAAATTTAGTGAGTTGGCCAGCAGCGAGCAGGATAAGGAATGGCGCGGGCATATTAAAGGGAATGGGCTTTTTGACATCACGGAGAATTGGGACTTCGGATTTCGTGGCGAACTCTCATCAGATGATACATATTTGCGTAAATATAATTTCAATAATACCGATATGCTAACCAGCCGCGCATATTTTGAACGCATAAAAGAGCGTAATTATTCGATAATTCAAACCGTATATTTTCAAGGCTTATTGGAGCAAGATGATAATGACCGAATTCCATTCGCATTGCCCTATATTCGCAATCATTTTGAAACTGAGAAAGGTATATTACCATATTTCTCCGGCTCAAGATTATACATGGATTTAAGCGGATTTGCCGTGAGCCGTGAGGTTGGCACTGATAATCAGCGCGTTTCCTTAAGTGGCGGCGCAATTATTCCTTATATCACCTCCGGCGGGCACGTTCTTGAGGCGCAGGCAACATTGCGTGGAGATTATTATAATCAAGATGATTTGCTGGCCGGAAGAAATGGTGAAAAAACCAGATTTATTCCTGAGGCGAGCATTAAATGGAGCTTGCCGCTAGTAAAACAGTTTGAAGGCGGTGGCAGCATGACATTAGAGCCGACTGCAAAAATCGTTTTCTCACCCAGCGAAGATTATAATGACGGGATTGTAAATGAAGATAGCCAAGACGTTGAGTTTTCCGACCTTAATTTATTTTCCAACAACCGTTTTCGCGGGCTTGACCAAGTTGAAAGCGGAACGCGTGCATATTATGGCTTGCGCGGCGGTTATTATGAAGATGAAGTTGATATAAGTTATACGTTCGGGCAGAATTACCGTTTTAAAGAACCGCAAAATCTACCAAGAAACACAGGCTTTGAAGATAATGCTTCTGATTTCGTTGGGCGCGTTGGAGTAAATTTATACAATACGCTGGATTTATCATACCGCTTCCGGCTTGATAAAGATAATCTTGCCGCACGCAGGAATGAAGTTGACGCAACTCTTGATTATAGTCCGGTTATGTTGAACCTTAACTATCTATCTTTGGATTATGACTTGCTTGATCCTACAGATAATCGCGAAGAAATTACCGGAAATGCACAAGTGAAGCTGGATGATGAGTGGAGCGTGCTATTTAGCGGCAGGAGAAATTTAAATGATAAGCAAAATATTGACGCTGCGACAGGCATAAGATATGAAGGTGAGTGCGTTGATATAACTGCAAGCGTCAGACGTGAATTTATCTCGGATCGTGACTTTGAGGCGGGCACATCTTTTGATTTGAAGATTGGACTTAAAAACCTCGGAGAATTATAACATTATGAAATTTATGAAATATATACATACATTTATTCTAGTTACCTTGCTGTGCATTAGCATCCCGTCTTATGCCGAAAATTTCAAAATTGTGGCGACAATTGGCAATGAAGCAATTACCAATAATGACCTTATTAATCGCATGAAGATTCTGATTATTTCTTCGGGAATTGAATCTACCCCTGAAAATCTCAAGAAAATTCAGCCGCAGGCGATTCAGTCGCTCATCAATGATAAATTGCAAATTGCCGAAGCGCAAAATCTCGGCTTAGAGATAAGTGAAGAGGATATCGACAATGCCTATGCATCTCTGGAAAAGCAAAATAAACTGCCTGAGGGCGGCCTGACCAAGCTTTTGCAAATGAACCAAATTCCACCATCGACAATGCGCGAGCAGCTTCGAGCCGAACTTTCTTGGTTAAAAATCAAAGGCGGTAAAATTCGCTCTCGCGTATCAATCGGCGAGGAGGAAATTGATGATTATATAAATGCCAGCAACATCAACACTACCCGCGAAGAATATCTGATGTATGAGATTGTTCTTCCGGTTGATATGACCGCCGAAGAGCAAGCTATCAAAGAATTAGCGGAAAAATTGAAATCAGAGATTGAAAACGGCAAAGATTTTGCGGCAATTGCCAAACAATTTTCCGAAAGCCCAACCGCAGCAAGTGGCGGTGAAGTTGGCTGGTTGAATACAAATCAAGTTCCTTCCGAGATTCTCGGTGCAATGAAAAAGCTCAAAAAAGGAGAGTTGTCAGAGCCAATTCGCTCGATTGAAGGTTATTTTCTGGTTAAATATGCAGATTATCGTGAAATCAGTAATAATAATGATAAAAACCTTGTGACTATGCGGCAATTCCTGATTCCCGTTGCGCCCGATGCTGATAACAAACAAGTCACAGCAGCTTATAAAAAAGCTGAGACGATTGATAATAATACCCGCGCCTGTATGGATTCGGCAAATTATGCCAATGACAATAAAATGCTGCTTAAAGATTATGGCACTGTGAGAATTGGTGATTTATCTCCGGATTTGAAAAATATCATCAATATCCTGCGCACCGGCATTATCAGCTCTCCGGTAAAAAACTCAGATGGGCTGTCATTGTTTATTGTTTGCGAAAAAATCGAAGAGATTGCTAATGCTCACGATGAAAATGAACGCGAATCTGCAAAGAAATTCCTATTTATCCGCAAGCTGGAATTGGAAGCCCGCAAATATTTGAGAGATTTACGCCGGAAAACCAATATTGATGTGAGAGTTTAATTGACCGCAAATAGCGCAAACTCACTATCCCCCGCCCAGCTCGCAAAAGACCACGGGCTTGTGCCCAAAAAATCGCTTGGGCAAAATTTCCTGTTTGATATGAATATTACCCGCAAAATTGTGGAATATGCGGGCGATATCTCAAACACTAATATCATCGAAATCGGTTCCGGCCCCGGTGGCTTGACCATTGCACTAAATGAGGTCAAGCCCAAATCCCTCAGCGTAATTGAATATGATGACCGCGCAATTGGTGTCGCCAAGGAAATTAACGAGGAAATCGCGGCATATAATGCAGATGCACTAAAGCTGAATTTGCGCGAAATTGCCCCTGCCCCGCGCGCAGTTATCGCCAATTTACCATATAATATTTCGACAAAATTACTCACTAACTGGCTTGCCTACGCGCAGGAATTTGAATTTATGATTCTGATGTTTCAAAAGGAAGTTGCGCTGCGTCTGGTTGCCGAACCTAACACATCTTCTTATGGCAGGCTGTCGGTTATAACCAATTATTTGTGCGAAGCGCAGATTTTATTCGATGTGCCGCCGGAAGCGTTTACACCAAGCCCGAAAGTGACATCTTCGATTGTTTTATTGAGGCCGCGTGAAAATCCAACTCCATCTGTGGATATTGAAAATTTAAGCAAAGTTACCAAAGCCGCATTTGGTCAGCGCCGCAAAATGTTGCGCTCGTCACTGAGGCAAATCTTCCCCGAAACCGAAAAAACCTTGACCGCATTAAATATTAATTCACAATCGCGCGCGCAGGAGTTATCTATTGATGAGTTTTGCAAATTGGCAAACCATCTGCATGAATAAAATAAGCATAAAATGAATAAACTTTATATTTCGCTAGAGAATATCAAGCATAACTACAAGCTCTTAAAGCAGCGCTTGAGTGCTTCTGAGTGCGCGGCAGTGGTCAAGGCTAATGCTTATGGGTTGGGTGTTGACAAGGTTGCGCGTGCCCTTGCTACGGCAGGGTGCAAAAAATTCTTTGTCGCCACGGCAGAAGAAGCTTTTGAATTGCGCTCGATTTTGCCAATTGAGGAGATTTTTGTTTTCCATGGCGTGCAAAATGGTGAAGCGCAAGATTTTGTTGATAAGAAAATCATTCCGGTTCTGAATAATCCTAATCAGCTCAGCCGTTGGGAGGCAAAAAATCCCGCCGCCGTGCATATTGATACGGGAATGACACGGCTCGGCTTTGAGATTGAGGATATTGACCTGCTAAAGGGCTATAACATCACTTTGCTGATGAGTCATTTAGCCTGCGCCGAATCACGCCAAAACCCAATGAATTACAACCAATTGCTGGAATTTGATGCCGCAGCAAAGCATCTGCCTTACGTTCATCGCAGCATTGCCAATTCCTACGGAATATTTTTGGGCAAAGAATTCCATTATAATCTGGCACGTCCAGGAATTGCACTTTATGGCGGAAATCCAACCCCGTTACAGCCTAACCCGATGAAACAGGTTATTCATATCAGCTCGCAGATTATCCAGATTTATGAAATCAAAAAGCCAAAAACCGTTGGTTATGGCGGCTTATATAAAGCGAGCGCAGGCAGTACAATCGCAACGATTCCACTTGGCTATGCTGATGGGCTGCCGCGCAATTTGAGCAATCGCGGAAAAGTTTATATCGAAAACTATCAAGTGCCGATTGTGGGACGCATATCTATGGACTTAATCACAATTGATATCTCAAAATTACCGATAAACCATCAAAAAATTGGACAAGAAGTGCAAATTGTGGGAGATAAATATACTATAAGTGATATGGCAAAAGATGCAGGCACGGTTGAATATGAAATTTTGACAAGGCTTGGCCAACGCTATAAGAGGATTTATGTTTAAAACAGCTTCATTTAACAGGAACTAAAATGGGATTTGTACAAGGAATAGGCGCATTATTTCTAAATTTCCTTGCCGCCATAGGTAGGCTCAGCTTTTTTGCATCAAATGCCATATTCAACATATTCCGTCCCAGATTTTATTGGCGGAACGTCCTGCGACAAATGCTGGAAATCGGCTATTACTCGCTTCCGGTTGTAGGATTGACCGCCATTTTCACAGGTGCGGTTCTTGCCTTGCAAAGCTACACAGGATTTTCCCGCTTTTCAGCAGAAAGTGCCATACCAAATGTTGTCGTGCTTTCTATGACGCGAGAGCTTGGCCCCGTCCTCGCCGGATTGATGGTCGCAGGCAGAGTTGGCGCGGCAATGGCAGCAGAAATCGGCACGATGCGTGTAACAGAGCAAATTGATGCGCTAACTACCCTTTCCACAAACCCGATTCGCTATCTCATTGTACCGCGCATGGTTGCAGCCGTAATCACCCTACCCTGCCTAGTGCTAATTGCGGATATTATCGGCGTATATGGCGGTTATCTTGTTGGCGTGCATAAACTTGGGTTCTCGCATGGCTCATATCTCAAAAATACCATTGATTTCCTTGAGTATTTTGATGTTTACTCCGGCTTAGTAAAAGCGGCGGTTTTCGGTTTTATCATCTCGTTGATGGGCTGTTATCATGGGTTTAATTCTCGCGGTGGAGCGCAAGGCGTTGGCGCTGCAACGACAAATGCGGTTGTGAGCGCATCCATCCTTATCCTGCTTTCAAATTATTTAATTACGGAGTTGTTTTTCTCAAAATGATTAGGTCGAAAAAAACAGAAAAAGAAACTAAAATTGAGCTTTGCAACCTCAAGAAATCCTTTGGCTCAAAACTGGTGCTGGATGGGGTTGATATTGACGTGAAAAAAGGTGAATCATTGGTGGTTATCGGTGGTTCAGGCTCAGGAAAATCCGTCCTAATCAAATCCATCATCGGCATTATCCAGCCTGATTCCGGAATTGTGAAAATTGATGGCAAGGATATTAATCACCTAACCGGCAAAGAATATCATGAATATCAATCACATATCGGGATGCTATTTCAGGGCGGCGCATTATTCGACTCGCTCAAAGTCTGGGAAAATATTTCATTCCGCCTTCTAAATCGTGAAAGAGTCTCCAAAAAAGAAGCGAAAGAAATCGCTGTCGCTAAACTTGCGCAAGTGGGATTAAGCTCGGAAGTTGCTGATTTGCAGCCCTCGGAGCTTTCCGGCGGTATGCAAAAACGAGTTGCTCTGGCACGCGCAATCGCCACCAATCCGGAAATTATCTTTTTTGATGAACCCACCACCGGACTTGACCCTATCATGGCAGATGTCATCAATGATTTAATCGTGAAATGCAGCAAGGAATTGAATGCCACCACCGTTACCATTACCCACGATATGGCAAGTGCCCGCAAAATTTCTGACCGCATTGCCATGCTTTATAAAGGCAAAATCATCTGGCACGGCAATACAAAAGACATTGATAAATCTAAAAATGACTATGTGAATCAGTTTATACATGGCCACGCTGAAGGCCCTATCAAAATGGAGTTAAAA
Source organism: Alphaproteobacteria bacterium CG11_big_fil_rev_8_21_14_0_20_44_7 (assembly GCA_002787615.1). Classification (GTDB taxonomy): domain Bacteria; phylum Pseudomonadota; class Alphaproteobacteria; order Rickettsiales; family 21-14-0-20-44-7; genus 21-14-0-20-44-7. The sequence continues at coordinate 8,811 of PCXJ01000120.1, forward strand.
CGATGAAGATTATCTCAAATATTCTCTTTGTATATTTGATTGTACTGGTTTTGATGTTTTCTTTCCAAAGGGATTTTATCTATTTCCCACAGCCAGAAATTGAATCTCCTGAATTTTATGGCTTGAATAATTTTGAGGAAACCAGATTGCCGAATAATGAGGGAGTCGAGGTTAAAGCTTGGCATAATGATTTCAAAGAGCGCGAAACTACAATTTTATATTTCCACGGCAATGCTGAAACATTGAGCAATAATGTCGATTTGTATAAAAAGCTTGATGCTGCCGGACTTGGCGTTTTTGCGGTTACATATCGTGGTTATGGCGGC
>PCXJ01000103.1 GCA_002787615.1 Alphaproteobacteria bacterium CG11_big_fil_rev_8_21_14_0_20_44_7
GTGGTGGCGGCATTTGCAGGTCATTTTTCTCTTCAGCCTTTGGTGGAGATTTAGGAAGTGGCGTGGTGGCGGCATTTGCAGGTCATTTTTCTCTTCAGCCTTTGGTGGAGATTTAGGAAGTGGCGGGACTTCCACTTTTGGTAACTCAATTGCCGGCGCAGGCATAACGGGCTGAGGAGCAGCTTTTGCAGGCTCTTTTAACACTGGAGGAGTTGCGTCCTTCATTTCAATTATTGGTGTAGCCTCAGGCTTTTTTTCTATTTCCTTTGGTTCGGCTGGCGGTTCTGGTAATTTTGGCGCTTTTGGCAAGTTCGGAATTTCCAAAGACTTTTTCGGCTCAGCTTTAGGGGGCATAATAGGTTTTGCGGGCGCTACCGGCTTAGGAAGTGCAGGCTTGCTAGGAGTCGGGTCTTTTACTTCAATTCCGAAAGAAGAAGCGCTTGGCTTTGCTTCCGCAGATTTTGGTGGTTCAGGTAAATCAGGAATAATGAACTCTTTTTCAACTGATTTTGGTGCTGGCGGGGCAACTTCCATTTTTGGTAATTCTTTTGATAAGAAAGCCGGAGGAGTTGGCGGAGTCATTGCAGGTTTAGGAGGCGTAGGAATCTGCGCAGCCTTATCCATTATTTTCGGTTGTGGTGAAGTTATTGGCGCAAGCGGCGGTGAAGGCAAAACCTGCTTTGCTATTGGTTTTGGTGTAGGTTCTTTCTGTGGTTTCGGTCTAACAGAATCTATAATTGGCTTATCAGGTGAGCCGGTTTCTCCGCTCATTGAATAGCTATTATTATACCCATCATCAAGATATTTTAGTGCAGTTAAATTCACCTCTACGGTAGGTAAATCCGGTCTTTGCAAGTATCTGTTGCGGGCTTCTGCACTATTGGCAAGGATGAGTGAAACTGCGGCAGTTGTAACTAATAGCTTTTTCATTATGAGATAACCCTTAACTGTTATTTTTACCCATTTATTCGGTACTAATTTGATGACTATTCTTTCGGTGGGGATAATAACCCGATAAGTTTGTCATGTAAATGATAATTCGAGGCTAAAATATTGCCAGTTTCGTAATAATCATCTCTGCCCAAAATCTCAGTAATTTGCCCGCCTGCTTCTTTTAGAATAACGATTCCGGCAGCCATATCCCATTTTTTCAATCCGGTATCAACCATAGCGTCATAACGTCCGGCGGCGGTGAAAACCAAATCAACCGCAGCTGCGTTCATACAGCGCACGGAGGCAACGCTTGAGCCGAGTTTGTTCAATACATGCTGGATATTAAACGGGAGGTTGGTCGGGCGGCGAAATGAGCTGGCAGAGCCGCAGCCAACAAATGCTTCCGATAAATGCTTGCGCGATGAAACGCGGATTCTTTTGTCATTAAGGAATGCGCCTTTGCCTTTTTCTGCAAAATAAATTTCGTCCAGAACCGGAACAATAATAACGCCTGCTTCTAATTCGCCGTTTTTTTCTAATCCAATAGAAACCGCCCAATAAGGGAAGCCGTGCAGGAAGTTGTTTGTGCCGTCAAGCGGGTCAATTACAAAGCGATATTCAGCATCTTTTTTGCCGTGTTCCACACCGCTTTCTTCGGCTAGAATCCCGTAATCTGGGCGTGAGGCTAATAATTCGGTGATGATAACTCTTTCTGCCTTTTTATCGGCATTGGAAACAAAATCGCCGGGGCCTTTGCTGGAAACCTGAAGATTCTCAATTTCTCCAAAGTCACGCAATAAACCTCTGGCGGCTTTGCGCGCGGCATTTATCATTATTGAAACAGTAGGTGATTTCATGGCCACCTTATATTGCCAAATGCTTATTGGTGCAAGGGTTAAAATTTACGCAGCGCGCGAATGGCTTTGCTGGGCTTGCCTTGCTTTGAGTGATTCTACAAATTCATCGGCGGAGATTTCGTAATTCAGGAATTTCGCTGCTTCAACAAATCCGGGGAGTTGATTTTCTGCGATATGCTGTGCCAGCCCTCCTTTTGGGTAGCTATATGCTTTGCTCAGGCGCTTGACATCTTTCTCAAATCTTTCATCCAATTCCAGTGTGATTTCTATATCATCATTATTCGCAACTTCCCGTATTTCCTCTACCAGCAAATTATTGCCTTTCAGGAGCGAGTTTTTATAGACGATTTCAAGTGCTTTTTGTGTAGTCGCAGAGGCAAAATTGGTTGAAGTGAAATCTTTTATTTTATCCAGAATATCTCCACGTTCAATTGCAAGTGCTAGAATTTGAGGCTCTCTAATTAGAGCCGATACGGCAATATCATAGAAGTTTGTTGCGCCATTATCAATTGCTAGCTTCACAATTATATAATAATCAATATCTGTATGATTAAGTTGACTAGCGTAGAGTGCAAGACTGTCTATATCACGACGAACATCCTCTCTTTTGAATAAAAATCCAGCAACTTGGGCATGCCCTCTGGAGATAGCTATTTCAGCGAGGGCTGGAGCGCCGTCGTTGGCATTTGGGTTTGCATCAATTATTAACTCTAGAGTGCCAGCTTTGCCCTCTCTACAGGCTATTACTGCCAGAGTTTCAAGATCTTCGTCAGATAGGCCTTCTTGTAATATACGTTCAAGAGGAGCTTCATAACCAGCTCTAGTTGCGGCACTCGCGCAATCATAAAAATTATCAGCACCATATTGAATTGCTAAGTCTAGAATTTCAGTATAATCTTTTGTGGTAGCGTATATGGCAACATCATTTGCATAACTAGCATCTATTTCTAGATATTCTCTAACTGTGTCTATATTGCCCAAAAGCGTGGCGTCTAATGCTTGGTGTTTTAATTGACTGAGTTCTAGCTCTAATGCTTCTATTACTTCTTTGTGACATGCAATCTTGTCGCTAATAGTTAATGTTCTTGCCGCCATCTTATGCTCCGTTAATAATTATATCCAACTATTAACCTGAAGATAACGCAATATCAAGAAAATTAATATCTGGGTGAGGGCGGGTTATTTCGCTCTTTCCATATATTCACAACTGGCAGTATTGACGATGATTTTCTCACCCTCGGCAATAAATGGTGGAACCATCAGCCGCACGCCATTTTCCATAATCGCAGGTTTGAAGGAGTTTGCGGCGGTTTGGCCTTTTACAATCGGCTCGGTTTCCTTTATCGTCAGCACAACGCTTTCCGGCAGGGAGATGCCAATTGGCGCGCCTTCATATGATTCTATTTCAACTTCCATGCCATCTTGTAGGAAAATAACTGCGTCACCTGCAAGCTCTCCACTAACTGTGATTTGCTCATATGTGTTATTGTCCATCAACACCAGATTATCGCCTTCGGAATAGAGATATTGATAGGGGGTTTGGTCAAGCCGGGCTTTTTCCACCGTATCGGCGCTACGGAAGCGTTCATTGCGCTTTGTGCCGTTGCGGATTTCTTTCATCTCGACCTGCATATAGGCACCGCCTTTGCCGGGTTGAGTATGCTGAGTTTTTAGCACGCGCCAAAGCCCGCCTTCAAAATCCAATATATATCCTGGACGAATATCTACACCTGAAATTTTCATAAAGTTCCTATTAAGCTAAGGCTCGTTTCATAATCTAGTTCTGATTCTTTTTCAAGAAATCTATTAGGGTACGCACGTTTTTATTATGCTCATTGAGGTTTTTGGCGAAATTATGCCCGCCTTTGCCATTTGCCACGAAATAATAATATGGCGTTTCCGGCGGATTCAACACGGCTTTTATGGATTCTATTCCCGGTGCGGCAATTGGAGTGGGCGGCAGGCGGTCAATCAGATATGTGTTATAGGGTGATTCATGGCGCACATGTTTGGCACGCACTTTTTCATCCAAAGGTTTGCCGAGCGTGATACCATAAACCGCCGTTGGGTCGGATTCTAGCCGCATGCCCTTGCGCAGACGATTGGTGAATACGCTGGCAACCATGCCGCGCTCACCATCCAATCCGGTTTCTTTCTCAACGATTGAGGCAAGGATAATTGCTTCTTCCGGAGTGTTAATCGGCAATCCTTCGGCGCGCTTTTTCCATAATTCTTCAACGGTTGTTTGCATATTATGCTGCATTCTAGCGATGATAGTTTCGTATTTATCGCCATAATGATAAAAATATGTTGAAGGTAGAATAGAGCCTTCTGCAATGGTTTCCGGCAATTCTCCCGCCAATCCCTCTGCGCTTTTTAAGATTTCAATTATGTCATATGAGGTTCGGCCTTCCGGAATGGTAAATTTGCGGATGACGACATCGCCTTTTTCCAGTTTCTCAAGAATCGCTTTAGGGCTGTAATATGAGGTAAATTCATATTCGCCATGTTTTGGGTTAGTTTGTCCGGTGAATCGTGCCATATAATAGAAAAACTGGGGGTGCTTGATGATTTCTTCGCGCGCCAGCAACTCTGCGATTGATTTTAGGCTAGAGCCTTTTGGAATCATGATGTTTTGGGAGATATTGTCTTGATTGCCATAAGCATTAGTTGCTAGCGGAGTTTTGTAATAATGATTGGCATAAAACCAGCCAAGCAAGGCAAGCAATAGGAATACGAAAAAGGCGAATGATGATGCGGCTATGAGCTTACGCATCATATTTCTTGAAGATTATAGAGGCATTTGTGCCACCAAACCCGAATGAGTTAGAAAGTACGGCGTTAATCTCTCTCTCTTTTGCCTTATGCGGGACAAGGTCAAGGTCACAAGATTCGGACGGGTCATTCAAATTGAGAGTAGGCGGGCAGATTTGGTCGCGAATTGCAAGAATCGCAAAAATTGCCTCAACTGCGCCTGCCGCACCGAGCAAGTGCCCAATACTGGATTTTGTTGATGACATTGAGAGCTTGTAAGCTGCATCGCCAAATAATCTTTTGACAGCGCCAAGCTCAATTTCATCGCCTTTTGGGGTCGATGTGCCATGTGCGTTGATATAATCTATGTCGGAAACATCTAGTTTTGCATCATTTAGTGCTGCTTGCATAGCGCGGAATCCACCATCGCCATTATCGGCAGGGGCGGTGATATGATACGCATCGCCGGACATTCCATAGCCAACAACTTCTGCATAAATTTTTGCGCCGCGTTTTTTGGCGTGTTCTAATTCTTCCAGCACAAGAATTCCTGCGCCTTCGCCCATCACAAAACCATCACGTCCTTTATCCCATGGGCGGGAGGCTTGCTCCGGTGTATCGTTATATCCTGTGGAAAGTGCGCGCGCTGCAGCAAATCCGGCAATTCCAAGCCGTGAAATTGCGCTTTCTGCGCCGCCTGCGACCATTACATCTGCATCACCATATTTAATGATTCGTGAAGCATCGCCAATTGCGTGGCAGCCTGTAGAACAAGCTGTGACAACAGCGTGGTTAGGGCCCTTAAAGCCGTGCAGGATTGAAATATGTCCGGAAGCGAGGTTAATTAAGCAAGAGGGAATGAAAAACGGACTTAGCTTTCTTGGGCCGCGTTCATGTAGTATTAGCGCGCCTTCTTCAATCTTTGGTAATCCACCGATTCCCGAGCCAACGATAACGCCAGTGCGGTTTTTATCTTCCTCGGATTGGGGATTCCAACCGCTATCTTTTACGGCTTCTGCGGCGGCGGCAATAGCAAAATGGATGAAAGTATCAATTTTGCGTTGTTCTTTCGGCTCAATGAAGTCATCAGGATTAAATTGCCAATCTTCAGTGCCATATGGAACTTCACCTGTAATCTGACAGGGAAGATCATCAACTTTGCAGCGTTCTGTTTTGCCAATACCGGATTTACCGCTAAGCAAGCGCTCCCATGTATTATCTACCCCACATGCAAGTGGGGTAACTGTTCCAATACCTGTAACGACAACTCTACGCATAAATGGTTTTACCGATTTGTTTTATGCTATTTATTAGCATCAACATAGCTGATAGCATCTTGCACGGTAATAATCTTTCCGGCAGCTTCATCAGGGATTTCGATATCAAATTCTTCTTCAAAAGCCATCACCAATTCAACTTGGTCAAGGCTATCTGCCCCTAAATCGTCAACGAATGCAGAATCGTTATTTACTTTAGCTGCATCAACACCAAGATGTTCGGCAACGATTTTTTTAATTTTATCAGCAGTATCAGACATAGTAGTTTCTCCTTGTTTGTAATATTGAGTTGTTAATAGCGGATTGGGAAAGAGTGTCAATAGTTACTTAATAGATAAAACGATTTTCGTAATTAAGAAAGGTGTTTCATCCGTTTAAACCATTAACATTCCGCCATTTACGTGAATAGTTTGCCCAGTAATATATTTCGATTCTTCTGCCGCGAGGAACAAAGCCGCCGCCGCAATATCCTGAGCCGTGCCCATTGCTCCGGTTGGAATATTCTTCAATATAGCTTCTTTTTGCTGATCGTTGAGCTTGTCGGTCATTGCAGTTTCAATAAATCCCGGCGCGATGCAATTTGCCGTTATATTTCGTGACGCTGCTTCTTGTGCGATTGATTTGGTCATTGCCACTAACCCGCCTTTTGAGGCGCAATAATTTGCCTGCCCGGGGTTGCCAGATGTGCCGACCACTGATGAAATATTGATGATTCTGCCATAGCGGCGTTTGAACATGCCTTTGATGAGTGTGCGGCTAAGGATGAATGCAGAGGTGAGATTGACGTTTATTACACTGTCCCAATCTTCGTCTTTCATACGCATAAAAAGCCCGTCTTTGGTGATTCCGGCATTATTTACCAAGATATCAACCTGCCCAAGCTTTTCTTCGGCTTGTTTTGCCATATTTTCCACAGATTCACGATTAGATAAATCGGCGGTTAATATTACTACATCTCCGCCTATTTCAGAGGCAGTTTGTTGCAGGCGTTCTTCGTTCGTGCCTGATATGGCAATTTTTGCGCCTTGTGCGACAAGGGTTTTGGCGATTTCTCTGCCGATTCCGCCTGATGCACCGGTTATTAGTGCTGTTTTATTATCCAGATTGAACATTATATCTCCTAAGGGTTATCTATACATTGCATGGTTTCGTTGTCCCAGCATTTATTTTCTCCGCAATCGCAGGAATCGGTCAATGACATTGTGCATTTGCGGTATTTATCGGCTGAGCAAATATCAGCGCAGCCATTGGAAAATGTTCGCCATTCTCCGGTGCATTGTTGTTGCTCAGATTGCTGAGTTGCTGGTTTTATTTCAGTTTGAGAGGCTTGATTGCTGTTGGCAGTTTCCTGCGAGCAGGCAAATAGCACCAACATAACTGCCAGCAGATTTTTCATTTTAAATATGCCTCAATATCTTCCGGATGTTGCAGGCAGACTGAGTTCATAGTTTCTTCAATGCGTTTGGTCATTCCACTCAAAACCTTGCCAAAGCCGATTTCCGTTAGATTATGAATTCCCACCTTATGCATATATTTCACGGATTCGCGCCAGCGTACCATTCCGGTTACTTGCTGCACCAGCAATTCGCGGATTTTTTCGGGGCTATCTACCTGAGTCGCGGTAACATTGGCGATTATCGGCAGTTTTGGGCTTTGTATTTCAACATTTGCCAGCGCTTCAGCCATTTTCTCGGCTGCTGGCTGCATCAATTTGCAGTGGAAAGGTGCTGATACGGGCAGTTCAATTGCCTTTCTTGCGCCTGCTTTTCTTGCAGCGAGCATTCCGCGTTCCACGCTTTCTTTTGTTCCGCTTATAACAATTTGCCCTTCGCAATTATCATTAGCAATTTCGCAGCCTGTTTCCTCAGTAATTTCTTTGAGTGTATCAAAGCCGAGCCCTAATATGGCAGACATTGCGCCTATGCCAACAGGAACGGCTTCCTGCATTGCTTTGCCGCGAATCTTCAACAATCTTGCAGTATCAGCCAAGCTCAAAGCCCCGCTCGCGCAAAGTGCGGAATATTCGCCGAGGGAATGTCCGGCAACGGCCACGCAGTAAGCCTCAATTGGGTCGGCCTTTTCCATAACACGCAAAGTTGCAATTGAGGTTGCCATAATTGCAGGCTGGGTGTTTTCGGTTAGGTTTAGCACCTCCTGCTCACCTGAGAAGATTATCTTTGAGAGGTTTTCGCCTAATGCCTCGTCAACTTCCTCGAACACAGACTTTGCTTCGGGGAAGGCTTCGGCAACAGTTCTGCCCATGCCGATTTTTTGCGAGCCTTGCCCGGGAAATATAAATGCGGTTTTTGTTTTTTCAAAACTCATAGCGGTTTTTTTAGCAGGTATTTTTTGAATTTGTCAAATGCATCTGCTCTGTGGTTGCTTTTATTCTTCTCTAACTGTGACATTTCGCCAAAAGTGCGGGATTCTCTTTCCGGTATAAATATAGGGTCATAACCGAAGCCATTTTTTCCGCGTGGGGGGAAGGTGAGCGTGCCATCAATGCGGCCTTCAAATTCAACTGAGCTGCCATCAGGTTGGGCAAGGGAAAGCACGCAGATGAAATAGGCTTTTGCTCCTGAGGGCCATAATAATCCCCTCCTATTAGGAGGGGTGGGGGAGGTGTTGAGATGCTGGGTGATAACTTCGAGTACAGCTTCAATATTCTCAATAACCTCATTATTCCAAAATCTGATTACTTGATAACCTATGCTTTCAAGATATTTTGTTCTTTGATTATCATTTATTATTTTATCTTGATGTTGCCCACCATCCAACTCAATTATAAGCTTTTTTTCTAAACAAATAAAATCAACAATATAATTTCCCAAAGGTTCTTGTCGGCGAAACTTGCAATCGTTTATTTGCCTGTTTCTAATTCTGTTCCAAAGTTTTTTTTCTGCTTCGGTAGAGTTTGTTCTAAGTTCTTTCGCTCGATACAGGTTTTTTGAATTAAACTCTCTGTACTGCACCTCCCCCAGCCCCTCCTGATAGGAGGGGAGATTACTTAGCTCAGATTTCACACGCTCAATTGCCATGGCAAAATCTTTATTTTCACCGCCCCAGCGTGCGGAATATATTCCCGGTGCGCCGTCAAGTGCAGGGATGCATAATCCGCTATCATCGGCAAGTGCAGGGAGGTTTGCAGCAATTGCGGCGGGGATGGATTTTAATTTTGCATTGCCATGGAACGTATCGGCAGTTTCCTCCGGCTCTGGGAGGTTCAATCCTGCTGCGGAGATTGTGTTGATGCCGAGCGGTTCTAGCAATTCGCCAAGCTCACGAACTTTGCCTTGATTATGAGTGGCGATTAAAAGTTTTTTCATGGAGCTTTTTACCCTCCCCACTTAACTTTAGCAATCAAAGATTGCTAGTTTCGTTGCCCCTCCCTGAGGGAGGGGATAGGGGAGGTTTACCCCTGCATTTCGCTGATTTCTGCACAGCCTTTTTTTGCGAGTTTCATCATTTCCAGAAATTGCTCTTCTGAGAACGGTTCTTCTTCCGCAGTTCCTTGAATTTCAACTAATTGACCTTTTCCGGTAATGACAAAATTGGCATCCACCTCGGCGGCGGAATCTTCCTCATAGTTCAAATCCAGCAAGGCTTCACCTTTGAAAATCCCGCAAGAAATCGCGGAAACCGA
>PCXJ01000075.1:0-9074 GCA_002787615.1 Alphaproteobacteria bacterium CG11_big_fil_rev_8_21_14_0_20_44_7
AACACCAGGAAGCTCATCAACGGCTGAATTTATCTGATCTCGTATCAAACCCGCCACCATGAATGACTCACCCGGAGCAAGCTCAACCGTGGTAGTAGCCCTTCTCGAAGTCAGGCTAGGGATTCCGTCCACCACACCGGCAAGCTCTGAAAGCTCAGGTGATACTACCAAACGAATTCTGTTCTGCGCAAGCACATAAGGAGTAAAGGACAAAGACACACCAAACTCTTTAAATTCAACATCAATCTCACCTTCGGAACCTATTGAACGAATCGGAAACTCACCACCCGCAAGGAAGCTTGCAGTTTCACCGGAAACAGTTGTCAGATTAGGCTCAGCAAGAAGCTTGAACACCTCATCCCTCTCAAGCGCATCCAATACTCCGGCGATATTAAAATCACCCCTAGATAGAGAAAGCGAACCAGTTGCAAAATTATCGGTCACACCATCCAAGAATCCAAAACCTAGATCAGGATCGAACAAGGCAAGACCACGACCCGAACCGAATGAAAATGCCGCATCGCCCAAATCGTCAAGCGCTTGCAGGCTGAAGCCTAGCTTTTTCAATGCATCACGCTGCACTTCACCGATACGAACCTTCAGCATAACTTGCTGACCACTATTCAAAGTTAGCAAATTAACAACACCAGGAAATCTATTATCACTCTCAGTGTAATCATCTTCCTCGTCACCAATTCTTCTACTTTCTTTCACAAACTCATAAATCACCTGCATTACTCTATTTGCAGTTTGCGCATCAGGCACAACACCGGAAACAGCAAGGCTATTATTAATTGTTTCAACTTTAACATTTTGGTCAGGGAAGAAGCGCTTCAAAGCCCTACGGATACCCGGCAAATCGTAACCCACGATTATGTCATATTGCATTATCAAATTCGCATCCGAATCAAAAAAGCGCAAGTTGGTACTACCGATTTCCTTACCGATAACTGAAACTTTACTTGAACCGTGAACAACAACATCCGCAATTTCCGGATTAGCTATCATCACCTCAGCCATTGGCTTGCCGAGATTAACCAGCTCAGCTCTATTCAAAGCGACATCAACCACTGCTGCCGAAGCAGACACACTGGATACAACCGATATTGCCGCAGCAAAAACTATATTTAATAACTGTTTCATGGACGTGCTACCTCCACTTGTTGTAGCTCAACACCACGATAAATTTTCACATTCATAAAAGGACTCTCTTTTTTCACTTGCTCTTTTTCACCTTCCTTCACGGTTTCAGCAGAACCGTAAAGATCTATAACACTATAGTCGTAAGCTGCATCACTATCAAACAGCGCAGGGAAATATGCTGGAGGTAACAACCTTGTCAAATCCTGCTCTGCGGAAGGACGAGGCACATCATTATTATCATTGTCAGCCAAAGACCTCAAAATCAAAGATAAACGCCCCATCTTTTCACCAAGACGCAATTTCTGCGCATCTCTCTGATTAACCGCCAAAGTCACACTGGCAGGCACCGGGGGCTGCTCACCGTCAGGCGTATTACCCGCAACCACTCTCCTATCCACCGCAAGCACTTTCACGGCAGGAAGCAAAACTTCGGAAATACCGACTCTCTCTTCTTCCCGACCACCTGTAGCAGCCAAATCACCCGTATCAAGAGTTTCAGTAGCTAGCTCAAAGGTAAATATAACATCTACCATGTCACCAGGTGAAACGAATCCCGTCACAGAATCAACCAAGTTAACACCTACAGAAACTGCGCGCATACCTTCAGGCAATTGCCCGGCAAGAAAACTTGGGTCATTTGGGTTTTTCAATTTTGAAGCTGAAAGCGGCTCACCCTCAATAATCGGCGCAGCAGCAATTTGCCCCACAATCGGCGGAATACCTTCACCACCTGCAGGAATATGCGCTGGCGGCAAAAGATGCTGTGGCCAAGGCTTAATATCATAATCTTCTTCAGTAAGATTTGCACCAATCTGTATATCTCTTCTGGCAACATATATATCCGTTTCCGGAACTGTCGCAGGCTGAGGCACTGGCGCCGTTGATAACACTGTAGGCTGCTCCACTTCTTTGTCTTTTAAAACTCCGCTAACGGCGAAAGTTACAAGCAGCGCAACAACTAGTGCCACAATAATCAATATTATCTTCATTTTTCAATCACCCAATCATGTGTTAGCAATCACTAAATAATACGAACAATTTTTAAAGGCTATTAAACGCCCAATTCGCAAATTCGTGTTTTTATTATATCAATATTATCTATCAGTCAAACTCTATTTTGAAAAAATTATGCGCGAGATTATTGAATTTTATCTCTCAGTTATGTATCAAGCTGTGATTATAAAAAAAAGGATTCTATGAAAGACAAGGTTTTAGTATTGGATTTTGGCTCACAAGTCACACAATTAATCGCCAGAAGGGTAAGGGAGTCTGGCGTGTACACAGAAATCTTCCCTTATTACGAGCCCATCGATAAAATCAAAGAGTTTGAACCTTCCGCAATAATCTTATCGGGCGGCCCCGCCTCCACAACTGTTGCAGAATCGCCACGCGCGCATGATGGCATATTTTCTATGGGCATACCTATTCTTGGCATTTGTTACGGCGAGCAGCTACTATGTTCTATGCTTGGCGGAAAAGTTGAATCTTCTCCAAAAAGAGAGTTTGGGCGCGCTTATGTAGATATTGCTGAGAACAGCCCTTTGTTTGAAGGAGTCTGGGAAAAAGGGGAGCGCAAAGAAGTTTGGATGAGCCATGGCGATCATGTAACCGCCCTACCCGAAGGCTTTAAGGTTATTGCCGCCACCGATTCTGCGCCATTTGCTGCAATTGCTGATGAGGAGAGAAGATTTTATGGCTTACAATTTCATCCGGAAGTAACACACACGCCTGAGGGCGCTAAACTACTCACCAATTTTGTTCATAATATCGCCGGAATCAGCGGAGATTGGGGCATGGCAACTTTCCGCAAAGAAGAAATAAACAAAATCCGCCAGCAAGTTGGCGATAAAAAGGTTATATGCGGAGTTAGCGGCGGCGTGGATTCATCCGTAGTCGCAAAATTGCTGCATGAAGCAATTGGCGACCAGCTCTTATGCGTATTTGTTGATACAGGATTATTGCGGATGGATGAAGGCAAACAAGTACGTGAGGCATTTGAGCGCAATTATCATATACCTTTAGTATATTCGGATGCATCAGAAATCTTCCTGAGCGCATTAAGCGGAATTTCCGACCCTGAGCAAAAAAGAAAGATAATCGGCAAGACCTTTATTGATGTTTTTGAATCAGAAGCTAATAAGGTTGGTAAATTTGATTTCCTCGCACAAGGCACGCTTTATCCCGATGTAATTGAATCAGTGAGCTTTAGCGGCGCAGAAACCTCAACCATAAAGTCACATCATAATGTCGGCGGATTGCCGGAACGCATGGATATGAAGCTGGTCGAGCCTGTACGTGAGCTGTTTAAGGATGAAGTCCGCGCACTTGGGCGTGAGATGGGTATGAGCAGTGAGTTGCTTGACCGCCACCCCTTCCCCGGCCCCGGCCTTGCCATTCGTATTCCCGGAGAAATCACCCCTGAGAGAGTAAAAATCCTGCAAGAAGCAGATTATATATATTTGGATGAAATCAAAAAAGCCGGACTATATGATGAAATCTGGCAGGCTTTCGCCGTCCTTTTACCCGTCAAAACTGTCGGCGTTATGGGCGATAGCCGTACCTATGAATATGTATGCGCATTGCGTGCCGTCACCTCGCTAGACGGCATGACCGCCGATTTCTACCAATTCAGCCACGAATTCCTCGGGCGTGCCAGCAACCGCATCATAAATGAAGTTAGAGGTATAAACCGTGTCGTTTATGATATAACCTCAAAACCCCCCGGAACTATTGAATGGGAGTAATGAATGAGAATAATCAATTGACCACATAAGTAATAACAAATAAAGTTCTGACCATGGAAAATGACCCGCTACTAACCGAGATACAAGAAGAAGTTAAACGTGACCGTGCAAAACTGCTATTTGAACGCTATGGTGGCGCTCTGATTATTGCCGGTATCGCATTTATATTATTACTAGCAGGTTATAAGGCTTGGGAACATTTCCGCGTTGAGAAGCAAAAAGCCGCCGGAACGGTTATGGTAGAAGTGCTTAGCGATGAAAACTCGTCCGATAATATCGAAAAAATTGAAGAAATCGGAATTAATGCCGGATATAAGCAAATTGGCGGGCTGGTCAAAGCTAATATTCTGGTTGGCAAAGGCGAAATTGACCAAGCCGTGATGGAATATCTTAAAATTGCTGAAATCAACGGCAATGACCCAGCAATTGCAGACCTCGCCAAGCTAAATGCCGCAACTTTGATTATAAATAGCAACGTGACCGATAACCGCTTGCCTGATATCCTCAACGCAATTTCCGATAAAGATAGACCATTCAGATATTCCGGCAAAGAGCTGCTGGCGATTTATCATATTGAGAATGGCAATATCGGCAAGGGCGTGGAAATTCTGGAAGATTTGATAAATGACGAAAACACCCCATATAATATATTGCAAAGAAACAAAGATTTGCTGCTGAAGATTAAGCCTGAGAATAATGATAGCGCGGAATCTGAACCAAACACACTAATAAAAGATATAAAAGAATTTAGCGGAGCAGAATAAATGCTTGCAGGAAAACTAAAAAATTGGGCAATACCGGCGTTACTGGCAATTACTGCCTGCGACTCTATGCCGGATTGGATGGGAGCTGGCGAAGAAGCCAAACTCGCCGGAGATCGCTATTCCGTCATGTCGATTGACTCAAAATTAACACCCGACCCTTCCGTACAGGCTGAGCCAGTCAATATGCCACCTCAGGAAAAAGAACTCGAATATCCCAATAATGGGAATTATTACATACAAGACTCTCTCTCAAACATCAGAACCACCAGTATTGGCAGTTCCTCGGAAGAGTATTTCTTCATCACCTCACAGCCGCTTGGTGCAAATGATAGTATTATTACAATTGATGGCAGCAACACCGTAAAAGCTACCGACCTGAACCTCAATAATTTATGGTCACAAGAAATCAAAACACCAGATGGAAAAGAAGGCCTTCCCGGCGGCGGACTAGCAGCAGAAAACGGGATATTATATATTACCACTGGATTTGGTGCAGTCATTGCTGCCAACCTTGCTGATGGTAGTGAAATATGGCGAAAAGAGCTGGGAATGCCGATTCGCAATGCCCCAATTGTTTCTGCCCGTAAGGTTTTCGTTTCCACCAATGATAACCGCCTCTTTGCCCTTGATGCAGAAACCGGAGATACACTTTGGCGGCATACCGGTGCTAGCGAAGTCACTCAAATCTTTGGCGCGGCAAAACCTGCTATCAAAAACTCAGTACTGGTTGCCGCCTATTCCTCCGGTGAAGTATTCGGAGTTAATAGCGAATTAGGCCGTGAGTTATGGACAGAATTGCTCAGCCTTGGCAGTGACCGCACAAAAGCATCCTCCGGCCTTACGGATATCACCGCCTCACCGCTAATCGTGGATGGAATCACTTATATCACCAGCCATAGCGGAAATTTAGCTGCACTCAATCTGGTTAACGGCTTCCGTATATGGGAGCAACCTATCGGCTCAGGCACAACTCCATGGGCTGCTGGTAGATTTTTGTTCATCGTTACAACCGATGGAGAGCTAGTAGCATTAAACCGATTTGACGGACGCATAAAATGGGTAACTACCTTGAGAAACAGCGATGAATATTCCGTATTTTCAGGCCCTATAATTGCCGGAGATAAGATTTTAATCACCGATTCTGCCGGTTATCTAATAGTTACCAACCCCGAAAATGGTGAAATAACAAAACGCATTGAAATTGAGCAGGATGTATATATGCCGCCAATAGTATATAAAGGTAGTGTATATTTACTATCCAATAACGCGAATTTAATCCAGATTAATTAGAAATGAAAAAAATAGCCATTATAGGTCGGCCAAATGTCGGCAAGTCTACCCTGTTTAATCGCCTAATCGGCAAGAAGAAGGCTATTGTGCACGACACACCGGGCGTGACTAGAGATAGACGTATTGAAGAAGCAAGTCTTGGCGACATAAAATTCCATCTGATTGATACTGCCGGACTGGAAAAAGCCGAGAATGAGAGCCTGCAAGATTTAATGTTCCGCCAAACCGAAATGGCAGCAAATGAGGCTGACATAATATTATTGATGGTCGATGCCGCCACCGACCTCACCCCGGATGATAGATATTTCGCCAAATGGACACGAAAGAAGGACAAACCCATCATTTTGGTTGCCAATAAATGCGAAAGGAAAGATTCGGACATAACCGATGCGCTCTCCCTCGGCTTTGGTGAAGCAGTCGCTATTTCCGCCGAACATGGCCTTGGAATGGAGGATTTATATACTGCTCTCGGTGAATATTTATCCACAGAAGAAGCCCCCGAATTTCCAGAAGATGAAACTGAGAAAGAAAGATTGATAGAGCTAGCAATTGTTGGCCGCCCGAATGTCGGAAAATCAACTATTATCAATAAAATCCTCAATGAACAACGCGTTATAACCAGCCCGGTAGCCGGAACAACCCGCGATGCAATTGCCATTGACTGGAAATATAAAGACCATGATTTGCGCCTGATTGACACCGCCGGAATGCGCAAAAAATCGAATGTTGTTGATAATCTGGAATATTTCTCAGTAGGTGACTCCTTAAATTCAATACGTTATGCGCAGATAGTGATGCTGGTTGTTGATGCAACGGACGCTCTTGAAAAGCAGGATTTGCGCATCGCCAAGCATATAATCAATGAGGGTAGAGCGCTGATTTTCGTGGCAAATAAATGGGATTTGGTCAAAAATAAGGATGAGTATCGGCAAGAGCTAAGATATCTTCTCGGCAAAAACATGAACGATGTCGCCGGAATTGAGGTTCTGACAATTTCTGCGCTGAACAATGAGAGCTTAGACGAGTTGCTTGATGCCGCGCTAAGTAGTTATGAGAAATGGAATAAGCGCGTTTCCACCGGAAAGCTGAATCGCTGGTTAGAGGAAATTATGGCACATCACCCGCCCCCGATTCATAAAGGCAAGCGCATCAAAATCCGCTATATTTCGCAAACAAAAACCCGCCCACCAACCTTTATGCTTTCTTTGAGCCAGAAAGAAGGCTTGCCCGATGCTTATGTGAAATATTTGAAGAATAATTTGCGTGAAAGTTTTGGACTTGCAGGCATCCCGCTAAGAATGATGCTCCGCAAAGGCGATAATCCTTATGCTAAAAATAATCCTAGATAGGTTATTGTAGTGGTTGCAATCATACCTATATAAAGTTTATAACTGAAACTAACAGGAGACTGACCATGTCTAAATCTGACAAAATAATTGATATAAATCATAATAAACAAGTAGCAGAAAAATTGCAGAAATTTCTGGCAGACTCTTATGCCGTGCTGATTCAAACCCAGAATCTACATTGGAATATTGAAGGTAAGGAATTCTATTCCCTGCATAAATTGTCGGAAGATATTTATACCGAGCAATTCGCTGCAATTGATGAGATTGCTGAAAGATTACGCGCATTAGGACATAAGGTTGAGGTTGGATTTGATGTTTATAACAAACAATCCAGCATCAAAAACGGTGCAACGGCAGAAGCTGCCATTGCCGCACAGGAAGAAGCCGCAAATAGCGCATCGGAATTAGTAGAAATTGCCGAAGAAAATAGCGATGTTGCCACTGCCGATTTGGCTACACAACGTGTGCAAATTCATCAGAAAAATGCGTGGATGCTGCGCAGCCAATCAAAATAGAAGAAAATGGGCAAAACAATCGCACTAGAAACTAAAAACATCTCAAATAAAGCCGTCAGCCGCAAGCAAGCGGAGGATGCCGTACGCACGCTTTTATTATGGGCAGGGGATGACCCTGAGCGCGAAGGATTGATTGATACACCCAAGCGCGTGGTGCGGGCTTATGAAGAGTTCTTTGGCGGCTATGACGAAGACCCTTCCGAAATTCTCAAACGCACTTTTGAGGAAACTGAGGGCTATAACGAGATGGTAACACTCAAAGATATTGAGTTTGAATCACATTGCGAACATCATATGGTGCCAATCATCGGCAAAGCCCATATAGCCTACATCCCGAATAAAAGAGTTGTAGGAATTAGTAAAATCGCCCGCATCGTAGATGTTTTTGCCAAACGCCTGCAAATTCAGGAGAAGCTTACATCCCAAATTGCCACTACGATTGAGGAAGTTCTTGAGCCAAAAGGCGTGGCAGTGATTATTGAGGCTCAACACCAATGCATGACAACCCGTGGCGTGCATAAATCGGGCGTGGTTATGCAAACCAGCAAAATGACCGGATTATTTATGAAAGATGAGCGCACCCGCGCTGAGTTCTTGCAATTAATCAAAGGCTGATTTATCCTGCAGTTATGGACATAATCCAAATTATCGGTTGGGCATTTATTTATTTCGGCCTGTTTGTAGTTTTCTCAGGCAGCGTTGGCATGATGCGCTTTCCCGACATATTCTCCCGCCTCCATCCCGCCGGAGTTACGGACTCTTTGGGTGCGCCAATGGTTATTATGGGCTGTATTATGCAATCGGGGTTTAATCTGGTATCACTCAAGCTTTCCATACTGATTTTGCTGATTCTTATTACCTCCCCAACTGCCTGCCATGCTTTAGCAAAAGCCGCATACTGGGATGAGATACAGTCAAAGTCTTGACATTTATGAGTTTTTTCGACATAATATGCTCCCTTCGTAATTCATAATGAATTTTTTATATTAAACTTGGTATGATTTATGCCTCTAAAGGACAAAGAATTAGCCGAAGATCAGAAAAAAACCGAGGAATCTTCCAAAGTGGATTCGCTTGCCAAAGAAGGTGAGCATTTTCATGCGCTGGAAAACAAGCATATCGAGCATTTTTCGCCGCATGATTATAAGTTAAAATATGAGCAGGAAAAACGCAGAAAACAAAGACAAGGAAGCAAGGATTACAAAGAGACTATTGTTAATAACCTAACCAGTCACAATGCTACACTCAGCTTTCAGAAAGCAATTGCCG
>PCXJ01000075.1:9116-9258 GCA_002787615.1 Alphaproteobacteria bacterium CG11_big_fil_rev_8_21_14_0_20_44_7
TCAAATAACGAATTTTTTCGATTGACAAAATATAGATTAAATATTAGCATTAATAATTAACGTAGTAATTTAATAAGGTATTTGAGGTAATAACATATTATGACTAATCACTCACTGACAATTTCACCGGAAAACGGCCTAA
>PCXJ01000045.1:0-174 GCA_002787615.1 Alphaproteobacteria bacterium CG11_big_fil_rev_8_21_14_0_20_44_7
GGATGGCACTTCTCAAGTCATTCTCGGCAATTTGTAGCTTGTATGATAAATCTAAGCCTTCAGCTAAATAGCCCAAATTATATGAGCCGTGCATATGCTCCCTGTGCAACTCTTTGAACTTATCAAAGGCATTCATCACCATGCGATATTGATGCGTGTTCTCTTTTAAAGTGG
>PCXJ01000045.1:185-9165 GCA_002787615.1 Alphaproteobacteria bacterium CG11_big_fil_rev_8_21_14_0_20_44_7
ATAAAACGCTGTTAATTACTAGCACATTACGATAAAACAAACCCTACCTTTTGTCAATACTTACGAATTCGCGCTGTTTATAGCCGGTAT
This sequence comes from Alphaproteobacteria bacterium CG11_big_fil_rev_8_21_14_0_20_44_7, assembly GCA_002787615.1. Classification (GTDB taxonomy): domain Bacteria; phylum Pseudomonadota; class Alphaproteobacteria; order Rickettsiales; family 21-14-0-20-44-7; genus 21-14-0-20-44-7. Next base: position 276 of record PCXJ01000045.1, read on the forward strand.
ATAGCTGACGCGGTCTGCCGATTTTTTGCAGCGGGTCTTCTATCATCTCTTTCCATTGCGAAATCCAACCAGCCGTACGTGCCAAGGCAAACATCGGAGTGAACATTTCCACCGGAATCCCCATTGCTTTATAGATAATTCCTGAATAGAAATCGACATTTGGATAAAGCTTGCGCTCAACGAAATATTCATCCTCCAAAGCCACGCGTTCCAATTCCAGCGCCACGTCCAGCAATGGGTCGCTCTGCATACCAAGCTCCTCAAACACATCATGCGCCGCTTCTTTTAGCACTTGCGCACGCGGGTCAAAGTTCTTGTAAACCCTATGACCAAATCCCATCAAGCGCACGCCTTCTTCCTTATTCTTCACGCGCTCAATAAATTTCGGGATATTCCCTACTGTGCCAATTTCGTCTAACATCACCAGCACCGCTTCATTTGCGCCACCATGTGCAGGCCCCCAAAGTGAAGCAATTCCCGCCCCGATACAGGCAAATGGATTCGCACCGGATGAACCTGCCAAACGCACCGTAGAAGTGGAAGCATTTTGCTCATGGTCGGCATGTAAAATCAGCACCTTATCCAAGGCACGCGCCACTTTTGGGCTAACGTGATATTCCTCACAAGGAGTTGCAAACATCATATCAATAAAGCGCGGAGTATATTCCAGCTTATTTTTCGGATAGATAAACGGTTGATTTATCGAATATTTATATGCCATCGCACACAATGTCGGAATTTTGGCAATCATACGATAAGCAGAGAGCTGACGTTGGTCAGGGTCACGAATATCAAGGCTATCATGGTAAAAAGCGGAAAGTGAAGCAAACGCACCGGCCAGAATCGCCATCGGATGTGAGCGCCGTGGGAAACCACGATAGAAGAAGTTCATCTGTTCCTGCACCAAGGTGTGATAGGTTATTTCATGCTCAAATTTCGCCTTTTCTTCAGCATTTGGCAATTCACCCATTAACAACAAATACGCAACTTCCAGAAAAGTGCAATTATTTGCCAACGCATCAATATCATAACCACGATAACGCAAAATCCCCTTATCGCCGTCAATGAAAGTGATTTTTGATTCACATGAAGCGGTGGACATAAAGCCGGGGTCAAGCGTGAAACGGTCAGTTTCCTTGTATAATTTTGTGATATCTATAACTTCCGGCCCTTCTGTAGCCTGCATTATCGGAAGCTCAACATCTTTACCGTTTATCGTAAGCTTTGCGTTTGACATAAAATTCTCCTGTTACCTGTGTATCGTGGTTGCGTGTTGCGGCGCAACATTAGCTTTATGTCAGCATCATATGATAACAAGATTAATTTAGTGTTAAGTAAATCACAAAAAAATTGAGCAATGTTGATTAAATACTCGCCAAGGCGGCGGCGTTTAGGATATCACTCACTTTTGCACCCATCGGGATGATTTGCGCGTGCTTTTCCAAACCTTCCAACACGGGGCCAACCACCGTTCCGCCGGAAAGCTGCTGTAATAGCTTGCTCGAAAGGTTCGCAGCGTGCAGGTTCGGCATAATCAGGATATTCGCAGGGCCACTCAGGCGGCAAAACGGGTAAAGCTTCATCAAATCCGGGTTCAGCGCGACATCAACCGCCATTTCACCGTCATATTCAAAATCTACCTTGCGGCTATCAAGAATACTCACTGCCTCACGTATACGCTCGGCTTTTTCAAGCTGTGGCATCCCAAAATTTGAGTATGAAAGAATCGCAACGCGTGGCTCATGGCCGAATTTGCGGGCTTTTGCCGCCGTCATACAGGCGATATCGGCAAGCTGCTCTGCGGTTGGCACTTCATGCACGTTAGTGTCAGACATAAACAAAGTGCGGTTTTGCGCCAAAATCATCGACATACCGAACACGGTTTTTTCTTCCTTAGGGTCAAGCACCAGCATTATATCCTGCAATGAGCGCGTATAGCCACGCACAAGGCCGGTAATCAGCGTATCGCCATCGCCGCAAGAGAGCATGCAGGCGGAGAATGTATTCCTATCATTTTTGACCATACGAATCACATCACGCTGCAAATAGCCTCTGCGCTTTAGCCTGTCATAAAGGAAATCAATATATTCATCGACTTTTTTGCTTAGTGAGGCATTAGTAATTTCCAATTTCTCGCGGTCAGCAGTTTCAGAGAAACCTAGCTTATCCATAGTTTCATTGATTTTCTTTTCACGCCCGACCAAAATCGCCTTACCATAACCGTTATTCACCCATTGCATAGCAGCGCGAATGGTTTTTTCCTCTTCGCCATCAGCAAAAATCACTTTTTTCGGTTTTTCATGCAATTGTTCGAAAATCAGGCTCATTGAGTTCGCAGTTGGATTTAACCTGCCCTGCAAACGCTTTTTATATTCATCATAATCTTCAATCGGCTTGCCCGCTACACCGCTTTTTTCAGCCGCTTTTGCAACTGCAATCGGAATTGTATAAATCAAGCGTGGATCAAATGGAGTCGGGATAATATAATCCGGACCATAGACCATTTTGCGCCCTTGATAAGCAACTGCAACCTCGTCCGGCACATCTTCACGCGCCAATTTTGCCAAAGCTTTTGCGGCAGCAATTTTCATTTCTTCATTGATTTTTGTTGCCCTAACATCAAGCGCCCCACGGAAAATATATGGGAATCCCATAACATTATTCACCTGATTGTTATAGTCGCTGCGTCCAGTGGCAACAATCGCATCGTCACGCACTTCAGCAACTTCTTCCGGTGTGATTTCCGGATCAGGGTTGGCCATAGCGAAAATAATCGGATTTTTCGCCATACCTTTAACCATTTCTTTTGTAACTGCGCCCTTAGCAGAAAGCCCTAGGAATACATCAGCTCCTTCTAACGCTTCACCCAGAGTACGACGCTCGGTTTTCACCGCATATGCTGATTTCCACTGATTCAAATCATCTCTATCTTTATGGATAATTCCGGTACGGTCACAAAGATAATAATTCTTCACACCCATTGAAATCATCAAATCGAGGCAAGCAATTCCGGCAGCACCGGCACCATTTACCACCACGGTCATATCTTCAATTTTACAGCCTTTTATATCAGCCGCATTTATCAGACCTGCCGCACAAATAATCGCAGTTCCATGTTGGTCATCATGGAAAATCGGGATATCCATGAGTTCTTTTAATCTTTGCTCAATAATAAAACATTCCGGCGCGCCGATATCTTCCAGATTTATTCCGCCCCAGCTTGGCCCTAAATAGCGAACTGCATTTATGAATTCATCAACATCCGCCGTATCAACCTCAATGTCTACCGCATCAATATCGGCAAAACGCTTGAATAGCACCGCTTTTCCTTCCATCACTGGTTTTGAAGCAAGCGCGCCTAATTTACCCAAGCCAAGCACCGCCGTTCCGTTGGAAATCACCGCGACGACATTACCTTTTGCGGTATAATCATAAGCAGTTGCTGGGTCTTCCGCAATTTCAAGACAAGGAGCAGCAACACCTGGGGAATATGCCAGAGCTAAATCACGCTGAGTCAGAAGCGGCTTTGTCGGCGCTAACGCAACCTTACCGGGCACTCCGTCTCTCATATGGTATCTTAAGGCTTCTTCCTCAAAATGCGTTCTCTGTCTGTTTTTACTTCCTGTCATGTTCTATGCCCTGATTTTTAAGTCTTAAATTATGCGCTTGCTATGCTGCAACGCAGCACATACTTTGCGTTTTGGAAGCCGACAATCTAACCATCTTAACAAAAATGTCAAAGGGAATTTGCTTTTCAATGGTTGAATAGAAAAAGGCAAAATGCTATTAATCGAAAGTAATGACAGCAAAACTCACACCGATGATGCAGCAATATATGGAGCAGAAAGAGCGCTATAGCGATACGCTGCTTTTTTTCCGCATGGGTGATTTTTTTGAGATGTTCTTTGATGATGCCGTAACAGCCGCAGGAATCCTCGACATTGCCCTGACCAAGCGTGGCGCGAAAGACGGCGATGATATTCCGATGTGCGGTGTTCCTGCGCATTCTTATGAACCATATCTGCATAAGTTAATCAATGCAGGATATAAAGTGGCGATTTGCGACCAGTTGGAAAGTCCGGAAGAAGCGAAAAAACGTGGATATAAAGAGATTGTGCGGCGGGAAGTAGTGCGGGTTATCACGCCCGGAACGATTACCGAAGAAAATCTGCTGGAAGCCAAAAAATCAAATTATCTGATGAGCTTGGCGAAATCCGGCACTGAATACGGCGTGGCGTGGATTGATATTTCCACGGGCAGTTTTTTCAGTGCAAATGTTTCACGTGAAACATTCGGCAATGAGTTGGCGCGCATAAATCCATCCGAAATCTTGCTGGCTGATGATTTGCTCTATGAAGAGAATTTTTATGAAACTTACAATGAATGGAAAAGCAAACTCTCCCCGCAAGCCTCAAATATTTATGAGTTCAAACGTGCCGAGAATAAGCTCAAAAGCTTTTACAAAGTCATTTCACTGGAAGGCTTCGGGGCATTAACCCGCGCGCAAATCTGCGCTTGTGGCGGCTTGCTGGAATATATTGAACTTACGCAAAAGGAAGCCCTGCCTAGCCTGCAATTTCCACGTCAATTTGATGCAAAGCATTATATGCAGATTGATTTCAATACGCGGCGCAATTTGGAGATTTTACAGCCAATATTTGCCAACTCTCCCAGCCTATTACAGATTATTGACCGTACCAAAACTTCCGGCGGTGGCAGATTGTTATATAGCTGGCTTTCCGCCCCGCTAATTTATGCCGAGGGTATTAATGCGCGGCTGGAAGCGGTTGATTTCTTTTTTGAAGAAACTGATTTACGCGGAAAATTACGTGAAAAACTAGGGCAATTTCCCGATATTGAGCGTGCCCTCGCCCGTATTTCTATGGGACGCGCTACACCGCGTGATATGCTGATAACCAGAAACGCACTTTTGGCCGCCACGGAAATCAAAAATTTGCTGAATACGAAAAAATTGCCAAAATTGCTGGCAGATAACATTGCCGATATCAATCCACTACCCACTCTGCTAAACAAGCTAATTGAGGCATTCCGCGATGAAGTCGGAGTACATTTGAATGATGGGAATTTTATCCGCCCCGAATATAATTCTAATTTACAAAACCTTATCAACATTCGTGACCATAGCCGCAAATTAATTACTGAATTGAAGGAAAAATATGCACTAACTTCGGGGATTAACAACCTCAAAATCAATCATAACAACATTCTTGGTTATTATGTTGAAGTTACCGCACAAAATGCCGGAAAGCTGAGCGAAGAATTTATTCACCGCCAGACCATGGCGAATGCGATGCGCTTTACTACGGCGGAATTAAACGAGCTGCAAACAAAAATCATCAATGCGCGGAATGAGGCTTTGCAGTTGGAATTGCAGATATTTGCTGAATTCGCCGAGGAAATCCGCCAGAATGCCGAGATATTAATGAGAACCGCGCGGGCAATTGCATTTTCTGATGTTATATGCGGGTTTTCCGAGCTTGCCGCACAGAACAACTATACTAAACCGAAAATTGATGATTCAGATGCATTTACGCTTGTCGCCGCCCGTCATCCGGTGGTGGAAACTGCAACAGAATTCGCTGCGAATGACTGCGATTTGAATTCAGCGCAGAATCTATGGCTATTAACCGGCCCTAACATGGCAGGCAAATCCACCTTCTTACGACAAAATGCGCTGATTACGATTATGGCGCAATGTGGCTCATATGTTCCGGCCAAATCGGCGCATATTGGCTGCGTGGATAAGATTTTCAGCCGCGTTGGGGCATCGGACAATCTTTCACGCGGGCAAAGCACATTTATGGTTGAGATGGTGGAAACCGCAGCAATCCTCAATCAGGCAAGCGCAAAATCTCTGGTGATATTGGATGAAATCGGACGCGGAACAGCAACTTATGACGGGCTTTCCATCGCTTGGGCAGTTTTGGAATATCTGCATAATATCATCAAATGCCGCGCAATCTTTGCCACTCATTATCACGAGCTGACCAAATTGGAGCTGGAGCGCATCTCATTGCATAGTATGAAGGTGAAGGAATGGAATGATGAGATTGTGTTTTTGCATCAAGTTGGCAAAGGCGCTGCCGACAAATCCTATGGAATTCATGTTGCAGAACTGGCAGGATTGCCGAAATCAGTCACGAATCGCGCGAAAAAAATCCTCAATCGGCTGGAATCACAATCAGAAGGGAATGAATATTTACCGCTTTTTGAACAGGCGGAGAATATGCAGGTACAAATCAATCCGCTTGATGATATCAACCCAGATGAGCTATCGCCTAAACAAGCGCTGGAGGTTTTGTATAAATTAAAATCCGAGTCGCAAAGCTGATTATCTTAGAAGACCAACCGTTTCTTTTGCCGATTCATAGCCTTGCGCGATATACGCAGTTCCTTCAAATATTGCGGTTAAATGCTCAACTGCCGAAGCAACAAAAAACTGCCTTTTGTTAGGTGTTATAACTTCAAACACCTCGCGAAGCTCCTGATTTCCCTCACCTTTCCCAGATTTTGACTGCCCTTCCACATGTTGCAATATATCTGTTACTTGCTTTTCTACTAATTTTCTAAAGCCAGCACGGGTTAGAACAATATTTTCGTCTAACTCGTCCAAATTTTCTATCAAATCTCGATAGATCGCATCCCAGAGATGCTCCACACCTCTTAAGCCGCTTAATCTGCATAGTTTTTTGCTTGCTACTACCCTATATTCAGCAGCCTGAGACATACCATAATATGGCTTGAGACTATTAATCCATGCAGCATTGATTGAGTTTAGCAAATCACCTGTTTTTCTCTCGGAAGGCAACTCCAAACCCTTCAAATCTGCGAGCCTTTCGGTTAAGCCCGATTCCACCGCCCGATTGAATGCATTCATCACAAAAGTACGAGCCATAGATTCAAACTGCTTATCATACATTTTCAAAAAACTATCGCTAGTAACGCTGGAAATATGAAGTGACAGCAAATTATCCATCTGCGCAATCAAAGAAGCGTGAGTTGGGCATTCCCCGCAATTTCTATAATAATCTTTTATGTCTGATACAATATCTACAACCAAATCCCTTAACGCTAGCTGAATCTTTTTTTCTAACTCCGATGACTCTATACGCAAGTTTGCGATTAAGGAATCATAGCCGATTTCCTTTAAAAATTCTTGATTCTTAAAAAAACCATCAAATTGCTCGTCCAGCAGAGGGAAAAACACCCTTTCTACAGCATCAAGGCTTGCACTACGGGGCAGAAAATAATTTTCCTTGTCATGTGCTAGCTGGAATGATTTCATTATCGCCACTTCAACCTCATCCCTATCCGCCTCCAGCGCGGCTTGGTCATCCCAAATCGCTTGATGATACGCATCTATTGAATCAGTAACATCACCTAAACTTATAGCCCCTCTCATCGCAAAGACATAGCCGGAAATGGGCGCAGCGATTTGATATAGCTCTCTCCTCACAGCAGTTTCTTTATCAATAAATTGCCCTCTCAGGATTTGTGCGAAAACAAGTTTCTGCATACCAACCAGCTCTGTTTTCCCCTGATTTTCAAGAATAGTCCGCAAGCTCTCGCGTTCACTAGCAACATTAGGCGGTTGATAATTATTCCGCAAATCTTCATCTTTCAAAACTGTTGTGCGGCGGAAATATTGAAACTCTGCCGAAGCTTCGGCATCAAGCTTGTCCAGCAACTCATTTGTCAGTTTAGGATTCTGCGTCAGAAATGCAAAAAACTGCTCTTCATCATAAGTCATACTAAACATATCGATCAAATGCCCATTAACCCTGCTCCTTGTCATTCTTAGCTTTTCTGCGAACACAGCTTCACTCATGGCTGCACCGCTACTACCTTCCAATAGCTGCGCCAATGTCTCAAAATATTTGCCACGCAGATTTTTTATTCCTGCATGCGTATAAGGATATGATGTTAAACGCATATTCGGGTGCTCATCAGAATATTCCACCACCTCCAAATCAGGATTATCTTCATCCTTCAATCCTCGAACGCTCTGGGCGAAATCATGCATATCATGCGGCATAATAGGATTGCTCACAGCTTTGCTAACCTCATCAGCAATATCCATTTGATAGGCAAGGTCGAATATTTGCATAAATTCCACCCGAATTTCTGCAATAACCAAATTTATCGTATCATTACTTGCTTCTTCTATCGCCTCTTCAAACAACTTGCCAAGATATTTCTTTTCAGTCAAAACCAGTCTTATCTTATCACGCAGCTCAGTCATCACCTCATCGCATATTTTACCATAGGCAACCTCAGTTAACTTACCCTCTTCAGGCGGTATTTCGGGTGCGTAATTACCAAACAAATCAAATACATCTTCATCGGGGAAGCCTTTTTCCAAACCGGCTGAAATTTTATCTTCTAGCAAAGTGATGGCTTGAGCGCGAATCGGCGCTGGTGAAGAGCCCGAAAAATCATCTGCAAACTTTGCATCAAGTAGCTGCTTTCCTTGTGAATCAAGTTGACTGGCATCTTCCACAAGCTTCTCCAGAGCTTTGATTTGCTCATATTTCAGGAATCTTGATTCACTGTCAAAGTCAAACATATATTAACTTAGATTAATTAATTATTGCGCGAATTTAACATATTGCCCTAAGCAAAGTAAAGCTTGTTTTTGTAAGAATTTATGCGCTGCCTATAAATGGATGTAACCTATAAATATCAATACCTTGAGAGTCGGCAGCTTTTTTCCATTTTGCATCATTCTCCGTATTGAATAGCAAATCAATATCGGAAGGAACGGAAATCCATACACCCTCCTCCATCTCATTTTCTATCTGCCCTTCCACCCAACCGGCATAGCCCATCACCAGCATCAGCCGCTTTGGCCCTTTTCCGATTATATAAT
>PCXJ01000003.1:0-4139 GCA_002787615.1 Alphaproteobacteria bacterium CG11_big_fil_rev_8_21_14_0_20_44_7
AAAGCAAATGGCGATAAGGCAAAATCCGCCGTAAAACGCTGCGATGGCACGATTTGAAAGATATCTCCGGCACGGATATACTCTTTCGCCTTTTCTACCATTGCATGATATTCCGCACGCGTGAAATTCGCGCTAAACTCAATATCTGAATTTTGTTGCGAAGTTGGCGCTGCTTTGGATGGATTCCGCAACTTCTCAACAAATTGCTGCAAAGCCTTTGCCTGCTCGTCATAATCCGCATTATCAGGGGCAAGCACCACAAAAACCACGTCCAGAACCGAATCAAATACCATCACGATTTCCGGCTCAAAAAGCACTGAGTCAGGGATGCCGATTTCGTCCGAATTATTATCCGGCAGCTCTTCAAAAAAGCGTACCATATCATAGCCCATATATCCGAAAAGGCCGGATGCCATATGCGGCAAGTCTGCCTGCTCGGGAAATTTTGTTTCGCGGATAATGCGCTTTAATGAGGCTAGCACATCCTCCTGTTGCTCTGCGCCGTCAATATACGCCTTGCCATTCTTGCACTCCCATAAGAGCTTTGTGCCGACCCCGATAATCGAATATCTGCCGCGCTTTTCTCCGCCTTCTACCGATTCAAACAAGAAGCAGTTTTCATACTCTTCTTTGAGGCTCAACATAGTCGCCACCGGAGTTAGCAAATCAGAATTTATCTTGCTCCATAACAAAGATTTTCCCTGCGCCGAAACCAGCTTTTCATATTCATTTCTTTCAGGAAAAATCTTCATAAGAATACTACTCAAGCGTTTGCGGCGTGGTTTCCAAGTTTGGATTTTCAATAATGCCATGCTTTTCTTGCAGATAGGCCATATATTGCTCAAATTTTTCAATCTCCAAACTTTGCTCCAACGCCTGCTTATATTGCGCTTTTTCCTGTTCTGGAATCTCTTGGGATTTAATATCTTTCACCGCAGCAATATCAAAGCCACCTTTATCATTATCAAACACGCCAAAAATCTCGCCGTTTCTTGCATTGAAAGCGCCGTTGACCAAAACAAAGCCATGCTCGGCATAATCATCATGCGCCACATTTTTTATAGTGCTTAATTTCATATTATATTTCTCTGCAACCTTGACAAGATTTCCGGTTGCCCGCGCTTCATTGTATATTTCAGAAGCATATATACGGTTTTGCTCGAGAGATTTTTCCTCTTTCCACGCCTTCACCACCTCGGTGCGGATTTCTTCCAAAGGCGGAACTCTAGCTTCATCAATAGACAAAACTTTCAGCGCATAATAAGAGCCATCCTCATCTTCATCGAGATAGGTAATCTCATTTTCCGGAGAGGCGCTGACCTTGTCGGCAAATTTATGCGAGAATTTTGTGGAGCTTTCCATTGAGAAATCTTTTTCGGTTTGCAATTTGAGCCCATGCTTTTCGGCGATTTCTATCAATGTGCTGCCACCGGCAATTTCATCATCAATCGCAGTTCTGATTTCATAGAGCTTCGCGGCATCCCTATCTTCGGGCTTGAGAACTATATATCTGAAATCTCTGGTTTCCGGACGTTCAAAGCTAAATGAATTTTCGAAATAAAAATCTTCCAGCTCTTTATCAGTCGGCAATTTGTTGAATTTCTTCACCCCTGTCGGAATTGTTGCCACAATTATATCGCGTCTTTCAGCATATGCGGCCATTTGCCGCTCTACGATTTTGTTGCTATATGGGTTGTTGTTCAGCAAAGCCGCCATCAGCATGGTTGTCGTAATTTCATCACGCACATGCTCACGATATTTATTTTCGCGCATACTATTTTGATATAGGAATTGCTGGAATTTTTCTTTATCAAACTGCCCTGCACTCAGGAAAGTTGGAGATTTGGCAATTTCACTAGCAATCTTATCATCCCCAACACTCAGACCAAGCTTTTTTACCTCTTGTTTGAGCAAGCTATCCTGCACCGCTACTTGCAAAATCTGTTGGCGACTAATCCCCATTGAGGCAAGCATCTGCTCGTCAGCTTCCATCCCCCTATCCTGCAAACTCTGCACCAAACGCGCATATTTTTGCTGAATTTGCTGAGGATATATCTTTTCCTTGCCGACTTTTACCAGATAATTATCATTAAAATCCGCCATAAAACCGGCACTAACTCCGGTTAGCATGAAAGCCAGTATAATCACCACCAAAAGCAATTTAACAATCTTATAATCCGCTAATTTTCTTGTAGCACGCAACATATAATTTCCTCAACGATGTTTACATTTTAGTTATTCTGAATAATATGCCGATACTATGCCAATAATAAAGCGGAAACGCAATCATATATTATGTTAGATAAGTTTATAATCGCAGCGAATTGGAAAATGAACGGAACTCCCGCCGAAGCGCGCAGTTTCGCCGCCGAGTTGGACGAATTCATTCGCGAAGTTCAGCCGCAAAGCGAGATTGTGGTTTGCCCGCCATATATTTTACTTAATGAAATGCATGGGAGTTTCAAAAAAGGCGGACAAAATTGCCATCATGAAACTTCTGGAGCATTTACCGGAGAAATTTCGGCGAAAATGCTCAAAAATGCCGCTTGCGAATATGTGATTCTGGGGCATTCCGAACGCCGCGAGATGGGAGAAAGCTCAGAGCTTATTGCCAAAAAAGCACAAGCTGCAAAAGCCGCAGGGGTGAAGGTGATTTTCTGCATCGGTGAAAAAGAGGGTGAGGATTTTGAATCTGTGATTAGTGAACAATTGAATTTTGCCGTTGATGTAGATGTTATTGCCTATGAACCGGTTTGGGCAATCGGCACCGGAAAAACTCCGAGTTTGGAGGAAATTAATTCCCGTCATAAATTTATCAAGGATAAATGCGGGTTGCAAGTTATGTATGGCGGCTCGGCAAATCCCGATAATGCAAAAGATATTTCCGCGCTGCAAAATGTTGGCGGCTTGCTGGTTGGCGGTGCAAGCTTAAGCATCTCAAGCTTTACATCAATAATCGAGGCTAAGTAGTTATGTTAAAAGAAGAAATTACAGAAATATTAGAAAACACCGGAGCGATTTTAAAAGGGCATTTCAAGCTCTCATCCGGCAAGCATTCCGATACATATATTCAATGCGCGCGCGTATTAATGTATCCCGAAATCTCGGAAAAATTATGCAGCCTTTTGTCCGAAAAAGTAAAAAAAGCCACCCATGAAATCGACCTCGTGGTTTCTCCCGCTATGGGCGGCTTAGTAATCGGCTATGAGATTGCCCGTCAGCTTGGCGTTCCGCAAATTTTTTGTGAGCGCGTTGATGGCAAATTTGAGTTCCGCCGTGGATTTGAAATCCCGAAAAACGCTAATATCCTAATCGTTGAGGATGTTGTAACCACCGCAAAATCATCATTTGAAACGATAGAAGCCATCAAAGAAGCTGGCGGAAATCCAATCGCCGAAGCCTGCCTGATTGACAGAAGCAGTGGCGAGCATAACCTGCCCTTCCCGCTAGTTTCGTTGCTGGAATTAAATGTCGCGACTTATGATGCAGACAACTTGCCCGAACATTTGCAATCCATAGAGGCCATAAAACCGGGCAGCAGGTTTTTGAAGAATTAGCACGGAGATTGATGTCATTCCAGCGAAAGCTGGAATCCAGGGTAAGGCGCTGAGAAACCCTAGATTCCACATAGCTTATTTTCTAACGAAACAAGTTTCTAGAAAATATAGCTTCTGGAATGACGATTCTACGATTCGGGTAATGACGTATCCAAGTTTAAAGAAAACCAACAATCTCTTTAACTTGCTTCATGTTTTTTTCGGCTATGGAATTTGCCTTTTCCGCTCCTGCATTCAACACGGAATCAAGATGGGATTTATCTTCAACCAATTCATTAAATCTTTGCGTTATAGGATTGATTTTACTGATTATTTCCTCAGCCATTGCCGCCTTAAAATTAGCAAAATTATAATCAGCAAATTTAGCCGCAGCCGCCTCTATTCCTTCGCCTGAAAGCGCCGAATATATACGCAATAAATTGGCAACTTCCGGACGCTCCTCCGCATCATAAGAAATCCCCATTTCAGCATCAGTAGTGGCTTTTTTGATTTTCTTCTCAATCAACTCGGCTGAATCAATTAGGTTGATGCGGGAATTATCGGAAGGATCAGACTTGCTCATCTTCGCCTTGCCGTCACGCA
>PCXJ01000003.1:4203-12451 GCA_002787615.1 Alphaproteobacteria bacterium CG11_big_fil_rev_8_21_14_0_20_44_7
TGTTGACGCTGATCATCACCCACCGGAACAAGCTCGGCATTATAAAGCAGAATATCAGCCGCCATCAAAACCGGATAAGAATATAAGCCCAGCGAGGCGCGTTGCTTATCTTTGCCAGCCTTATCCTTAAACTGTGTCATGCGGTCAAGCCAGCCCAGCGGTGTGTTGCAACCCAAAATCCAACCCAGTTCGGCATGGCCACTCACCCGCGATTGGCTGAATATGGCAGATTTCTTCGGGTCAATCCCGCAAGCGATATATAGCGCCGCAGTTTTATAAATTGATTCACGCAATTCCGCCGGATTTTGCGGAACGGTTATCGCATGCAAATCGGCCAGCATAAACAGGCATTCCTGCTCATTCTGAATTTCCACCCATTGCTTCAATGCGCCCAGATAATTGCCTAAATGCAAATTCCCCGTCGGCTGAACTCCTGATAAAACTAACCCCATGTTTCTACCCTGTGGCCCTTGACGAGATATTTATTTTCCACCACCAGCCTCAAAGAGCGCGGATATATCTCATGCTCTTTTTCCAGCACACGCGCCGCCAGAGTTTCCTCCGTATCATCATCGCGCACTTCCACCACACTTTGCGCGATAATCGGCCCTGAATCCACATCAGGCACAACAAAATGCACCGTGCAGCCATGATATTTACAACCCTCTTCCAGCGCACGCTTGTGTGTATCAACACCTTTAAAAGCAGGAAGCAATGAGGGGTGAATATTGATAATTTTATTTTTCCACAGCGTGATGAATTCGGCACTGATAATCCGCATAAATCCGGCAAGGCAAATTAGCTGAGCGCCACTCACAATCACCTCTTCATGGATTGCCATGTCAAATGCTTCGCGCTTCGGGAAGGCTTTATGGTCAATGAATTTATAGGTAATTCCGGCCTCCTCGGCATATTTTAACCCGCCCGCATCTTTTTTATTAGAAATCACCAAAGCAATTTCCGCCGGAAAATCTGGCTGCGCACAGGCCTCAATCAAGGCTTTTAAATTTGAACCCCTGCCGGAGATTAAAACTGCAATTTTGGTTTTATTCATAATTTCCTACAATAAGATTCCTATAAACTATCTAAAATATATGCCGCAATTTGTCGGGCAATTTCGTCTTTTGAGGCCTTTTCCAATTTCACTTGCGCATATTTGGAAACCAGCCAGACTTCACTTTCATCTGCACCCAGAGCTTTTATATCATTCATCACTATCAAATCACAAGATTTTTTCGTCAACTTCTTGCCCGCATTTTCCAAATGATTTTCACTTTCTGCGGCAAAACCAATTACCAGCTTTGGGCGAAGCTCGGAATTTGCTATTGTCATCAAAATATCAGGATTATCCACCAGCTCAATTTTGCCTAGATTTTCCTTTTTGATTTTCTCGGCTGAATAATTTTCTGGACGTTTATCTGCAACTGCCGCCGCCGCTATAAATATATCACAAGGCAATTGCTCTTTGCATGCTGCCAGCATTTCCTCGGCAGATTCCACTTTGATGGCTTTGCATGGATAATCCACTTCTGCTGCCGCGCTAATAACCGTTACATCATGTTGCGCAAAAGCCCTTGCCAGCGCCGCGCCCATTTTCCCGCTGGAAAAATTGCCGATATAGCGCACCGGATCAATCCTCTCCAGCGTCCCGCCCGATGTAATTATGATTTTATGCATTTATAGCTTCTAAAATATCATCCACATCTGCCAGATGCCCCGCGCCAAATTCCCCGCATGCTAAATCGCCGTCTTCCGGATCAATAATATTCACCCCATCAGCTTCGAGCTGGTTGATATTACGCTGAGTTGCGGGCTTGTTCCACATTTCCACATTCATTGCCGGAGCAATATATATCGGCTTATTTGCCGCCAGCAAAACCGAACTGGCCAAATCATCAGCCATGCCATGCGCCATTTTAGCGATTATATCTGCCGAGGCAGGCGCAACCAAAACCACATCCGCCTCACGGCTCAAATTGATGTGCTCCATGCCGTTATCATCATGCTCCGACCATAAATGCGAGTAGGTTTTTGTGCCGGAAAGCGCGGATAGCTGCAATGCCGAAACAAACTCCGCCCCGCCTCTGGTCAGGATACAGGTGACTTCGTGGTTCTGCTTTTTTGCAGCGCGTATAGTCTCGCACGCTTTATATGCCGCCACCGAACCTGTTACTATCAAAAGAATCTTCATATAACTCCTAAATACATCTTTTCTAATGTAATTTTGCAAAGCAAAATCTCTTTGCCCGTCCCCTACGGCAGCTTTGCTGCCTAGGGGGGACAGGGGACGGGCAAACTATATTATAATTTAATACTCAACTGCAACGGGGTCAAGGCTTCTCCACAAATACCATGTTGCCACAGAGCGATATGGCTGCCAGATTTCTGCGATTTTTTCGGCTTCCTCACGCGGGGTTTCATAATGCTTCTCTATCGCTTTGAGCAAACCTAAATCAGCAAGCGGCAACACATTTTGTCTACCCAAATGAAAAATCAGGAACATTTCCGCCGTCCAGCGCCCAACGCCCTTTATGGTGCAAAGCTGTTTTATAACTTCCTCGTCTGAGAATTCACCCCCCTCTGTCCCCCCTATTAGGGGGGAGGTAATGGGGGTGTTGCAGATAAACTCCGCAATGTTTTTCAGATAGTTCACCTTCTGATTAGAAAGCCCCGCCCCGCGCAAAATATCATGTTCTAGCTCAAGCGTTTTTTGCGGGCAAGCCCCGCTCAAATCCGCATAACGCGCCCAAATGCTGTCCGCCGCCTTGACTGAAACCTGCTGACCGACAATCGCCCGCGCCAATGTGTGGAAGGCATCACCCTTAAGCTGCAAAGCTTCGCCCTTGTAACTTGAAATTATCTTCGCCAGCACTTCATCTTTATCAGAAAGATGCTTTTTTGCTTTATTCCAATATTTTGGGGTCATTAATTTATGTAATTTGTGAGTTATGATTTGAGTATAGTTAGCAAAATACAATCCACAATACTCAATTCACCGGCTAATCCTCAAGTGCCTTGACGATTTCTTCAGTTACTTTTTTGGCATCGCCGAATAGCATCAGCGTATTATCTTTGAAGAATAATTCATTCTGCACACCTGCATAGCCCGCCGCCATTCCGCGCTTCATAAAAAACACGGTTTTTGCTTTTTCCACATCCAAAATCGGCATACCGTAAATCGGGCTTTTCGGGTCGTCCTTCGCAGCAGGGTTGGTGATGTCATTCGCCCCGATTACCAACGCCACATCTGCCTGCGCAAATTCACGGTTGATATCTTCCAACTCATAGACCAAATCATATGGCACATTCGCTTCGGCCAACAGCACATTCATATGCCCCGGCATACGCCCTGCCACGGGATGAATGGCAAATTTCACGTCCACACCTTCTTTCGTCAAAATATCCAGCATTTCCCGCACCGCGTGCTGAGCTTGCGCCACCGCCATGCCATAACCGGGAACAATAATCACCGATTTTGCATTTTTCATGATGAAAGCAGCATCATCGGGGCTTCCGGTTTTTGCCACTCGCGCATCTTCTCCACCCTCAGCCGATTCACTTTCTGCCGTACCGAATCCGCCGAAAATCACGTTGAACAGGCTGCGATTCATGGCTTTGCACATAATATATGAGAGGATTGCCCCTGACGAGCCGACCAGCGCTCCGGTGATAATCAGCAATGTGTTGCCCAAAGTGAAGCCAATGCCAACTGCTGCCCAGCCGGAATATGAGTTGAGCATGGACACCACCACCGGCATATCCGCCCCACCGATTGGGATTATCAGCAAATAGCCGATAATGAAGGAAAGCAAAATCATAAGCAGGAATATGCTACCGCTTTGCGATGAGGTGAACATCACCAGCAACAGCAAAATTGCAATGCCCAAGATTGCGTTTAATTTATGCTGCCCTTTGAAGCGCTTTGCCGCCGAGCCGATATTTCCGTTGAGCTTCCCGAAGGCAACAATTGAGCCGGAGAATGTTATTGCTCCGATAATCGCCCCTAATCCCATTTCGATTAGTGATGCAGCTTTGATTGATTCTCCTTCAACTATCCCAAAACTGTTAGGGTCAAGGAAAGCCGAGGCTGCAACCAGCACTGCCGCCATCCCGACCAGTGAATGGAAGCCAGCAACGAGTTGCGGCATTTGCGTCATCTGCACAGATTTTGCAATCCGCGTGCCGACAAATCCGCCGAGCAAAATTGCTACAGGCGCCCAAATATATTCCTGAACAACAGGCAAAGTGAATGTGGTTATGATAGCAAGCGCCATCCCCCACATACCGAATTTATTTCCCATACGCGCAGATTTCGGATGGCTCAAACCGCGCAACGCCATGATAAAGCAAATTGCCGCGATTAAGAATGCAATGGCTTGAAAATTACTCATTTCTTGCCGCCTTCATCTTTACTTTTGAACATTTCGAGCATGCGCTTTGTAACCACAAATCCGCCAAAAATATTTATTGAAGCCATAAAAACTGCGAGAAATCCAAGAAAGCCTGAAAGCCCGCCGCCCTCAGCGCCCACTGCGATAATGCCGCCAATAATGATAATGCTGGAAATTGCATTAGTGACCGACATCAAAGGCGTGTGCAATGCGGGGGTAACGCGCCACACGACATAATAGCCGACAAAACATGCCAACACAAAAATTGTCAGTAAAAATATGAATTCGCTATGCATTATTTTTTCCCTTTAGCTTTTGTTGCTTTCGGCTTAGATTTTGGAGCTGCTGGCTTCTCTCTTTCTGGCTCTGTCTTAACCAAAGTTGACGCAATAATCTCATCTTTTTCATCAATTGCAAGCTTGCCATCTTTGATAACCAGCCCCAAAAAATTCACTAAATTCTGCGCGTATAATTTACTCGCTGCCGCCGCCAGCTTGCTTGGCAAATTCGGATGGCCTAATATCAATACGCCCTTATGCTCAACATCCTTGCCGACTTGTGAAAGCTCACAATTTCCGCCACTGCCGACTGCCATATCAACAATTACGCTTCCCGCTTTCATCAATTCAACCATATCTTTGCTGATGATGCGCGGTGCGGGTCTGCCCGGAATTTGCGCGGTAGTAATCACAATATCAGCCTTCGCCATCGCATCTTTTAGCGCTTGCTCCTGACGTTTCTTATATTCTGCCGAAACTTCCTTGGCATAGCCGCTTTTATCCTCAGCATCTTCGCCTTCAACTTCAATGAATTTTGCGCCCAAGCTTTCCACCTGCTCTTTTGCTGCGGCGCGCACATCAAATGCACTGACTATTGCGCCCATGCGTTTCGCCGTGGCAATTGCCTGCAAACCTGCTACCCCCGCCCCAACGATAATCACTTTGGCAGGAGTTACCGTTCCCGCCGCCGTCATCATCATCGGAAATGCGCGGCTATAAACATTTAGCGCATCAATCACCGCGCGATATCCTCCCAAATTTGCCTGAGATGATAAGACATCCATGCTTTGCGCACGCGTGATGCGCGGCACTTTCAGCATATCAAATTTTTGTTTACCAATCGTGATTTGCGCAGGAGAAACTTGCAAGATTATATCATTGCCCGCTTTTGCCCCAATTGCAGCTCCGGCTTTTTTATATTCCGCGTCAGAATATCCCGCCGCTTTTCCGGCATCTTTTTCAATCGTGACCTTACAACCCAATGCCACCAGCTTTTGCACCGAATCGGGTGTTGCCGCCACGCGGCTTTCAAACTCCGCCGTTTCTTTTGGAATAAAAACTTTCATGTGATTAGAATAGTAAAACTTTCTAAGACTGCAATTATTTTCTGGCAATCTTCCCATATTCCTCAATTGCAAATCTGTCGGTCATTCCGGCGATATAATCAGCCACCACCTCGTCAACACCGTTTTGCGCGGCTTTTTTCTGCCATTCTGCGGGTAATTTTTTCGGGTGGGATTTGAAGAATGTGAACAGCTCAACAACCGTTTTCACCGCCGTATCTGTCATTTTATTCACGGTTTTATGACGATACATATTATCCATCAGCCATGCTTTTGTCGCCTTTATATTCTCTGTCATTTCATCAGAAAATTTGGCCAATGGCGCACCGAGATTCCGCACATCATCGGGAGATTTTACTGCATTTTGCTCAATCCCTGCGGCTGTAGTTTCCAGCAAATCCTTGACCATTGCAGATATTACCCGACGCAATGATTCATGGATAATACGCGGCGTTTCCACCTTATATTTAGACAGCATTTCAGCGAAAGTCCCGCCAACTAGCGGTAAATCCAGAATATCCTCAACGGCAAAAAGCCCAGCGCGCAAACCGTCATCAATATCATGGTTTACATAGGCAATATCATCCGAAAGCGAGGCAATCTGCGCTTCCAGCGATGGATATTTATCTAACTCTAAATCAAATTTCTTGTTAAATTCCGCAATATCCTTGGGTGGATTTGGGTTCGGCCCGTTATGTTTGGCGATTCCTTCCAGCGTTTCCCAACTCAAATTCAACCCATCAAAATCAGCATATTTTTCTTCTAACTTAGTGAGGATTTTTAGCGTTTGCGCGTTATGGTCAAAATCGGCATAAACCCGCTTCAGCGCATCCTCTCCCGCATGCCCAAATGGCGTGTGCCCCAAATCATGTGCCAGCGCAATTGCCTCGGCAAGCTCCTGATTCAAGCCCAGCGATTTGCACACAGAACGCGCAATTTGCGAAACCTCCAAACTATGTGTAAGCCGCGTGCGATAATGATCACCTTCATGGTTGACGAAAACTTGCGTCTTATATTCCAGACGGCGAAAAGCAGTGCTGTGGATGATTCTATCGCGGTCACGCTGGAATGCATCGCGCTCATAGGCGGATTCTTCCTGATATAATCTGCCGCGCGATTTCTTCGGGTCGCACGCTATACTTGATTTTGCACTCATAACTCATATATAATGGAAATATGGAAAGAATACAAATCACAGATTCAGCAGCAGCACGGATTGCAGTTTTGCTGGAGGAAGAAAAAAAATCCGCAATGCGCATCACGGTGGATGCTGGCGGCTGCAACGGCTTTCAATATAAATTTGATTTGGATGAAATTGCCGGAGATGATATTATTACTGAGAAAAACGGCATAAAAGTTGTCACAGACCCAACCTCAATAGAGTTTCTCGGCGATGCCCAGCTTGATTTTATTGAGGAATTAGGCGGAAAATTCTTCAAAATCTCCAACCCGAATGCAAGCTCCTCCTGCGGTTGCGGCAGCAGCTTCGCGGTTTAATATCTCAAATAATTACGCAAATAAGTCAGAATTTCCCGTTGACAATATAGTTAATATTGGGTAATAAAAGCGCTCAAAATTAAATAGGAACAACATTTATGTACGATTCAGATACCTTATCAGATGCCGCGCAAGAAATAACCGATGGCGGCATTTTAGACTTAACCGCAGCAGAATTCCAATGCATTGGAGATGAAGGATTGGCGGAATTTCTTTCAGATTTATTCGAGGAATGCCCCGTTGAAATGTCTGAACTGATATTGCCGACAAGAACTGTTATTGATGATGATATTGCAGAAGCTATCACCAGACATAACAATATACGAATCCTTGATTTGGAAAATTGCCAACTGGGCTGCGTAGACACTCCGTTTTTTGAAATCATGCAATCTCTTAAGCTTGTCGATATCAATCTTTCAGGCGTGGATATTGATGAAGCCGAGATGGCAGCGTTGGAGACATTAATTGACGATAACCCGAACATTCTCAACCTCGGTGAATCCGCAACTGTTGATGAAAACATCAAAGAAATTGTTGCCGATAATGCAGAATCAGCCTCCACATGGGCAAATGATATCGTTGCAACGCTAAGAACCGCTGGCAGACTAAGAGAGGTAAAGGTCGATAAGATAGGGATGAAACTAAAACCTAAATTAAAAGATATTCTCACGCAAAGGGAAGCCATTGAGCATATATTAAAAGAAAGCTTTCCCGCCCATGCAAAAAATGGAGAGCGCGTGCTGACTAGTCTAGAAGGCATTGCCACAAGTGATGAAAGGAAGTCAGTGACTGAAGGCGAATATAAAAGAGGCGGAGCAGTAGAAAGGCTCGACACCCCTTCTGCCAAGGCAGATTTCGGCATTTGCTAGCCTGATTTAACCCAAGCTTTCCAGCAATTTTCCTGCCGCTTCCTGCTCGGCTGCGCGCTTTGAGCTTCCCTTTCCGGTGGCTGGGGCTTTGCCTTCCACACTCACCTGCACCTCAAATTCCGGCGCGTGGGATGGGCCTTCCTGCGCGA
>PCXJ01000003.1:12554-13228 GCA_002787615.1 Alphaproteobacteria bacterium CG11_big_fil_rev_8_21_14_0_20_44_7
TCACCGACTTGCCGACCCGGCGCGGCCCCATCAGCACTACGGCGCGCTGGACAGTGCTTTCGCCGACGAGCTTGAAGAAGCCGTCGAAGTAGGCGCGTTTCGGCATGTCGCGGAACCGCGCCTCGACCTCGCCGGTTTCCCACCAGGGGTTGTCGAAGGCGAGGCGCTTCTTGATCTCGGTATCGGTGACCTGCCGCATCTGTCATTTTCCATCAATCAACTGACGGAAATTATACATGACGCATAAATTTTGATCAATCGATTGACGGAAATTTTAACTTTCTAAATTCGTAAATGATTGCAATTTGTTATATGGCGCGATCAACCGCGTCCCAGCTGGCGCGCAGACGGATTTTGCCGACCACGTCGCCGGCGGCGTTGGTCACCGGGGGAGTGAGGAAGCCGGCGAGGTCCACCTCCGCCGGGGCGTCGAGGCGGCCGAGGAATTTCAGCAGGTGCGCCATCACCGTATCCGACGCCCGCTTGGCCCCGTCCTCGACCTTCAGCCCGACGCCCAGCGCCGGCCGGTCGCCGTGTCCGGGCAGGATCGCCGCGTGGACGCCCTCGGCCCCGGTCTTGGTCACGAACAGGGGGGCCCCGGTGCGCTTCGCCACCTCGGCCCCGGCCTGCATGGCGACGGTGTCGAACCGCCCCTTGCCGGCGACCATGTAGGC
>PCXJ01000111.1 GCA_002787615.1 Alphaproteobacteria bacterium CG11_big_fil_rev_8_21_14_0_20_44_7
AGGCAATCGCTCTTTACATCGAAACCCATGTGCGTGAAGACCATATCCATCTATATGGCTTTGCCAGCGAGGCGGAAAAGCAATGGTTCAAAATCTTGCTCAACGTGCAAGGAGTTGGCGCAAAGGTTGGGCTGGCGATTCTTTCTTTTGCCACTCCGACAGAAATCATGCAGGCAGTGGCCGCGCAGGATAAATCATTTTTTGCCAAAGTGCCGGGAATCGGGCCCAAATTAGCACAAAGAATCGTTACGGAATTAAAAGACAAGGTTGCCAAGCTTCCAATTGCCTTCACGGTAAATTCTCCGCAAGCTGTTTCTGCGAATAATTCTCCTGCTGCAAATTCATCTCAAGAGGGTGGCGTTGTTTCCGATGCCGTATCCGCATTGGCAAATCTGGGTATCGCGCGCATGGATGCATTTGTTGCGGTTAATAAGGTTGCAAATGACGATATGCGGCTTGAGGATGTTATAAACGCAGCCTTAAAAGAGGTTAGCCGATGAATGTTGTAAGCCCGATAAAAGAGCAGGCAGATGAGGCAGAAGTAAAATTGCGCCCACAAATGCTGAGTGATTTTACCGGTCAGAAGGATACATGTGAGAATTTGCAGGTTTTCATCAACGCGGCAAAAAAACGTGAAGAACCGCTTGACCACACACTTTTATATGGCCCTCCGGGTTTGGGCAAAACTACGATTTCCCACATAATCGCCAATGAGATGGGAGTCGGATTCCGCGCAACTAGCGGGCCGATACTAACCCGTGCGGCAGATTTAGCGGCGATTCTCACAAATTTGCAGGAAAATGAGGTGTTGTTTATTGACGAAATTCATCGCCTGAATTCAACGGTGGAAGAGGTTCTGTATCCGGCAATGGAGGATTTCAAGCTGGATTTGATTATCGGTGAAGGCCCTGCCGCCAGAACCGTGCGTATAGATTTGCCGAAATTCACTCTGGTTGGGGCGACAACGCGGCTTGGATTATTAACCAACCCGTTGCGCGACAGATTCGGGATTCCGCTGAAACTGGATTTTTATAGCTATGAAGAGCTGGAAAAAATGATTATTCGCGGGGCGGGGATTATGAATGCTGAAATCAGCAAAGACGGTGCGGCAGAAATTGCGCGGCGTGCCCGTGGAACTCCGAGAATTGCGCTGCGTTTATTGCGCAGAATCAGGGATTTTGCCGAGGCGGATAATGCTGCGATAGATAAAAAACTTGCCGATTCTGCGCTAGCAAGGCTGGATGTAGACAAAATCGGGCTAGATGGTCAGGATAGGAAATATTTGCGTTATATTGCCAGCCATTATGACGGTGGGCCGGTTGGAATTGAGACAATCGCCGCCGGACTTTCCGAAGAGCGCGATACGCTGGAAGAGACGATTGAGCCATATTTATTGCAGCAGGGATTCATCCAAAGAACCCCACGCGGGCGCATGCTGACGCAATCTGCTTTTGCGCATCTCGGACTGAAAATGCCCGAAAACCTGACGAAAGAAAATCCGGATTTATTCTAGCCATCTTCGAGATGGAGCAAGAACCATAAGCCGATAAGGATGGAAATAATTGCCGGTGTCCAAGCGGCAAGTATAATCGGCATATTTCCGGCGATGCCGAATGAGGCGGTGATTCTGGTGGAGAAAAAGAATAGAAATCCGGTAAACATTGCTCCGCTAATCAGCAATCCTGTGCGTCCTTTGCGCGAATATCGAATGGAGAATATTGCGGCAATCATAACCATTGCAACCAGCAAAATCGGTGTTGCGAGAATGGTGTGGAAATGCAGCTTGTGGCGCAAAGCAGAAAACCCCGAGCGCTCCAGAGTCTTGATGAATGACGGCAATTCCCAGAAGGAAATCGTATCGGGAGAATTGAAGCTATCCTGAATTTGCGCCAGAGAGAGATTGGTTCTGATGGAATAATTATCGAATTTTTCAGGTGGGGAAGCCGGCATATTAGTAATAACATCCGAGAACACCCAATAACCCTCTTTTAAAACGCCTGTACGTGCGTCAATGCGGCGTTTGAAATGGTTGGCATTATCAAACTCAAAAATCGTTACATCTTTAAATATCATATTATCAGTGGAAATGCTGGCGGCGGTGATGATGGTATCTTCATCGGCTTTTTCGTCATATTGCTTGAGCCAAAGTCCGGATTCTGAAACTGTGATTTGGCTAATTTTATTTTCAAAATAGCGGTCAATCGTGCGGCTGGCTTTTGAATTCATAGCGGCGGCAACGGGGTTGAAAACCGTCACTATCAATATGCCGATTATGAAGCTCGCAAAAAGCGAAGGGAACAGAAATTGCCAAACGGAAATTCCGGAAGCGCGCGCAATTACCAGCTCTTGAGTCTTGGTAAGGCGGATATAACATAAGATTGCGCCAAAGAGAAAGGCGAATGGCGCGATAAGTTGAACGAGACTTGGCAAGCGCAGGAAGGCGAGTTTTAAGATGAGGAAAAAGCTGACATCTATATTGGCTGCTTTTCTGAGCAATTCTACTAAATCAATAAGAAGTACCAGCAAAGAGCAGGTGACAAATCCTATCAGCAGCCAAAGCATGAAATGGCGTGCGAAATAGAATGATAATATTGTTGGAGTTTTCATGTGGCCATTTCCTTTTTCCCCTTCTCAAACAGAGAGAATCTGGTGTTTGTGGCTAATATATACAGGCTGGTTATGATTACTGAAAGCGGCATTGCGTACATCATAATTATGCCGAACTGGCTGCCTCCCGCCGCAATGTTTTTTATACCGATATTGATAATCACCAATAAAATAGAGATTGTAATGGCTGCGACAATTTGCCGTGCTTGCCCGCGCCGATTGAAATCTCCGGTGAGTAGAAAAGACAGGACAAGCAATGGTAGCGCAAAATTATATAGTGGCCAGCTCAGCCTCTCATGCGCTTCCGCCAGAAGTTTTTTGCGCTCTTTATCTGAGATGTCACTTCTCGGATATAGTAGCTCATGCAGAAAAAGCTCATCTTTCTTTTTGAGTCTGGTTAGATTTTTATCTGTATAAAAGCTGATATCCATCGGGTAGGAATCAAAATATAGAATATTCACCTCGCCGCTTTGCCTATCAATTTGCTGGCGGCTGGCATTATTCATCACAAATCTCACACCTTCCGGCCCATCGGTAATCAGCCCTTTTTCGGCCATTACGGTTTGTGGTTTTTCGGGGTTGCGATTATCATGCACCAAAATCCCAATCAGCGTGCCGTCACTCTGCCGCTCTTTGATATAAACCGCCAAACCCTTTGCCGGAGTGTTGAAAACCCCCTCCTGAAGCAATAGGCTGGCATAGTTATCTTGTAGGTAGAATTGCAAATCCTTGAATTCACGATATGAAACCGGAAGGAAATAAAGCGAGATGGAATAGCTTATTATTGTGACCAGAAAAGCCAGAATTATGAGTGGTTTGGCGATGCCGAGGCGGCTGATTCCGGAGGCCTTCAGCACAAGAAGCTCACTCTCATAGAGCAGTTTATTATAGATATAAATGGTGGTGCAAAACAGGGCGACAGGCAAAACCATCCATAACAGGGAGGGTAAGAGCAAAGTGATGAAATATAGGAAGGTTGTAAGCGGCAAGCCCTGATTGATAATAAAATCGACAAAACGCAAGCTCTGGCTCAACCACACCACGCAGGTGAGCGACACGGTGATGAAGAATGTCGGCGCGAATAAATTCTTGAATATATATTTCGTATATATTTTCATAGGAGAAAATTTGATTTTCACCAGAATATATTATAATCACCGAGCATACAAGCTTATGCACGGTTTTGCTGTCGCAGGCTCAGTTATGGGTTTGATATCCTCTAACGCACCATAATAAAACATACAAAATCATATTGTTTTAAATCGCAGGCTGGTTATCATAGGTTGCATGAGTAGACGCGAACTTGAGATTGAAATTGTTGATTTACGCTTGCAGAATCGTTATGCGGCGCTGCGGCTGAGCAATATTCAGGAAGATATTGATGATTTTATGGCTAAATATTATGAGGCTGTGGGTGATTTATGCTTGGAGATTTCCACCCTTGAGAGCAAATATGAGGGATATTCAAAGAAATTGCGCGGGGAAGCGCCGCAAATTAGTAAGATAAAAACATCTGAAACTAATTTCCATATTTTACCACGTTCAGAAGAGGTATATTCCTTCGAGAAAGAGGTGAAGGAGTTATACCGCAAGCTAGTCAAGATAACCCATCCTGATGTTTCTACCGAAAAGATGATGGCGGCGGAATATACACGGATGGTGAATGAGGCTTATAACGAAAAGAATTATCGTGAATTGTTGCGCCTCGACCAGCTTATCAATAGCGGTGAAGCTACCATCAAGGATTTGCAGCAGCAGAAAAATCAACTTGTGGATTCTACGCATGATTTGAAAGCGCAATATGAGCAGCTCAAGGATAGCCCGATGTATGTTTTGCGGCAGAAATTCGCGCAGGAAGATGATAAAGGCAAATCTATGATTGTTTCAATTCGCCAAGGTCTCAAAAAGCGGATTGCGGAAGAGAAAAGAAAGCTCAAAGCCTTGCGTATTGAATATATTGAGAGCATGGGTGAGCGGATTGTTAAGGCTGGAGCCAAAGTAAATTCCTAGGCTCTGTTAGCTAATTATAGTGATTCCCAGTTTTATAGCGGGGATGTCATTCCAGCGAAAGCTGGAATCCAGGGTCAAGTGCTCGTAGCCCTAGATTCCACATAGATTAATCGCTTACCAAATCTGTCGATTTGGATCGATTATATCTTCTGGAATGACAGTTATTGTTCGTTGTAAATTCTAAATTACTAATAATGCCTAGCCAACATCTTTCAATTGCACAGATTCTTTTAATGCAGCTAATCCGGCGAGGCGCGAGATAATGCCGATGGGAGAAGTTCCGCAGAATTCGTGCAATGCTTCGCAATCAATTTCCTGAAAGCTCATTCCGGCGGAATTCAAATTCCCCAGCCTATCGCGCTTTTCGTTGATGCGGTAATTTGCTCCAACCGGATTATTCCCGATGCTATAAACAAACGGTTCGGCGGGTTTGCCGTCGACCATATCAATTGTCGGCAAGCCTTCTTGGATAATCACCTCGGTGTTGGCTTTTTGGTCTTTGATGAAGGCCATTTTATTGCGTAATTTCTTGTTTATTTCTAATATTTCTTCACCTGAGCGCAGTGTGGTAATCCCCATGCCAAACGTGCCGGAATTGGGTTTTACAAAAACATAAGCTTCTTCTTTGATGCCATATTCATCATATTTGCGGCGGATTTTATGCAGGAGTTTTTCGGTTCTGACTGCAATGCATTCCAGCCCTTCTTTCTGTTTAAAATCCACTTTTCCGCAATTGACTGAGAAGGTGGAAATCAGCCATGGGTCAAGCTTGAAATCTGCAGCGAATTGGCGGGGGATTTCTTCATAAGCCTGAAAATGCTTGGATTTTTTGCGGCGATACCAGCCCATTTTGACCGGCGGGATAACGGGTTGTTTTATATCCACCAATTCATCCGGTGCGCCTGAGGTGAAATCGCGATTAGCAATAACTACGCAAGGTGCGGTTTCGCCAAAATAAACCAGCCCGTCTTTTTTATATGTGCTATGCACGGCAAAAGGCAGCTCTTTTTCGGATGAGAATTCTCCGGTTATGCCGACACTCACCTGCTTTCCGGCTTTCTCGATGCTGTGTTTGAGTGCGGTGATATTATCCCAATAATGCTCATTTCGGCTGAAATTTTCGCTAATCAAGCCCACGATTTTGCAGTTCGGGAAATATTCATCGAAATATTTTTTAATTTCCGCGCTGGCTCGTTCTTTTGCTTTCTGCCCAAGCAGATTAAATCCGGCGGGGAATATATTTGTGTCAACATGGGCGATTTTGAAGCCGGAATTACGGATATCAACTGAGCTATAAAAGAACGGGCGGATATCACCTGCATTGGCGGCAAACCAGCTCTCGACCTTTTCTTTATCCAGATTTGCTAAAATCTCATACATTCAATTCTTCTTCTATTTTGTCCCATAATTCAATTTCAGGCTTTTTACCATATAGCTTATCAACATAATTGAAACCACCGGGTGAGGTGATGTTAATTTCGGTAACATAATCGCCGATAACATCAATTCCGCAAATATATATATCATGTTTTTGCAGAAAAGGCTCAAGGGTTTTGCAGATTTCTAGCTCTCTTGCGGTTAGTTCGGTTTTTAGGGTTTCTCCGCCATGCACTGTACCTGCCAGAAAGCTTCCGTCTGGAGGCTTGCGTGTGAATGCTTCGGTATATTTGAAATTCACAAAAAGAATGCGCTTGTCGCCCTCGGTAATTTCGGGCAGGAATTTCTGTACCACGATTGGCATTTCGCTATTTGCCAGAATTTGCGCTAGCTCGGTTTGGGCAGTTTCTTCGTTCAGCTTTTTCACGCCATAGCCGCTATATTCATATAAGGGCTTAGTAACCACTTGTTTATGCGTGGCGATAAATTCCAATATTTTTGCCTCATTGTGGGAAATCAGAGTTGGTGGAGAAAAATCCGCGAAGAAATGCGGGGTGATTTTCTCAGCAAATTTGATGATGCTGGACGGGCGATTGATTATAAGGATTTTATCCTCAATCAGGCTTAATTGGTAGAGCAAGGTCAGATATGCCATATCCACAGGTGGGTTGGGGCGGAAATGGATAATATCAAAATCCTCATCCAGAATCAGCGATTCTTCATTATGGTTTTTTTTCGGCTCAAAGCGGCTGGCTTCTGCGTATAATTTTCCGTTCAGAAAGCTGATTGCTTGCGGCAGGCACTCAAACACATCATGCCCGCGTGCAATGGCTTCCAGCGCAATCACCGTGCTGGTTTCTTCGCCATTTTCACCAAGCTTTTCACTAATGATGAGGGTTCTGAGTTTTTTTGATTTATTCACTTCGTATGCTCTTAATCAATTTGGCTGTTATGATATTATCGCCAAATTCGAATTGATGCATTTCGTTTTTTTGGTTTTTTTCGGTTTCGCCGATATAGGATTTTTCATTTTCGGCAGCCATTATTTTTGGCCTTTTTGTTTCTGAGATGCGCGAGAAAATCAGCTCGCAATTTTCCGGATATTTCTTATATTTGCCGCCTTCTACCACTAATCCGAAGAAATCATTATCCGCAGATTTGTTTGTGGTAGAGGGTTTGAAGCTGATTTCATAAATCTCATCCTTGGCGAATTTGCGGATATGGTTGGAGAAGTTAGTTTCAATCGCGCCGATGATTTTGGCTTTTGCGGTGATATTCTTTTGTTTTTTCTCAGTTTTTGCGGTGAAGTTCACAACCTCTCCCGGCTCGCAGCTCAAAATCTCACAAAATTTATTTATCCATTCGGCGGAAAGCTTTCTTTCACCTTTTTCCAATCTTGCAATTTGTTGCTGGGAAGTTTTGGCGAGTTTGGCCAGCTCTGATTGAGTTATGCCCAAATTCTCACGAAGATATTTAATATTATTTTCCATATTACTGATAGATTTTCTCACTTAAAGATTATTATTGCGAGTAAAATCTACTTTCAGTTGTTTTTCAACCAAGTTTAATGGCAATTTCATAAATTCACAATAAATTATGCTGATGTATCAACGCTTGGCTTGCCGGAATTACCCTTGCTTACCACAACCATGGCCGGACGCAGCAAGCGTTCATGCAGGATATAGCCCGATTGCATGGATTGGATGATGCAGCCCGGTTCAACCTTCGGGTCTTCCACCTGTGCCATTGCCTGATGCAGATTATGGTCGAATTTATCACCGATATTCGGTTCAACGCGTTGTATTCCGCGCTTTTCAAAAACTCCGAGCAATTCTTTTCTGGTTAAATCCACACCTTCAAACAGATTTTTCAACACCCCATCCAGATTTTCTTTTTCGGGTACGGAATCGGTGGCACGTTGCAAATTTTCCAATACGCTGATTAAATCTTTTGCGAAAGAGGCAACGCCATATTTATTAGCTTCTTCAACCTCTTTTGCGGCGCGTTTTCTGGTATTTTCAGCATCGGCAGCGGCGCGTAGCATAGCTTCACGCAATTCCTCAAGCTGGGTTTTTAATGCTTCGACTTCATCATTAACGCCAGTTGCCGCGCGCGCTTGCTCAATGATATTCTCATCAAGCTGTGCTTCAATATTATCTTCTTCATTTGCTTTTTGTGCGGGGTTTTTGGCCATAATTTCCTCTTATGCAGAATATGTAGTGAATAATGTAATTATTTCAACCATTCAGGCAAAATTTCTCGTTCAAACATCTCATCATAGCTTTGCCTTTGCGCGGTGATAGCAAATTCAGAGCCGTTTACCATA
Source organism: Alphaproteobacteria bacterium CG11_big_fil_rev_8_21_14_0_20_44_7 (assembly GCA_002787615.1). GTDB lineage: Bacteria > Pseudomonadota > Alphaproteobacteria > Rickettsiales > 21-14-0-20-44-7 > 21-14-0-20-44-7. The sequence continues at coordinate 8,321 of PCXJ01000111.1, forward strand.
ACTTCCGCAATGAGCAGGCGGCTGTTATAGGTTGATGCCATAACGGCACCATATGCGCCGGCGGTGCGGAATGCAATCAAATCATCAGCCTGCAATTCAGGCATTTCACGCAGACGGGCGAATGTATCTCCGGTTTCACAAACCGGGCCTACAATATCATATTTTGGAGCAACTGCAATATCCCCCGGCTTTTGGTGTGGGGCAGTGCAAACCGGAATAATATCATGATGTGCGTCATAATAGGATGGGCGGATTAAATCATTCATCGCGGCATCAATAATCAGGAAATCGCGCTCTTCCGTATGTTTGGTATAAATCACCTTGCTGACCATAATTCCTGCATTTCCGGTGATAACGCGTCCGGGTTCAAAAATTAATTTGCAATCAAAACCGCCAAAAATTTCTTTTATCATCGCGGCATAATCTTTTGGATGTGGTGGGTTTTTACCCATCTCATAGGGAATGCCTAAACCGCCGCCCAGATCCAGCGTTTCGATTTTTAAGCCTTTTAAGCGTAATTCATTGACGAATTTCTTAACACGGGTGAAGGCAGCCTCAAATGGGGAGAGGTCAGTTATTTGTGAGCCGATATGGATGGAAACACCTTGCGGGTTGATGCTCTGCATGGCG
>PCXJ01000101.1:0-147 GCA_002787615.1 Alphaproteobacteria bacterium CG11_big_fil_rev_8_21_14_0_20_44_7
GCGTAGCTTCATAAAAATCGGCGGCTAAATCTTCGGGTGGAGTTGGCACTTTGTTATGAAAGAAATTCGTCCCCGGCTCGATGGTGAGCTGGTAAAGCGAAATATGCTTATCGGCAAGTTTTAAGGCTTCCTGCAAATTTCTTTTCC
>PCXJ01000101.1:227-8345 GCA_002787615.1 Alphaproteobacteria bacterium CG11_big_fil_rev_8_21_14_0_20_44_7
GCGGTTTTGGCTTGCGTGGCAGAATGTTCGCGCCCTAGGAATTTTAGCTCATCCTCAGCAAAGCTTTGCACGCCGATTGATACGCGATTGATGCTTGCCGCGCGGAAATCCTTGAATTTATTATATTCAACACTGGTCGGGTTTGCCTCCAAGGTTATTTCGCAATCCGCATCTAATCCCCAAAGTTCGTCAATTTTTTCAATTATAGCTGCCGCAGTTCTGGGTGGCATGAGTGAAGGTGTGCCGCCGCCAAAGAAGATTGAGGTGATGTTTCTATTTTCATTTCTGAAATATTCCAGCTCAGTTAAATATGCTTCGCGCCAAGCATCATCGTCAACCCCATCGCGCACATGGGAGTTGAAATCACAATAAGGGCATTTGGATTTGCAGAACGGATAATGGATATAAATAGCGAGTGGTTGCATGTCCCTATATTGCTACATAGTTATTTGCTGCGCCAGCCTTCTTTTTGTATTTTTTGAGCTTCAGCTTTTCTCCACTCTTTATGGAATTCACGATAAGGAACAACATTTTTCGGTTGAGCTTCTTCCTGAGAGAAATCCATTTTCATGTCCTTTAATGTTTCATTAATCTTATTAAATACATCACTTAAATCAGCATTCCCCAACCGCAGGGCTCTCATATCATGGCTACCGGATGCAGGTTGCTTATCCTCATGGATTGCCGCAAGCGCATATGCTGTAATCGGGCTTGTACTACATAAATTTATGGTCGTATTATTATAGAGCATAGACGGATGAATAAGGGCTGTGCTGATATTTGCTCCGCGATTTTCCGTGGAGCGCAGCAGTTTTATATAGTTCGGTATGAGCGCTAAGGCGTGCGCGCGGTAAGCGGGATCTAAAGCAGGCTTATCATCCTTGGATAAATAATGCGTTGTGCTTTCGGCAGATTCGCTTTGAAGGCCTGTATTCTGGTGGAATAATCTATTTATCTGCCCTGCCACAAATTCAGGGCGAGCCTTGAAAGTCATTTCATCGACTATTAGCAGCTTTTTCCCTGAGTCATTTGCAGTTTGCGCCAATGCATCCTCCAAGACAAATTCTAAATCTTTCCAATGTTTGAGGTTGGAATTGAGAGTGGTAGGTGATTTTGTATTTTGCGTTGTGCTACTGAATGATATCTTGAGATTGAACAACGCGCAGACTCTATTAGCCACGTTTTCTAATGTTCTTCTTGCGATAGATAGCTCTTGCGGCGGAAGCTTGGCTTCATATGAGCTTAATTGCGAGAATGGTTCACGTATTATGATGGCGGTGTTTTTTGCCATGCTGATTATATCGGCAACATCTGTTTTAGTTATGCCACTTACATAATTCTGAATATTGATTTGTAACGGTTTTTCTGCACTCTGCGCTTTGTTTGCTGCGCCAATAATCGCTGCGCAGGAATCATCAAAATCAATACCATGCCGAAATGGCTGGCTGCAAAAAGCATCATTTTGCTCAGTGATGGCCATCAAGCTTTCGGGTGAGGCGGATTCGGGAATAAAAAATGCGCAAGTCAGCTCCAATTCACTGGAAGCGATGCGCTGTGCAAGTTCTTGATGATTTTTGCCTTTATAATCCATTTTGGATTTATAAAGGACTTGTTAAGATATGTAAAGATTTATATACTAGGCTAAATGCAGCTTTATAATCGCCAGAAGAGATGCTACGCCAAGCGAATATATGGTGAGTTTGACAAATAAGAGCGCGAAAATCTTTTTGAATTTGCAATGCACATAATCTTCGATGACTACTTGCAGCCCCATTGCCGTGTGCCAAAAGCCGAAGATGATGAACAAAGCCATTGCTGCCGCCGCCAAAGGTTCTTGGAAAAACCCCGTGGTTAGTTTTGCACTCCCCTTTGTTAGCTGCAAAATCGTATATGCAAACCACGAAACAAGCGGAATCAGCGCGACAGATGTCAGCCTTTCCAGCAGCCAATGATGTGCGCCGCTATGTGCTGAACCTAAACCTTTTGCATGGGCAAGCGGGGTACGGATATTTTTCATAATCTTATCTCCAATGCGCACATAATTGTGTATCCGCCGCATATCGCGGTGAGAAGCAGTACCAAATATCCTGAGCGTGTGACGTTTTTGAGGTCAAACCCTTTACCGATATCCCAGAATAAATGGCGAATGCCGTTGAATAAATGATAATAAAGCGCGAAAGCCCAGCCGCCCATAATAATTTTGCCGAACGGTGAAGAAATAAAGCCCAAGAACTGTTCATATTGCTCAGGATAATATGCGAGGATAATCAGCCACACTGCAACCACGGCAAGTCCGATTGAAAGCGCAACCCCAGTCAAGCGATGCAGGATGGAAAGCGTGGAGGTTATCAGCCAGCGATATACCTGCAAATGCGGGGATAGCGGGCGTGGACGTGATTTTGTTGTATTTTCAGAATTCATGTTTGCAATTTTGCGAAGTTTGAGCTAAGAGTCAAGTATGGAAACTATTTTACTCATAATTCACCTGTTTATTATTGTTGCACTTGTAGGAATAATACTCGTACAGCGTAATTCCAGCGATGGATTAAGCGGGCTTGGCGGCGGCGGTTCAAACCCCGGTAGCCTTGTGCAAGTGCGCGGTAGCGGGAATTTTCTCACCAAAACCACCGGTATTCTTGCCGCTGCGTTTATGATATCAAGCTTGACGCTCGCCTATGTTGCGAATAAAGAGCGTGAAGGTGGATTGCTGAATGAAGTTGAGCAAATTTCAACTCAGCCGCAAGTGGAGTTTGAGGAGCCAAAACTTGTTGAGCCTATTGAGCCGGAAGTTCCAATCGCTGAATAATATTTGTATATCTGCGAAAAAATCACTTGTATTTCTACATAGATTTATATAGAAAGTTAATTCAAATTAACTGGAGGCTGCTATGTCAAGATTACCACAAGGAATACTCAATAAAGTTATGTGCGATTTTCCAGAATGTGATGAGAGATTTAATATGATTCATCACGCTCTTGGAATGGTCTCGCAAGATGGCGGAGAATTTCTGCAAACCCAGCTTGGTTGGTGGTCGCAGCAATCTGTGCAATTGGCTGATATTGCAGCATTAGCAAGAAAATTTGGCGGACTAGAGGAGCTGATTAATGACGCATATAGAGCAGAAATAGCAGGTATTTTGCATGATGAATTAGTGCAAATCAGAGAAAGACAGGGCGTTTCTATGTCTGCCCGTGGTGCATCCGGCTCCTAAGTCTTTAAACTAATACCGAGGCGATTTCTTCCATTTCATTCATATCGCCGTTGCAATGCAGCAGCAAATCACAGCCTGCCGCCAGAGATTTTTCGGCGCGCTCAGCAAAGCTGCCTTGCAAAGCCTTCATAGATAAATCATCACTCATAATCAGCCCGCTAAAGCCGATATCTTTGCGAATCAAGTCAATCACTTTTGCGGATTCTGTCGCGCAATTCTCTGCGTCAATCGCCTCATATATAATATGCGCAGTCATGGCATATGGCATATCATTCAACGCGCGGAAAGGTGCAAAATCCGTTTGTAGCTCCTCCAGATTTGCGCATACTCGCGGTAATTCAAGATGGCTATCACAAGTGGCGCGCCCATGGCCGGGGATGTGTTTTATAACAGGTTTTATGCCCGCTTTCATCAGCCCTTTGGCGAATGCTTTTCCGAGTATGGCAACATTTTCGGGCGTAGTGCCAAAGGCTCTGTCACCAATGATATCATCGGCATCTGGGTGGCGAACATCCAGCATCGGGGCGCAATCAACGTTGATTCCCATTTCGGCAAGGTCGCAGCCGATTTTATAACCGCCCTCATAAGCTTTTTCTTCCGTATCCAGCATTTGCGCGGGGGGGTATTTTGGCCAATGTGGCGCTGTCATCCTTTGTACGCGCCCGCCTTCTTGGTCAATCAGGATTTCCGGAGAATGGGAGACGCAGGATTTTAGCTCGGCGATGAGGGTTTTGAGTTGCTCAGGATTCTCAATGTTCCGCGCGAAAATTATGAAGCCAAATGGCTGAACGCGTTTGAAAAAATCTTTTTCCTCGTCACTTAATTTTGTGCCAAGGCAACCATATATGACCGGCTTAATCATTTTTCTCGGAAGTTTCTGATTGATCCTTCACAAAAAAGCAATTTTGCTGGCGTTCATTGAGCTTCTTGCAGATTTCTTTTGCCTCACCCTCGCTGGTGAGTGGCTCTGAGCGCAGGCGGTAAAAAACTCCCTTATCTCCTAAATCCGATTTTACGATGCTCAGGCTGATATCTTTTAGTACATCTTTATTTTTCTCACTAACATCTTGCCATGCTTTTGATGCAGTTTCTTCCGATTCAAAAGTGCCGAGCTGCACCCAAACTTTTGGCAAATCTTGTGTTGCCAGAACTTTTTCAACATCAATTCTCTTGCTTGTGCTGCTGGCTTTATAACGATTATTGAGCGAAGAAGTTTGTACATTACCATCCTTATCAATTTTGATTGAGCGTGGCTTTTGTTCGACTTTCTTTTCTGTGTCAGATGGTTTGGTTTCAGGTGCTATCTTTGATTCTATCTTGCTGGAAGGTTTTTCATAGCTATCAATCAATTCACCCAAAGGGTCAATATCTATCGGTTTTTCCGGTGCATCAATAGTAAAAACTTCCTGCTTATCTTCCAGATATGAACTGCCAAAATTCTCATAAATTTCTTTGTCAAGATGTGGGATAACCATGCCGCCCGGATCTTCCGGTTTTTCGCGGAATGAATCATTAGAAGCCTGAATAAGCGGGGCATCAAGCGGGTTGGTTGTACCGCGTCCCAAATCATAAAGATATTTTGCGCCAAACATAAGTGATGCGAAAGCCAGCGATAATATGACAATTTTGATTTTCATACCACGGTCAAGAACCGTACCACCGCGCATATGAATAAATTCATTTTCTTCCGCACGTTTATCAAATGGAAAATCTTTGTGGTGAATCATTTTATTTCATTTCCTCCGGCGCATTAACACCAAAAATCTTGAGTCCATTATGTACCACAATTTGCACTGCTTTGACAAGAGTTAGTCGGGCATGAGTTGTGGATTCATCATCAATGATAAATTTAAGCGCGGCATCAGATGTTCCGGCATTCCATAGTGAATGGAACTCGGCGGCTAATTCCTGCAAGTAGAAAGCGATGCGATGCGGCTCGTAATGGCTGGCAGCAAGTTCTACGATGCGTGGGAATTCTGCCAGTTTTTTGATTAATGCCAGCTCGGATTCATTGCTGAGTAGCGATAAATCCGCATTTGTGAAATCAACCTCCTTGCCATATTGGCGGAAAACCGAATGGCATCTTGCATGCGCATATTGCACATAGAAAACCGGATTATCCTTGCTTTGTTCAACAACTTTTGCCAAATCAAAATCAAGCGGAGCATCATTTTTGCGGGTGAGCATGATGAAACGCAGCGCATCAATGCCGACTTCTTCTATCACCTCTTCGATAAATATATAATTCCCGCCGCGCTTGGACATTTTGACAGGAACGCCGTTTTGCATCAATTTCACCAGATTAACCAGCTTTATTTCGCATTCAACTTTGCTGTCGGAAAGCGCTTTTACACCTGCTTTTATGCGTTTTACATAACCGCCATGGTCTTGCCCCAAAACATTGATGAGTTTGGTGAATCCGCGTTCTATCTTGTTCAGATGATAGCCTAAATCTCCGGCGAAATAGGTGAAGCTATCGTCTGATTTCTTAATGGCGCGGTCAACATCATCGCCAAAATCGGTGGATTTGAACAAGGTTTGCTCGCGTTCTTCCCAATCATCCGGAGCTTTGCCTTTTGGTGCTTCCAGCACGCCGCGATAAATCAGCCCCTTGCTATCGAGCAATTTTAGCGCTTCCTCAACTTTGCCTGCTTTGGTTAGCTCAAATTCTGAGGTGAAAACATCATGGCGGATATTTGCCGAAGCCAGATTTTCACGAATCAGATTCATGGTTTCTTCCACCACGAATGGACGAATTTTGGCGATATCTTTTTCGTCTAATCCTTCACCGAACTCAGCGCGCAGATTCTCAGCAATCGGGATAACATATTCTCCCGGATACATACCTTCGGGGATTTCGGTTGCGCCATTATAGCGCAATAAAACCGATTTGCACAAAGTCTCAATCTGGCTGCCTGCGTCATTTATATAATATTCGCGGGTGACATCATAGCCACTTGCCTGCAAAACGCTGGCTAGCACATCGCCAAAAACCGCGCCGCGTGCATGTCCGATATGGATAGGGCCGGTGGGGTTGGTGGAAACATATTCAACATTCACTTTCGCGTTTTTTCCAACTGAGGATTTGCCATATTCCTGCTGGTTGGAAATAATATCGGCAATATGGTTTTGCCAGAAATTCGGATTAAGCCGGAAATTGATGAATCCCGGGCCGGCAACTGAAATTTCTTCAAATATCTCAATCTGAGAAAATAGTTTTTTGAAATCTTCCGCCAATTCACGCGGGTTTTTTCCGGCATCTTTGGCCAGAATCATCGCGGCGTTAGTCGATAAATCCCCATGTGAGGCATCCCGTGGCGGTTCAAGCGTCACCTTCTCAAGTGAAGCTGCGTCATACAAGCTTATCAGCTCAACAACCTGCTCGCGTATCTGATTAAATATATTCATATGTTATTTGTTAACTTAAAGCTTAAAAAATACTATTTCTAGTGCTATTACTTCGATTATGAAAGTTATTTTAGCAAATCCACGCGGTTTTTGTGCAGGAGTTGACCGTGCCATTGAAATTGTTGAGAAGGCACTGGCAAAATATGGCGCTCCGGTTTTTGTACGGCATGAGATTGTGCATAATAAGTTCGTAGTGGATGATTTGAAAGCTAAGGGCGCGGTTTTTGTTGATGAAATAAGCGAAATTCCTGATGGTGGTATTACGGTTTTCTCGGCACACGGAGTTTCCGAAAAGGTAGAAAATAGTGCGAAATTGCGCGAACTTCCGGTGATTGATGCAACCTGTCCATTAGTAACAAAAGTGCATAATGAAGCGCGGCGTTATGAGGCGGATGGCAGAGAGATTATATTAATAGGACATAAAGGACATCCGGAAGTGGAGGGGACTTCAGGGCGTGTGCAAAAAGTGCATCTGGTGGAAACAATCGCCGATGTTGAGAACTTGCAGATTGCTGATGAGAATAATCTGGCTTATGTCACGCAAACCACGCTGAGCCTTGATGATACGAAGTTTATTATAGATGGTTTAAAAGCCAGATTCCCGAATATTGAAGGGCCGGACACTCGAGATATTTGCTATGCCACGCAGAATCGTCAAAATGCGGTGCGTGAGCTGGCGGGGCAGGTGGATGTGCTGCTGGTTATCGGGGCTGCGAATAGCTCAAACTCCAACCGTTTGCGTGATTTGGGCGAGGAGCTGGGAGTTGCTTCATATTTGATAGACGGCGCCGCAGCGATTGATAAATCATGGTTGAGTAATAAGATTGTTATCGGAGTAACAGCAGGGGCGAGTGCGCCGGAAGTGCTGGTACAGAATGTCATAAACCGTTTGCGCGAATTTGGTGCGAATGAAGTGCAGGAATTTGACGGGAAGCGTGAGAATATAAAATTCAAACTCCCAGAAGAATTAAAAGATGAGGTGGCATGACAACGCGTAGGAAATTCTTAAAAGGTGCGGCTGCAACTGGTTTGGCAGGCATCCTCGCTTCTAAAACCGCGCCCGCGAAGGCTGAGGGCATTCAGCAATGGAAAATGGTTATGACATGGCCCAAAGAATTGCCCGGTTTGGGAAATGGCGCGGTGCGTCTGGGCAAAAGAATCGAGGCGTTGTCAGGCGGTAAGCTGGAAATCAAGATATACGGTGCGGGTGAGCTAATTCCGGCATTTGAATGTTTTGATGCAGTGGCAAACGGCAAGGTGGAAATGGCACATTGCGCCCCATATTATTGGCTGAACAAGAGCAAGGCAACGGCGTTTTTCTGTACTGTTCCGGGTGGGATGACGGCAATGGAGTTGGCTGCATGGGTATATTTCGGCGGTGGGCAGCAGCTTTGGGATGAGCTTTATAAGCCATTCGGCATACGCAGTTTTCAGGCCGGAAACACAGGTGTACAAATGGGTGGCTGGTTTAAAAAGCCGCTAAATTCGCTGGAAGATT
>PCXJ01000101.1:8455-8912 GCA_002787615.1 Alphaproteobacteria bacterium CG11_big_fil_rev_8_21_14_0_20_44_7
GGGGTGATAGATGCTGCCGAGTGGGTGGGGCCGTGGAATGACCTTGCATTTGGTTTTTATAAAGTCGCCAAAAATTATTATGGGCCCGGATTTCATGAAGGCGGTCCTGCGCTGGAATTAATGCTGAATAGCAATGCATATGAAGGGCTTTCGGCAGATTTGCAGCAAGTTATAAAAGTTTCTTGTGCGGCGGAAAATCAGATAATGCTCTCGGAATATCTTGCAAATAATTTGCGCTCGGCAGAGATTCTCAAAAAACGTTATGAGATAGAATTGCAGGAATATCCGCAGGATATATTGAAAGCCTTCTTCAAAGAATCGGAAAATGTTGTTCGCGAAGTTGCAGAGGAAGGAAAAATCGAACGCAAAATCTATGAATCATACATAAAATTCCGTAAAGCAAGCATGGCATATGCTAAGGTCGGCGAATTAGGGTTTTTAAAAGGTAGACTAAGTT
>PCXJ01000078.1:0-1669 GCA_002787615.1 Alphaproteobacteria bacterium CG11_big_fil_rev_8_21_14_0_20_44_7
AATAACATTTTTTGCGAAAACGAATTTCCGAAATCAGGAGAGAGTCTTTGGTATCAAGACAGATGATCGAAGAAGACATATGTATGTTATCGGGAAGACGGGTATGGGCAAGACAAATTTGCTTGAGAATTTGGCCATCCAGGATATTCAAAAGGGGCACGGTATTGCGTTCATCGATCCACACGGAGATACTGCAGAAAAACTTATCAAAGCGATACCATCGAGTCGTATCAATGATGTTATTTATCTCAACCCATCTGATCAGGATTTTCCGATTGCGTTCAATGTGATGGAGAAAGTTGATCCGGAATACCGTCATCTCGTCGCATCAGGACTGGTGGGTGTGTTTAAGAAAATTTGGGCAGATTCTTGGGGACCAAGACTTGAATATATTTTGCGTAATGCTATTTTGGCACTGCTCGAATATCCTGGGAGTACGCTCCTAGGTGTCACACGTATTTTGGTAGACAAATCGTATCGTGCTCGGGTAGTAGAAAAGATCACTGACCCAGTGGTACGGAGCTTTTGGGTAGATGAGTTCTCTCAGTGGAACGACAGAGTGCTCCAAGAAGTTATTTCACCAATCCAAAACAAAGTTGGGCAATTTCTCTCAAGTTCTCTGATTCGTAATATCGTTGGTCAGACCGTTTCGTCTTTCAATATTCGTGAAGTGATGGATCAACGGAAAATTCTCATTATCAACCTTTCGAAAGGACGTATTGGTGAAGACAACGGAGCACTCCTTGGTGCCATGATGATTACTAAGATTCAATTGGCAGCGATGGGTCGTGTCGATATACCCGAAGAAGAGCGTAAAGATTTCTACCTGTATGTAGATGAATTTCAGAACTTTGCTACTGAATCATTTGCAAACATTCTTTCTGAAGCTCGTAAATATCACCTCAATCTCGTACTTGCCAATCAGTATGTTACTCAGATTGAAGAAACCGTTCGTGATGCTATTTTTGGAAATGCAGGATCTATTGTTTCGTTCCGCGTTGGTGCGATGGATGCTGAGTTTCTTGAGAAAGAATTCGAGCCAGTTTTTATGATGAATGATATTATTAATCTTCCGAAATATCAGATTTATTTGAAACTGATGATTGATGGTATTGCGGGGGATGCATTCAGTGCTACGACCCTTCCTCCGATCAAACTCGAAGACGCAGGAAACGAAGTGAAAATTATTCAGAGTTCAAGAGAGCGTTATTCATCCAGTCGTGAAGAAGTAGAAGAAAAGATTAGGCGTTGGAGTGGAATGCTTACCTCTGAAGAACGTCAGGCTATCGCTGAATCACAAAGTCCTGCTCCGGATCCAGTGAAAAAACCTCTGCCGATAGCGAGCCATCCGATGAGGAGAGCAGATGATAAAAAGCCAGTCGTTTCTCCTTCTTCTTTCCGTCCTGCATTGGCACCGAAGAGAGATCCTGCAGTATCACTCGAATCTCTCGAGCCACTCAAATCAAGGCCAGCATTCAGTGGCAAGAAAGAAGAAAAACAGAATGAAATATCAGAACCGTCCAAGAAGGAGCTTCCAGAAACTGTGCAGGTTCCTCAAGAGAAGAAATTATATGAAGCACAGTGTGTAAGTTGCGGTATGGATATACAAGTACCTTTTCAGCCAGATGGTAAGAGGCCTACGTTTTGCAAAGATTGTCTCCGGGATTAT
>PCXJ01000078.1:1894-14271 GCA_002787615.1 Alphaproteobacteria bacterium CG11_big_fil_rev_8_21_14_0_20_44_7
AAAATGGGAATAGGACAAAAAAGAACATGCCTTGCTTGCGGCGTAAAATTTTATGATTTGGAAAAAGATCCGGTCACTTGTCCAAAATGCAATAGCACCTATAACCCTGACTCTGAAGGTAAGCCGCGCCGTGGACGCAAACGCGCTGCCGATAAAATTGATGAAAGCAAGCTGAGTGATATCGAAATTGACTTGGACGAAATTGATGTCGATGATGATTCTGATGATGATATTGCCGATGAGCTTGATGAAGATATTCGTGATGAAATGGAAATTGAAGATGATGAAGAGGTGGTGCGTGGCAAGGCTGCGAACGGCAAATTCATTGATTTGGAAGGCACGAATGATGATATCATCGATAGCGGTGATGATGAGTCGGAATAGGGCTTTTATATAATTAATTGAAAAAATTCTTATATGGGTATAAAAACACAGGGTGAGCAATGAAACCCGCCATATCAGAATACTCCCACAAACATTAATCAACCGTATTGCTGCCGGTGAGGTGCTGGAAAGGCCTGCCTCTGCGGTAAAAGAAATTGTCGAGAATGCGCTTGATGCAGGCGCACATAATATATCGGTGAAACTTGAAGCAGGTGGAAAAAACCTAATCTCCATCAGTGATGATGGTAGCGGCATGGAAAAGACGGATTTGGAACTTTCCGTGCAGCGCCACGCAACTTCAAAACTGCCGGACGAGGATTTGCTCAATATCAATTCATTCGGATTTCGCGGCGAGGCATTAGCTTCAATCGGCTCGGTGGCAAAATTGACGATTAGCAGCAAAATTGAAAATTCCGATGCGTGGAAAATTTGTGTGGATGGCGGGGATTTTGGAGAGGCTGAGCCAGCTTCAATAGCATTTGAGCATGGCACAAAAGTGGAAGTACGCGATTTGTTTTTTGCCACTCCGGCACGTCTGAAATTTATGAAGGCGGAAAATACCGAGAAGAATCAATGCGTTGATGTGATAAAGAAAATTGCCATGGCAAACCCGCAAGTTTCCTTCAAGTTGGAAATTGACGGCAAGCCAAAGCTGGATTTGATGTCTTCAAATCAACTGGGCAGGATTTCGGAAATTATCGGCAAGAACTTTCAGGAGAATGCGCTGGAAGTCAAAGCTGAGCGTGAAGGAGCAAGCCTTTATGGTTATTGCGCCGTGCCGACATATAATCGCGGAACGGGCGAGGAGCAATATATTTATGTCAATGGCAGGCCGATAAAGGATAAAGTTTTGCTTGGTGCAATCAAGGCGGCATATAAGGATTTTCTGGGAGGCGGGCGTTTTCCGGTGCTGGTATTATTCATAAATATTCCAAGTTGCGATGTTGATGTGAATGTGCATCCGGCAAAATCAGAAGTGCGCTTTCGCGATTCACGCGCGGTGACGGGAATGCTGGTTTCGGCAATTCGTGCTGCGATAAATTCCGCCGGACATCAAGCATCAACAACGGTGGCAGATTTTGCGCTGCATGCGATTCAGCGTAATCCGGCAGGCTCATCCTCACGGAATTCATATTCACAGAATTCATATTCGCAGAATTATTATCAGCCAAGCTCGGCAGCCCCGCCATCAACCGGATTTTTGCCGCTAAAGCAACCGGAAACGGAATATGATTTTCAGGAAACTGGGCAAGCTCAGCAAGAAGTTGCGCCGGAAGAGAAGTTTCTGGAATTCCCTTTGGGCGAGGCAAAGGCGCAATTGCATAATACTTATATAATCGCTGAAAAAGAGGATGGAATTATCATTGTTGACCAGCACGCCGCGCATGAGCGTTTGGTTTATGAGGGGTATAAAGCGCAGATTGATGCGGATAAGATTGCCCGCCAGCCGCTCTTAGTGCCGGAAATTGTGGCGCTGGATGAAAAGCGCTTGGAGATGATTCTCGGAATGCAGGAAAAATTCAACCGCTTCGGGTTTGAAATTGAGCAATTCGGGGTGAATGAAATCAAAATTTCGCAAGTGCCGAGCTTGCTTTTAAACGTCAGTTTAAAACAATTGTTTAATGATATTGCCGATGATTTGCTGGAACATGGGACGGATATCAGCCTGCAAGAGGCTTTTGAGCATATTCTGGAAACTTCTGCCTGCCATAATTCCATCCGCGCCGGACGCAAGCTCAGCCGCGATGAGATGAATCAGCTTTTGCGGCAGATGGAATCTACGCCGCATTCGGGGCAGTGCAATCATGGTCGCCCAACTTATGTTGAGTTGAAACGTGCCGATATTGAAAAACTCTTCGGACGCAGGTAGAATTAGCAAATGTCATTGCAAGACGGAATTGCAGCAATAAAAAAACACCTCAAAAACATGCCGCCGAAGCCGGGTGTTTATCGCATGCTGGATGAAAGCGGGCAGGTGCTTTATGTCGGTAAGGCGAAGAATCTTGCCAAGCGCGTGGCGAGCTATACTAGGCCGGAAATTCTGACTTATCGTATTCAGAAAATGATTTCTGAGACTCGTGCGATGGAAATTGTGATTAGCAAGAATGAGGCAGAGGCACTTTTGTTAGAAGCTAATATAATCAAAGAGTTGCAGCCAAGATTTAATATTTTACTTAAAGACGATAAATCCTTCCCGTATATCCTTCTGACTGCCGATAAAGAATATAATATGATGACAAAATATCGCGGGGCAAGAAAACGTGACGGGCAATATTTCGGGCCATTTCCTTCGGCAGGCGCGGTGAACCGAACGCTCAATATTTTGCAGCGTGCATTTCCTTTGCGCTCATGCTCGGATTCGGTGCTGAATTCGCGCACGCGCCCATGTCTGGAATATCAAATAAAGCGCTGTACTGCGCCATGTGTTGGCAAAATCTCGGCGGCGGAATATGGACAAATTGTTGAGGATGCGCGGGATTTTCTGCAAGGAAAAACCAAATTTGTGCAGGAAAAATTGGTTAAAAACATGCAGGCTGCCAGTGATGCAACCGAGTTTGAAAAAGCTGCGCAATATCGCGATAGGATTCAGGTATTAAACCGCATCCAGAGTGAGCAGAAAATGACGATGCAGAATGTTTCCGATGCGGATGTGATTGGCTTGTACCGTGAAGGACAAGCGGTTTGCGTGCAGGTGTTCTTTATTCGTGGCGGTAATAATTATGGCAATCGTGCCTATTTTCCATCCAACTCGGCAGGGATGGAGGAGGGGGAAATTATAGCAGGGTTTCTCGGGCAATTTTATCAATCAAACCATCCGGCGCGGGAAATTTATGTCAGTCATAAAATTGAAGATAACACCGTGATTGAAGATGCGCTTGAAAATAATGCGAAGTATAAGGTGAGGATTTCTGTGCCAATGCGCGGCGACAAGGCGGCTTTTATGAAAAATGTCGTGATGAATGCAAAAGATGCGATGCACAGAAAAATGGCAGAAAATGTGGCGCATACCAAGCTGCTCAAGCAATTTGCCGAGCGCTTTAAGCTGCCGGAAATGCCGGAAAGAATCGAGGTTTATGATAATAGTCACATACAGGGCAGCAATGCAGTGGGTGCAATGATTGTGGTTAGCGATGAAGGGTTCGACAAAAAATCATATAGAAAATTCACTATAAAAAACAGTAATTTATCTGATGATTATGATATGATGCGTGAAGTATTGGCGCGGCGTTTTAAACGTGCAAAACAGGAAAATTCAGCCTTGCCTGACGTGGCTTTGATTGATGGCGGGGCAGGGCATTTATCCACTGCTGCAAAAGTTATGGAGGAGTTGGGAATCAATGAGGTGAAGCTGATAGCAATCGCCAAAGGGGCGGAGCGCAATGCCGGAAAAGAGGAATATCACATGCTGGGCGAAAAGCCGTTCAATCTGGAGTTTGGTTCGCAATTAGCCTACTTCATGCAGCGCATTCGTGATGAGGCGCACCGTTTTGCGATAACTACGCATCGAGATAAACGCAGCAGTGATATCAAAAAATCTGAGTTGGACGGCATCAGGGGGGTTGGTGCTGCGCGCAAAAAAGCTTTGCTCACTCATTTTGGTTCAGTGAAGGGAATAAAGCAGGCCGAGATTGAGAGCCTGCAAGAGGTTGAGGGAATTAGCCGTAATATCGCCGAAATGGTTTACAACTATTTTCACTAGGTTATATTGTGGTTTCTGTTGAGCGCGCATAAAAATATGAAATCATTACCTAATATTCTGACAATCCTTCGCATAGTGGCAATCCCGCTGATTATCGCTGCATTTTATATACCTTCGCTGAAAATGGCGGCTTTGGTGGCACTGGGGCTTTTTATATTCGCAAGTATCACTGATTTTCTGGATGGTTATTTGGCGCGGAAATATGAGGTGGAATCCAAATTCGGGCAAATGTTAGACCCGATTGCCGATAAATTGCTGGTAGCGGCAGTTTTGTTGATGCTTGTGGTTAGTGATAGCGCAGATTTAATTCCGGTGGTGATTATTATTTTACGGGAATTGTTGGTTTCCGGTTTGCGTGAATTTGTTGCGGATAATAATGGGGTGATGACGGTGACGAAGCTCGCAAAATGGAAAACTACAGCGCAATTTCTGGCGATAATAACGCTGATTTTTGTGCCGCTTGCGCAAGCTGAATTCGCCGCCGAAGTTTTTCAGGTCGGAACAATATTATTATGGATTGCTGCCGCGCTAACCTTTGTAACCGGAGTGGAGTATACTAGCGCAGCGATGAAATTCATCAAGCATTTGAAAGAAAAGGAAAATGAGAAATGAAGGGAAGTGATTTAATCCAAATCGGAACGGCGGTCTATGGGCTGAAATGGTTTGATTCCCTGTGTCAGGAGTTGGGAATTGAGGATAAGGAGCTGAGCAAATTGACTGAGGCGGATTCTTTGCCCGGCCCGATTGCCTATGCGATGCGCGATATTGCAACGAAATATATGGCGCGGGTGGAAAGCATGCAGATAAATAATAAATTTCAGGATGAGATTATGGCCGGAAAGGTGGAAAGCACCGAGCATGCCGCGTTTATGAGTGGTGTTATAAAAGGGATGGCGCTGGTTTTAGCAGCAATTCACGGTGAGCCGGATGAGCTGAATGCGCTGGCCAAAACTGAAGATATCGCGGCAATGGTGGATAGCTATTTGCGGGTGACGAATTAGTATTTAGTATTTAGTATTTAGGAATTAGGAGCATTGAGCATGGAATCGGCAGCTCGTTTTCACCTCCTCCCTTATAGGCACCCCCTCCATTTTCCCCCTATTAGGCCCCCCCTCCATTCCCCCCCTATTAGGGGGGACGCAAGGGGGGTGTGAATTCTAGGGGAATCCTCCATAGCGCATTTTAGATTGCCCTAGAATGCTTATGCATTCAGGCAATGACGATTACTAGAAGCGAGAAGCTATATATTTGAAATCAGAAACCACACAACCCCGTCATTCTGGCGAAGGCCAGAATCCAGTGCGGCATTCCACAAGCCCTAGATTACAGCTTACGCTGGAATGACAGCTGAGTGAGGAAGGAATGTCTCAAAGTCGCCTCAAGCCTCAAGCCTCAAGCCTCAAGCCTCAAGCCTCAAGCTTTTTCAAAGGTGACGAGTTCCTGATTGGCGGCAACGCTTTCTCCGGCGGCAATCTTCACTTTGGCGATTTTTACATCATGTGTGGCGCGGATTAAATTTTCCATTTTCATTGCTTCAATAACAATCAGCTCTTCGCCTTTTTTAATGGTTTGGCCTTCTTTGGCGGCAACGCGGACGATTTTGCCTGCCATTGGCGCGATTAGATGCTTGGATTGCGAGCCGTCATCTGTAGATTTCGGCATAAAGCGTGCAAGCTCTGCCATGCGCGGGCTACGGACGATGGTATTTACACGTGAGCCGCCGTGAGTTAGGCGATAGCCCTCATCGAGATAGCGAATACGGAAAGTGACGGGCTCATTATTAACTGTGCCTTGGAACAAATTCCCACCCAAATCATAGGTGCTGTAAACCGTGAACAGTCTGCCTTCGCACTCAATTTCATAGCCGCCATCGCGGTCATTTACATAAACTGAATAGTCATTATCTTCGATAGTGATAACCCAGCGCGGGCCAATCTGGCGTTGCCTGCCGGGGAGTTGGCCGGAAATCATACTGGCGCGTTTCGCATCATCAAGGAAAATGAAGGTCGCCACGGAAATGAATTTATAGGTCATTTCGCGGGTTAATTCGGTTGCGTTGAAGCCTTCCGGATATTCTTCGCCGATAAAATTGGTGGAAACATCGCCTTTGAGGAATTTGTCATGACGGATGATTGATTCCAAAAAGCTGATATTTGCCGAAACGCCCTCAATGAAATATTCGCCAAGCCCTTTTTGCATGGTTTTGATGGCAGATTCGCGGGTTTTTCCGTAAGAGCATAATTTGGCAATCATCGGATCGTAATACATGCTAACTTCGCCGCCTTCATAGACACCGCTATCGAGAAGCAGATTTTTATTCAGCGATGGCTCTTCGTATCGGGTCAAGCGTCCAACAGAAGGCAGGAAGCCGTGAGAAGGGTCTTCGGCATAAATCCGTGCTTCAATAGCGTGGCCGTTAATCTCAACATCTTTTTGTTTGATTTTGAGCTTTTCTCCGGCGGCAACCAATATCATTTGTTCAACCAAATCAACGCCTGTTACCAGTTCGGTTACGCGATGTTCAACCTGCAACCTTGTGTTCATTTCGAGGAAATAGAAGTTCTTATTGCCGTCAACCACAAATTCCACAGTTCCGGCTGAGCTATATTTCACCGCTTTTGCCAGTGCTTTTGCCTGATCCGACATTTTATCACGGGTTTTAGCATCAATAAATGGGCTTGGTGCTTCCTCGATAATCTTTTGATGACGGCGCTGAATTGAGCATTCGCGCTCACCAAGGGCGATGACAGTGCCGTGCTGGTCAGCAAGAATCTGGATTTCAATATGGCGCGGATTTTCAATGAATTTTTCTATGAAAACACGTCCGTCACCAAAGCTGGAAATCGCTTCGCTCTTTGCAGCAGCAAAGCTACGCATGGTTTCTTTGTCGCTGCGTGCGATGCGCATCCCTTTACCACCACCGCCTGCGGAGGCTTTTATCATCACCGGATAACCGATTTTGCGGGCGATTTTTACGGCTTCTTTGGGTTCTTCAATCGTTTCCAAATGGCCGGGAACGGAACTAACACCGGCTTTTTTTGCGAGTTTTTTGGATTCAATCTTATCGCCCATAAACTTCATCGCTTCGGCAGATGGGCCGATGAAAGCTGCTCCGGCACGTTTTACGGCGCGTGCAAACTTAGGGTTTTCCGATAAAAATCCATAGCCGGGATGAACGGCTTCTGCGCCGGAGCGCGTGATAACATCAATAATTTTTTTGATATTGAGATAGCTTTCAGAAGCGGTTGATTTACCGATATAGAAAGCTTCGTCAGCTTCACGCACATGTAAGGCATTGGCATCAGCCTCAGAATAGATGGCAACGGTTTTGATGCCCATCTTGCGGCAGGTGCGCATTATGCGAACTGCGATTTCACCACGATTTGCGATAAGTATTTTTTTGAACATGTAATTATTTACCTTAAATTATTTTATTTTAGATTGTATTTAAATTAAAACAGCTATAGTGGCAGGTTATCGTGTTTTTTCCACGGGTTTTTTTCATCTTTATTTTCCAGAATCGTCAGGGCGCGGCAAATGCGCGAGCGCGTGTTTTGCGGGCGGATGACATCATCGAGATAACCGCGTGAAGCGGCGATAAATGGATTGGCGATTTTTTCCTTATATTCCTCGGCGCGGGCATCCATATCTTTCTCACCACGGAAAATGATTTCTACAGCGCCTTTGGGGCCCATCACGGCGATTTCTGCGTCCGGCCATGCGAGGTTGATATCGCTGCGCAAATGCTTGGAACTCATCACGATATAAGCGCCGCCATAGGCTTTGCGGGTGATGAGGGTGATTTTCGGCACGGTGGCTTCCGCATAGGCAGCAATAAGTTTTGCGCCATGTTTGATGATGCCGTTATGCTCTTGATTAATCCCCGGCAAAAATCCCGGAACATCAACCAGAGTTACAAGTGGGATGCTGAATGCATCACAAAAACGTACAAAGCGTGCGGCTTTGCGCGAGGCGGAGATATCCAAGCATCCCGCCATTTCCATCGGTTGATTTGCAACGATTCCGATGGTTTTGCCTTCCATGCGTCCGAATCCGACCATGATGTTTTTGGCATAATCGGGCTGGATTTCAAAAAAGTCATATTCATCACAAATGCGGATAATCAGCTCTTTCATGTCATATGGCTTATTCGGATCATCGGGGATGAGTGTGTTTAGCGAGGTTTCAACGCGATCTGCCGGATCATTGGTTGGGCGTGAAGGCGTTCCTTGGCGGTTATTTAGCGGCAGGAAGTTGAAAAGCCTGCGGGTTTGGCGCAAAGTAACGATATCATTGCTGAATGATAAATCTGCTACGCCCGAAATTGTGGTATGCACGCTTGCGCCCCCCAAATCTTCCTGAGTAACTTCTTCATGTGTAACGGTTTTTACAACATCAGGGCCGGTCACAAACATATATGAGCCTTGTGCCATGATGGTGAAATCGGTCAGGGCAGGGGAATATACTGCGCCGCCCGCACATGGCCCCATGATGAGGGAGATTTGCGGGATAACACCGCTAGCATTGACGTTGCGTTGAAAAATTTCGCCATATCCGGCAAGGGAATCAACCCCTTCCTGAATGCGTGCGCCACCGGAATCGTTCAAGCCAATGACGGGTGCGCCGGTTTTCATCGCCATATCCATAACTTTGCAGATCTTCTTTGCATTAGCCTCGGATAGCGAGCCGCCAAAAACCGTAAAATCTTGGCTGTAAACATAGACCAAACGCCCGTTGATTGTGCCTGTTCCGGTTACGCAGCCATCGCCGGGGGTGATGTTGTCATTCATCCCGAAATTGGTGGAGCGATGCTCAACAAACATGTCATATTCTTCAAACGAATCGGGGTCGAGCAGCACTTCCAGACGTTCACGCGCGGTGAGTTTTCCTTTACCGTGCTGGGCATCAACGCGTTTTTTACCGCCGCCTTCACGCGCTTGCTGGCGTTTATTTTCCAATTTCGTGAGAACTGCCTGTTGCTTCATATTTCGCCCTTATTTTTTACCAAACTTGTACAGGAATTATCCTATATTACCCTATCTGGCAAGTTTTTTGAGGGGTGTTATGGTGAAGATAATCTCTGTAACAATCCGTAATAATATGTGATTTGGCTTATAGCGAGAGGTGATATAATATATGACACTAGAATTAATATAAAAATTTATATCAGTTATAAGGCGTATATATAATAATGAGAATTGAACAACAAAGAACTATAGCTAAAGCGGTAACATGTAAGGGAATCGGGCTGCATACGGGCAAGCTCGTGACCCTTACGCTCAAACCCGCGCCGGAAAATTGCGGGGTGATTTTTATCCGCAAAGATGTAAAGGAATCTGAGTCGATTATCCATGGTAGCTATCTGAATGTGACAAAAACTATGCTCGGCACAACGCTCACCAACAGCTCGGATGTTGATATTTCAACCGTAGAGCATCTGATGGCTGGGCTATGGGGTGCTGGTGTTGATAATGTGATTGTTGAAGTGGATGCGCCGGAAATTCCGATTATGGATGGTAGCTCACAGCCATTTATTGCTATGGTGGAAAAAGCCGGACTAAAAACGCAGAAATCTTTCCGTAAAATATTGCGGATTAAGGATGAGGTGGAAGTTGGCGATAAAAAGCGCTCAGCCAAATTCCTTCCGGCAGATAATTTTACGGTGAAGTTCAAAATCAATTTCAATGATAATATCATCGGCAAGCAAAGAGCCAGATATGAATTTGCGGCAGATACATTCAAGCAGGAAATCGCCGCTGCCCGTACTTTTGGATTTAAACATGAAGTAGAGGCGATGCACGCAGCCGGATTGGCGCTGGGCGGCTCGCTGGATAACGCAATTGTAGTTGGCGAGGACGGCATCTTAAATGATGACGGCTTGCGCTTTGAAGATGAATTTGTACGCCACAAAATCCTGGATTCTATAGGCGATTTGTTCCTTTTTGGAATGAGGATTCAGGGTGAATTTATTGGCCACCGTTCCGGCCATAGCACGAATAACGAAATCCTGCATACGCTGATAGCAAATCCGCGTGCATGGGAAGTTATCGACCCAACAACTGAGCGTCCACTTGCTCCGGTTGCGGCAGGTAATTTCGTTTACGCATAATTTCTTGAATTCCTGATAGTTAAGCTATAGCATGGGCGTATGTATTATGCCCTTATAGCTTTTGTGTTTTTGATTCTTGGCGGATTAATCGGATATTTTTTCCAGAAATCGCGCGCAACGCAAGGTATGATTGAGGTGGAGTTGCTGCGTCAGGAAAATGAGCAATTGAAAAGCCGCGAAGGTGACTGGAATAAGGTCAAGGAGGAATCGCTGCAAGCAGCAAAAGCTGCGATGTTTGAGGCTTCTCAGCATATGTCATCAAAATTGCTGGAAGACCATAAGCGTGAAAATGAAGCCGCAAAAAAGCAATCACAGGAAATTACCGAAAAAACTACCGAGAATCTGAACAAGGAGTTTTCGCAAATTGTTGAAAAATTGGCATCCTTAAGCGGGCAGGTGAATAAGCAGGATTCAAAGATATCAACTGTTTGGCAGGCTTTGGCAAGTCCGGGCGGGGCAGGGAGTTATGCCGAGATTGGGCTGGAAAATACGCTCAAAAACTTTGGTTTGGAAAAAGGGCGGGATTTCAAAACGCAATATTCGGTGGCGGGTGAAAATGGCAGGCTGCGCCCCGATGCGGTGATATATTTGCCTGAAGGCAATGTGATGGTGATTGATTCAAAATCATCAAAATATTTCCTAGAAATCGCTGCCGCCGTGGAAAATGATGAAAAGCGCCTGCTTGAAGAGCTGAAAAAAACCATGAATAACCACCTAACTTCGCTCGCTTCAAAAGATTATAAAAATGCGGTGAAGCAGGATTTGAAGCTTTCCGGCGGTAAGGTCATAAATGTTATGTATTTGCCGAATGAATCGGCCATGCAAAAGGTGTTTCAGGCAGATAGCGAGTTTCGTAGCAAATGCTATAAACATGATATTATCCCCGCCGACCCTTCGGCTTTGCAGCTTTTGCTCAATATCGCCATCCATGAGATTTCACGCGCCAAGCAGGAGCATAATTATAAGGTGATATTGCAGGAAATGAGCAAGGTGATTTCATCGCTTGATGTATTCTTGCGCAATGCAGAATCAGTCGGGCGGGCAATCCGCAGCTCGGCGGAGAATTTCTCTAAGCTGAGCCGTTCGGTGAATTCACGGCTGTTGCCGCGTGTGCGGAGAATTATAGATTTGGGGGTTGAGCCGGAGAAAAATGCCAAAATTCCCGATTCTTTGCCAGATTTCAATGTCACCGAGCATGAGCATGTGCTTGTCGAGGCGGAAGAGCCTGCCGATGGCGCAAGCCTCAACCTGCTCGATAAAAAAGCGGGCTAGCTTCTAGCTTCTAGCTTCTAGCTTCTAGCTTCTAGCTTCTAGCTTTTAGTAATCGTCATTGCCTGAAGCCACCCCCCTTAAATCCCCCCTAATAGGGGGGAGATGGAGGCGAGTTGGCGATTCCATGTTCCTAAATTCTAAATCCTCCCCCCTTGCACTTTGCACCCAGCTTCCAACAACCTTGCCGCGTATTTACGTGTTATTAACTAATAGGGGGTAGAATGGTCTGGTGAACAAGATTTGAGGTCTTATGAGATTTGTAATTTTAATCGTGGTAGCACTGGCAATGGCGGGAGGTGTGGTCTTCTACATGCAAAATAAGGGGCATAAAAATGTCGCTACTATAGATGATAGTAATTATACATTGATAGCGGTAAAGGATATCCTCCCCGGCAGCTTTATTAAGACGGGTGAGCATTTTATATGGCAGGATATTCCGGAGGGCAAGTATCCGAAAGAAGTGAGTGCGAAATTTTTACGCAAGGGTTCTTTTGATATATCTGAGCTTGATGGAGCGGTTGCGCGGCGTTTTATTGCCGGAAATGAGCCTTTGGATAGGGATTTTGTTGTAACACCGGGAGAGGGCGGCTTTATGAGTGCGGTTTTATATCCGGGGATGCGGGCAATTTCAATCGGCGTGACGCTGGTTTCAGGCAATGCCGGATTTATATTCCCCGGTGATAAGGTAGATTTGCTCTTAACTCATCAGGTATCTTCGGTTGATGGTGATAGAAGCTATGTAACTGAAACATTCGTGCAGGATGTTCGGGTGCTGGCAATTGACCAAAATGTGAATAATCCTGATAAAAAAGCCCAAATTGCCAAAACTGTGACATTAGAAGTTAGCCCTAAACAGGCTGAAGAAGTGCTGGTTGCGGAAGAATTAGGCAAAATATCGTTGATTTTGCGCAG
>PCXJ01000078.1:14327-35234 GCA_002787615.1 Alphaproteobacteria bacterium CG11_big_fil_rev_8_21_14_0_20_44_7
GAGATAATGATGTCAGTAAGGTAATAGAAACGGTAAGGCCGACTATTGAGTCGACCAAAGTAACTATTACCCGTGGCAGAAATACTCTCAGCGTACCTGTTGAAAATTCTGCCGACTAAAGGTAGGATGAATAATATGTATAGATTTTTTGCCATCGCGGCTTTTATAGTGTCATTGTGTATTAATATTAGCTCTGCTCACGCGCTTGAGTTGGATATGAGAAAGGGGAGGATTATCAACCTTCCGCGTCCGGCAGCGCATGTATTTATAGCCGATCCGGAAATTGCCGATATTGATGTGCGCTCACCCAATTATATATATGTTTATGGGCTTTCAGTGGGTGAAACTACTATTCATGCATTAGATGCTAATCACAAGACTGTTTTTGAGGATACTATAGTTGTTGGAGCAGGAACTCAGGCTTTTGAAGATTCTATCAGAAAGATTTTACCTGATTCTAACATTACTTTCCAATCAATCGGAAGTGGTGTTGTGGTCAAGGGTAATGTTAATTCGCCAAAAGATGCAGATTTGGTGGTGCAGCTTGCCAGCTCATTGCTGGGGAGCGAGCAGAATCTAATAAATATGCTTGAGGTGAGAGGTTCTGACCAAGTGATGCTGCGCGTACGTGTGGCAGAAGTTGCGCGTTCGGAAATTAAGAATTTCGGGATAAATCTTTCCTCAATAATGACAAAAGGCACGTTCTCCTTTGGCTTGTTTACGGGCAGAGATTTTCTGGATGCTACTGCCGCATTAACCAGGCAGGGCAATAATATCAGGCTTCAAGGGCAGCCAGGTAGATTTACTATCGATTCGGTGATTGACGCGCTGGAATCAGAAGGCTTGGTAACAACGCTGGCAGAGCCTAACCTTACGGCAAAATCAGGTGAAGCGGCAAGCTTCCTTGCTGGTGGTGAGTTCCCGATTCCGATTCCGCAGGAAGGCGGAGTGACGGCGATTGAATATCGCGAATTTGGTGTGGGGCTGGATTTTACACCAACTGTTTTGGCTAATGATAAAATCAGCCTAGCGGTAGCGCCGCAAGTTAGCTCGCTTACGGCTTCGGCGGTAACGATTGCCGGTAACAATATACCGACCCTTTCTACCCGCCGTGCATCAACAACGGTTGAGTTGGGCAGTGGAGAAAGCTTTGCGATTGCCGGATTATTGCGTAATGATGTTACTAATGATATCAGCAAATTCCCGTGGCTGGGTGATATTCCGGTTTTGGGTACGCTTTTCCGCTCTAATAATTTCAGAAATGATGAAACCGAGCTGGTTATAATCGTCACGCCATATATCGTCAACGGTGTGGCGGAGGCAGATAAGCTATTAACGCCAACTGAAGGTTATGAAGTTCCGAGTGATTTTGAGCGTATCTTATTCGGGAAATTGTATATTGAGCAGCCATTAGGCCGTGAAGCAGGCGAATATGAAGGCAAAATTGCCGAATATAGATTGCACGGCGAGCCGGGCTTTATTTTGGAGGAATAATGAGAAAAAGTTTTTTAATATTATCATCAGCATTGGTTTTGACATCGGTTTTAGCATCATGTGCGAATCATGACCCAAAGCTGAATATCGTCACAAATGAAAGCGGCTATCAACAAGTTATACCGCCAAAATGCCCAAATTGGACAAAAACCAGTGGCCTCGGCAATTATTTCAACACGCCCAGTACGAATTATAAATGCGCGACATATAATAATTACGGCGCGATGATTGAAGACCCATCCGATATGATTCAAGGCAAGCAAGCGGATTCTTATAACGCGCAAAGAACCTCAAATAGCGTTGCTGCATATCGTAATAGCGGTACGGCGGAATGAGTAGTAAGTCAAAATTCAAAGCATTCGTAAAACACAAGGCAAGCCTTGAGGCGGCGATTGAGTTTGCTGCCAAAATCGGCTGTCCTGAAAATTCTGTCATTAAAGGTGATATTGAAGATGCCTGTAAGGCGCTGGAAGAGGATGCCTCAATTGATTATCTGTTGGTAGAAATTCCCGGCAAGGACTCGCAAAAAGTTTTCAAAGAGCTGGATAATCTGGCAAATTTTGTTGACCCTATAACCCGTGTTATTGTGTGCGGGCAGGTGGATGAGCTAAGCTTCTATAAAGAGCTTATCGGCATGGGGATTTATGAATATCTGCTAAATCCGGTGAAGGTTGAGCAATTGGAAAAAACCCTATCGCGCAAAACTGATTCTAGCGGTGACGAGCCAAAAGCCATTGCTCCGCGCGATGATTCGCAAGTGATTGCGGTTGTCGGAACAAGGGGCGGAGTGGGTGTTTCTACATTTGCGACTAATCTGGCAGGGCTTTTTGCAAAGCGTGATTACCCAACTGCTATTTTGGACTTAGACCCTGAATTCGGTACAATTCCGCTTTTGGTGGATGTTGAAGCTAGCCGTGGATTAGTCGATGCTCTGGAAAAACCGGAGCGTGTGGATTCGCTATTTCTTGACCGCGTAATGACAAAAGTGACTGATTCCTTGTTTGTTATGGGTGCGGAAAAGAGTCTGCTGGAAAGGGCTGATATAGATCCTGAAGCACCGCAGAAAATTATCGACCAATTGCGTGCAAAATTTGCCTATGTAATTGTTGATGTTGCCCGCGTTGAGCCATACACGCATTATGTTCTGCAAAATTATGAAACGATAATTATGACGGAATATTCCATCGCCGGATTGCGCGATACAATGCGGATTTATGACCTTGTAAAAGAGCAGCTTAAGAATGATAATGTGAAAATTGTTGCCAATCGCGTTGGTATCAGCAAAAAATTCCAGACCCAGAGAAAGGATTTTGAAAACGGGCTTGGTCAAAAAATTGATTTTGAAATCCCTTTTGACGCAGATTTTTATGGATTTAATAATAGCGGCAAAATTTTGACGATGGATGACAAGCAAAAATCCAAAATGGCGGATGGAATTGCCGCCGTTGCACAAGGATTTATGCCGGAATCGGTTACTGATGCGGGCGCTAAGGATAAAAAGAAGAAATCCGGCGGGTTATTTTCCGGCAAAAAGAAAAAATAACATTATTCCTTGTTTGATTAAGCCCTAATTAACCTTTTTTCCTTATAATTTCAGTATGTTCGGACGTAGGGGAATTGCGGATAATCCCGCAGATAAAACAGCCAAAGCAAAATCTGAAGCAAAGTCTTCAGCGCCAAAAAAGGCGGCAAACGCAAAGCAGAGCAAGGCTTCGGCAGCGCAGCAAAAAACCGATGCGGCAAATAATGCAAAGCAAGAGCAGGATAAACAGCTCTCCAAGTTGAATCCAACTAATGAAGCGGGAGCTAAAAAGGATAATCACGCAGCTGAAAAGTTGGCTAAGGAAAAAAATAAAATTAATAAGCTTCTTATGGAGCAAATTGATTTAACCACCGCCTCCAAACTGCCGGAAGAAAAGCTGCGTCCCAAAATCATGGAGCTTATCAGCGAAATTGTGATGACTGAAAAGCTTATGCTCAACCAAAAAGAGCAAATCTCGCTGGCGAAGGAGATTCTGGATGATATGCTTGGGCTTGGGCCGCTTGAGCCGCTTTTGGAAGATTCACTGGTGACTGATATTATGGTGAATGGCCCAAATCAGATTTATATTGAGCGCAAAGGCAAGCTGGTGCTGACTGATATCAATTTCCGCGATGAGCAGCATGTGAGTAATATCGCCCAGCGCATTGTGAATGCTGTGGGCAGGCGCGTTGATGAATCCAGCCCTATTTGTGATGCAAGATTGCTTGATGGCTCGCGTGTTAACGTGATTGCACCGCCGCTTTCGCTAAAAGGCACAACTATTTCAATTCGTAAATTCTCCGAGAAAAAAATCACTGTGGATAATATGGTGGAATGGGGGAATGTTTCCGAAAATCTGGCAAAAGTGCTGAAAATTGCCGGAGCAACGCGGATGAATATAATTATTTCCGGCGGTACCGGTTCGGGCAAGACGACTCTGCTAAACGCTATCACGCAGTTTATTGATAATGGTGAGCGCATTGTGACGATTGAAGATGCTGCGGAATTGCAATTGCAACAGCCACATGTTGTGCCACTCGAAACCCGCCCCGCCAACCTTGAGGGCAAGGGCGAAATTACTATGCGCGATTTGGTGAAGAACGCGCTGCGTATGCGTCCTGAGCGTATTATCCTTGGTGAGGTTCGTGGTGCGGAGGCGATTGATTTGCTGCAAGCGATGAATACCGGCCATGATGGCTCAATGGGAACATTGCACGCCAACACCCCGCGCGAGGCGCTCACGCGTTTGCAGAATATGGTATGTATGGCAGGGTTTGATTTGCCGCCAACTGCGATTAAGCAGCAAATTGCCGGAGCGGTGCAGATTATCGTCCAGATTTCCCGTATGCGGGACGGAAAGCGCCGCGTTACCCATCTCACGGAAGTTGTGGGGATGGAAGGCGATGTGATTGTTTTGCAGGATTTATTCAAGTTTGAATTTGAGGGTGAGGATGAAGATGGCAATCTGGTCGGCAGCCATAAAGGAACTGGCTTGCGTCCGCATTTCCTACCGAAAGCTGCATATTATGGCTTGGATAAAGCGCTACTCAGCGCGGTGGAATAAAGCTAGCTATCCATCAAGAGTCCACGGATTTTGGCGTCATTTGTCCAGCCGGATTGTTCAAACAGGCTCAAGAGCAGTTTTGGGTCGCCGATATGGTCAAGAATGCGCGATATGGATTGCACGATTTTGACAATTTCTTCCTGAGCTAAATTATTATGTGGCAGCGCCATCAGCCCCAATCTGGTTAGGGTAAAGCGGAAAATGATGATTTTGCATTTTTCCGGCAAATTATCGCCCAGTCCGGCAAACGGAAATGTCGCAAAGCTAAGTTGTGATTTGATATAATGGCGCAAAATCTCGTCATATTTTGATTTATGCATTTGCCAGTTTTCCAAGGTTTTGGCAATTGCCTTTGGGTCGGTTTGGGCTAGATTCAGTGTTTCCCAATCAATTTTAACGCCAAGCGCGCGCTCAATTCCGCCTAAAACTTCCATCAAACGTTCATTGCGATTTTTTCCGGTGGCGTGAATGATTCCGGAGAAAATCTGCAAGATCTTGTAGAGATTGCCGCTATCATCATTTTCGGGCGGGCGCAATTTGCCATCTGCCATTTTTATCATGAAGGCGGTTGCATCTTTCCACTCGTTTTTGTTGATGTATGAGAGTGATTGGCTGGCGGAATATATGCGGGCAACAAGGTGCTCGGCGGGGATATCCTCATCGCAAGCATCCAAAAAGCTTTGATGGATTTTGAGGGCAGCCGCCGCGTCAAATTCTTCAGAGATATAATTTTTGAGCGTTTGCGGGAATCTGTCGGTTTCGTTTTCCGTGATATGTGTCGCATCATTTTCAAACAGCATGAGCCGTGCAATTTCAGGGCAGGAGAGGGTGGCGGTCATAACATGCTCGTCACCTAATTTGCGGGTGACGCGCGGGTAGAAATTGCAGGCATCACCGAGCATTTCTGCGCCTTTTTCCTCATGTATTTTGCAAATTCCATCCGAGAATTTTACGCAATAATCAGTTTTTGGGTCGCGCTTCATTACGCGGATTTCCTGATTGCTGCCATCATAATCCACGGCGTTTTCCAGCTCTGTGCCCTTATATTTGGCGAAAGTGGTATCATCAAGCTGCATGCTCCAGCCTTTGCAGCACGTATCGGGGCAATCCCCCAGCAGGCATTTGAATTCAGAAACGGCTTTTGTCGCGAGGTATTTCATCAATATGATTTTAGTACAAAAAAAAGCCGTCCACAAGGAACGGCTTAATTTATTGAAAGAAAATCATCATTACCTGAATTTGTGTAACAAATTATAGGGTGATCTTTCTTTGCACTGGATTTCCCTAGAAGAATACACCCCCCTTGCGTCCCCCCTATGAGGGGGGAGATATTCCCGTATAACTCCCCTCCTTGCGTCCCCCCTATGAGGGGGGAGATATTCCCGTATAACTCCCCTCCTTGCAGGAGGGGATGGGGAGGTTAAGCAGGGTTATATTTAGGAATAACCGTTTTATTTTTTCTTCTTAGCAGGCGCTTTTGGTTTCGCTGCCGGAGATTTTTTCAATGAATCTCTGATTTCACGAAGTAGCAAAATATCTTCCGCAGGTTTTGCCGGAGCAGCAGGTGCTTCTTCCTCTTTTTTCTTTAAGCTATTCATTGCTTTTATCGCCATGAAAATTGCAAATGCAACAATCACAAAATCAAAAACGGTTTGGATAAATGCGCCATAGGCCAGCACAACTGCTTCCGCATCACCTTCCGCAGGTTTTAGGACATATGCCAAATCGGTGAAATCCACTCCGCCGATTAGCAAGCCCAGTGGCGGCATAACTATATTTGCAACAAATGATGCGACAATTTTGCCGAATGCAGCGCCGATAATGATACCCACAGCCATATCCACAACATTGCCTTTCATGGCAAATTCTTTAAATTCTTTTGCAATACTCATAATTATCTCCTTGTTTTTTGTTCAATATCGCCTTTCTACATTAAAAATTCCGAAATGCAATAAATTTACAAATCAAACACTTGCATCAAGATATAATCTCTGCTAAACAGGCGCTCCAAATCACATGCGAGGTGCTTTTTGGTGTTGCGGAAACGTAATTAAACCTCGCAGACGTAACAACTAAAAAGGAATATAAAATGAGTGCATTACCTGAATTTACTATGCGTGAGCTTTTAGAGGCTGGCGTTCACTTTGGACATAAAACACAGCGCTGGAATCCGAAAATGTCGGAATATATTTACGGCGATAAAAACGGTGTCCACATCATGGATTTACGCAAAACCGTGCCGATGCTGCATCAAGCTTTGGTGCAAATCAAAAGCACAATCGCGCGCAATGGTCGTGTGGTGTTTGTCGGCACAAAACCGCAAGCGCAAGATATCATTAAAGAAGAAGCGCAACGTTGCGGGCAGCATTATATCAATAAACGCTGGCTCGGCGGAACTCTAACAAACTGGAAAACGATTTCTGATTCTATTCGCCGTTTGCGTAAATATCAGGATTTGCTGGATAATGAAGGAACCGGCCTGAAAAAGAAAGAAAAGCTGGAGCTTTCCCGCAAGGTAGATAAGCTGGAAGCCTCAATTGGTGGTATTAAGGAAATTGGCGGCGTGCCTGATTTGCTGATAATTATTGATACGCGCAAAGAAAGCTTGGCGATTTTGGAAGCAAAGAAATTGGGTATTCCAATCATCGCGGTCGTAGATAGCAATTGCAACCCAACCGAGATTGATTTTCCAATACCGGGCAATGATGATTCAATTCGTTCTATCAAACTATATTGCAAATTATTTTCTGATGCGGTTTTGTCCGGAATTGAAGAATCTCTTGTTTCCACGCCAAAAGAATTAGTCGATATTGCGAATAAGGGCGGCAATAAAAAAGCTGAGAATAAAAACGACAATGCTCCAAAAGCTGCAAATGATGAAAATGTCGATGCGAAAAAAGCTGAAGAGCCAAAGCCTGCAGAAAAGGGCAAGGTTGAAACTGTGGTGAAAAAATCTCGCAGCGTCAAAAAGGATGAGCCTAAAAAAGAAGAAGATGTAGAGAAAAAAGCTGAAGAGCCGAAAGCGGTGGAAAAGAAAGAGGCTGAAGAAGTGGCCGCACCGAAGGCAAAACCTGCAGCAAAGAAAGCTGAAAAGAAACCGGCAGCTAAAAAAGATGAGAAAAAGCCTGCTGCGAAAAAAACTGCAGCAAAGAAAACTACTAAGAAAGAGGAGAAATAGTTATGTCAGTGACAGCACAAGCAGTTAAAGAACTGAGAGAAAAATCCGGAGCAGGGATGCTTGATTGTAAAAATGCGTTGGTGGAAACTAATGGCAATATCAGCGAGGCTATGGATTTGTTGCGTAAAAAAGGCATGGCAACGGCAGATAAAAAAGCCGGAAGAACTGCGGCGGAAGGTCTGATTGCCATCGCAACCGCAAGTGATAACAAATCTGCGGCGGCGATTGAGCTGAACTCAGAAACCGATTTCGTTGCAAAAAATGCGGAATTCCAAGCAGCAGCAGAGAATATTGCGAATATCGCCCTAGCAAAATCTGATGGTAACATTGAGAATGTAAAACCTGCCGAGTGCAATACGCAAAAAATTCCGGTTTCTGAAATTGTGACTAATCTGGTTGCAAAAATCGGTGAGAATATTCAGCTTCGCAGAACTGTGAAATTATCCTCTCCAAACGGAGTAGTGACTACTTATCTGCATAATAAAGCCACAGATAACACTGGGAAAATTGGCGTGCTAGTTGCGCTTGAAGGTGCTGATGAGGCTAAATTGCAGGAAGTTGGTAAGCAAATCGCTATGCATATCGCTGCGGCAAAACCAGAAGCTCTTACCCGTGCGGAAGTTCCAAACGAAAATCTTGATAAAGAGCGTGAGATTTTTACCGCGCAAGCAAAAGCCGAAGGCAAGCCCGATAATATCATCGAGAAAATGGTCGAAGGCCGCATCAACAAATATTACGGTGAAATCGTTTTGCCGGAGCAGGTATTTGTGATTGACGGCAAGGCAAAAGTGCAAGATTTCTTGAAAGCCAATGGTGACATCAAAATCACCGGATTCGAGCTATTCATCCTTGGTGATGGAATTGAGAAAAAACAAGAAGATTTCGCTGCCGAAGTTGCCGCTGTTGCAAAGGGCTAGTTCTTTTTAAATTTTTCTTGCAAACTTGGCTGGCTAATGACAGTTTAGGGCGAGGGAAATTATGCCAAAAAAATATAAAAGAGTATTGCTGAAAGTTTCTGGCGAGGCGCTGATGGGCGACCTGCAATATGGCCATTCTCCGGAAGCGCTGAGCAAGATTTGCGATGAAATTATCGCTGTTCAAAAAAAGAATGTGGAAATCTGTCTAGTCGTTGGTGCGGGCAATATATATCGCGGGATGGCAGGCGCTGCCGCCGGAATGGACAGGTCTAGCGCGGATTATATGGGGATGCTGGCCACGGTGATTAATGCGCTGGCGCTGCAAAATATTCTCGACCAAAAAGGCGCACAAACCCGTGTTTTATCCGCAATTCCGATGACAACCGTTTGTGAGCCGTATATCCGCCGCCGCGCAATGCGCCATATGGAAAAGGGCAGAATCGTAATTTTTGCCGCCGGAACGGGAAATCCGTTTTTCACAACCGATACGGCAGCCGCCCTACGTGCCGCAGAGATGAATTGCGATGCGCTGTTTAAAGGCACGCAAGTTGACGGAGTCTATTCCGCCGACCCGAAAAAAGACAAAAAAGCAAAAAGATATGACGAGCTGACATATAAAAAAGTTCTGGAAAATGATTTGAAGGTTTTGGATGCTTCGGCAATCTCACTTTCGCGTGAAAATAAAATCCCGATTCTGGTATTCAATATCCATGAAAAAGGTAGTTTCGCAAAAGTGATTGAGCAAAAAGGCAAATTCACTATTATTAAATAAGCAGATTATAACTAATTATCGGAGAGAAAAATGAGTTTCAATAAAGATGATATCGCAAAGCGTATGGCAGGGGCAGTTGAATCATTGAAGCATGATTTTTCCGGTTTGCGTACGGGTAGGGCAAATCCGGCTTTGCTGGACAATATCAAGGTAGATGTTTATGGCGCGCTGATGCCGGTAAGCCAAGTAGCCAGCGTAAGCACGCCGGAAGCGCGCATGCTTTCTGTTAGTGTGTGGGATAGGTCAAATGTCGGAGCGGTTGAAAAAGCGATTACAAATTCTGGGCTGGGCTTGAACCCGATTGCCGAAGGTCAGACCATCCGTATTTCATTGCCGGAACTCACCGAAGAGCGCCGTAAGGAACTTGCAAAAGTTGCCTCGCAGCAGTCAGAAAGTGCAAGAATCGCAGTGCGCAATGTGCGCCGTGACGGGATGGATCAGATTAAAAAATCTGAGAAAGATAAAGAGATTTCTGAGGATGATGCGAAAAGAATGTCTGATGTTGTGCAGAAATTGACCGATGATTACATCGCTAAAATTGATGCTGAGCTGGAGAGTAAATCTGCTGAGATTATGAAAGTGTAATGCCGAAAATACCGAGCTCCGTAATCCCGAAACATATCGCTATTATAATGGACGGCAATGGCAGATGGGCAAAATCTCGCGGATTACCGCGCAGTGCGGGGCACAAAAAAGGCGCGGAAAGCCTGAAGAAAATCGTTGCAGAATCTATTCGTCAAGGGGTTGGCTATCTAACCGTATATGCATTTTCATCGGAAAATTGGCAGCGCCCAAAGGCGGAAATCGGGTTTTTGATGGATTTGTTGAAATCGCAAATCAAAGCGCAACTTGGTGAGTTAGCGAAAAATGGCGTACGCATCAAGGCTATCGGCGACTTGCAGATGCTTGCCGATGATGTGAAAGCGGCGATTTTGGACGCTGAAGAGGTAACGAAGCATAATGATAAGCTGCACCTGCAAGTGGCGCTGAGCTATGGTGGTCGTCAGGAAATTCTTCATGCTGCCAGAAAAACTGCGGGTGAAAGCGCGGATTTTGAAGCCGCCCTATATACTTCCGGCGTGCCTGATCCGGATTTGTTGATTCGCACGGGCGGTGAAATGCGCATCAGCAATTTTTTATTGTGGCAGATTGCGTATACTGAGCTATACTTCACCGAGAAATTATGGCCGGAATTTAAAGAAGAGGATTTTCTGGCAGCAATTGAGGAGTTTTCCCGCCGTGAGCGAAGATTTGGAACCGCAGAATAGTGAAATAAAATTGCGTATCATCACAGCGATTATTGCGGTGGCGGTAGTATGCGGTGCATTGTGGGCGGGGCAGCAAATCTTCTTTATTTTTGTGCTGGCAGTGGCATTCGCCATGTCGCTGGAGCTGGATAAAATGCGCGCTGATGGATTGAAGTCATTTCTCCTTGTAATTGTGCCATTGCTGGTTTCTTTTGATGCAGCATTATCAATCATAATATTTTCGGCGGGGCTGTTTGTGATATTAATATACGCGAAATTGCGTAATTTATCATCGCATTGGCTGCTGATATCATTGCTCATCATATATTTCCCGATATTGTCATTTTTATGGATTCGCGGTTTTGAACCGGATGGGCTGAATATTATCATCTGGATAATTTGCATTATTGCAGCGACTGATATCGGGGCGTATATAACCGGAAGAGCCTTTGGCAAGAATAAGTTAGCGCCGTCAATAAGTCCCGGAAAAACCAGAGAGGGCGCGCTGGGCGGGCTGTTTTTTGCCGCTTTGGTCGGGCTGATATTTTCGCTGAATCCCACAATTATTATTTTATCCGTGGTGACTTCCATCCTGTCGCAAGCCGGAGATTTGCTGGAATCCGCCATCAAGCGCCATTTCGGCGTGAAGCATAGCGGCAATCTGCTTCCCGGTCATGGTGGCGTGTTAGATAGGATTGACGGCTATATTTTGGCTGTACCATTCATCGCAATTTTGCTGAGTACTGGTTTGGTGCAATGGTAGAAACGGTCACGATATTAGGGGCGACAGGCTCGATAGGACAAAATGCGCTGGATATTATCAGTGCGCATAAAGATGCGTTTAAAATCAAATGCTTGACGGCTAATTCTAATGTAAAGCTTTTGATTGAACAAGCGCTGAAATTTGAGCCGGAATATGTGGCAATTAGCGATGAAACAAAAAATGCCGAGTTGTGTGATGCCCTAAAAGCGCTGCCAAATTGTGAGATATTAGCAGGTGCAGATGCGGCGGAGCAAATTGCAAAAATAGAATCTGATATAGTGATTTCTGCTATTGTTGGTTTTGCCGGTTTGCTTCCGACTATGGCAGCAGTAAATAGAGGTGCGAAAATCGGGCTGGCGAACAAGGAGAGCTTAGTTTGTGCCGGTGAAATCATTATGCAGCAAGCCACGCAAAGCGGTGCGAAAATAATTCCGGTGGATTCTGAGCATAGTGCGATATTTCAAGTCTTTGATTTTGCTCATCCGGAATCGGTGGAAAAAGTCACTCTAACTGCCTCCGGCGGGCCGTTTCGGGAATATGCGTATGAGCAAATGGCAGGGGTGACAGCAGCTCAAGCGGTGAAGCATCCAAATTGGAATATGGGCGCGAAAATTTCCATTGATTCAGCAACGATGATGAATAAAGGGCTGGAATTAATCGAGGCGTATAATTTATTTCCTATAGATATCAATCAGTTGGAGGTCATAGTTCATCCAGAGTCTATAGTGCATTCTTTGGTGCATTATAAGGATGGCTCGGTTTTGGCGCAGGCGGGAACGCCTGATATGCGCGTGCCGATTTCCTATGCGTTGGGCTATCCCGAAAGGCTGAGAAATGATTCTGTGCGTTTAAATTTGGCGGAAATTGGGCAATTGAATTTCGAGAAACCCGACCTAAAAAGATTTCCATGCCTTGCTTTGGCGCAACATGCAATGAAAGAGGGCGGTTCTGTGCCTATAATTTTGAATGCTGCGAATGAGATTGCGGTGGACGGATTTTTAAGCGGGCAAATAAAGTTTCTTGAGATTGCAGAGATTGTTGAGAAGTGTATTTTGCGAAATAATAAGATTAATATCAGTGAATTAAGCGATGTTTTTAATGTAGATTGTGAGGTGCGCAGCAAGGCTATTGAACTTTGCAGGCTTGCAGCTTAAATTATAATCTGCTAGCAATCATTTCATAAATTAACCATTTTAATCGAGAATTTTCAATAATGAACCCCATCGACATCATCAGTAATTTTTTCCATTACGGAATCTCCTTCATCGTCATCATTTCAGCCATCGTGTTCATTCATGAATGGGGGCATTTTGCGGTTGCAAGATTTTTCGGCGTCAAGGTAGACGAATTCTCAATCGGCTTCGGTAAGGAGCTTTATGGCTGGTGCGATAAGCGCGGCACGCGTTGGAAAATCTGCCTATTACCACTTGGCGGATTTGTGAAAATGCATGGCGATGCTTCGGAAGCAAGTGTTCCTGATGAAAAAGCTCTGGAAAAAATGAGTGAGGATGAAAAGAAAATATCATTTCATTTCAAGCCTTTATGGCAAAAAGCGCTGATAGTTTTTGCTGGCCCTGCAATTAATTTTATCCTCGCAATTACGATATATTCCGGAATTTATATGTCTTATGGCAAGCTGGAATTGAAAATCCCACCGGTTGTGACCGAGGTTGTTGAGGATAGCGCGGCGGCTGAGATTGGCTTATTGCCGGGCGATAGGATTTTGACTTTGGACGGCAAGGAAATCAAATATTTCACCGATTTGCAAAAGATAATCCGCATCAGCCCATTGGAAGTAATGGAGATTCAATATGAGCGCAATGGCGAGGTTTTGAGCGCAGAAATTGCTCCAAAATTCCATGAGCAGGAAGATGATTTTGGTAATAAAGCAAGAATCGGGATGATTGGTATTAAAGGCTCTGCTCCGGAAATTAGCGAAGATACTTTGCGCCGTCTGGGCTTCTTTGAGTCAATCGGCGCGGCTGTCGAAGAGGTTTATTCGCAATGCGTAACGATGCTAAAGGGCTTGCAGCAAATTATCACCGGAGTGCGCAGCACCAAGGAACTGGGCGGGCCGGTGAAGATTCTCGAATATTCAGGGCAATCAACCAGCAAAATATCGCAATCAATTTCTTGCGCATTTGGTGCGTCTGACGCGCCGCTTGAGAACGGGCAATCCTGCGCGGGGCTTGCGCGTGACGGCTTTCTGATTGCATTAGTATTTATGGCTTTAATCTCCACAATGTTGGGTTTGGTGAATCTTTTCCCGATTCCGATGCTGGATGGCGGACATTTGGCATTTTATCTGATTGAGGCAATTACGCGACGCCCGATGGCGGAAAAATTCCAAGAATGGGCATTTAAGCTTGGTTTTGCTTTTCTCATCACATTAATGGTCTATGTTACCTTCAATGATATAGTTAGTTTTGTAGAAAGGCATATACTTTCATGATTGATGAGCATTTTTATAAGCGTTTTAAAATTGGCTTTGCAGCTCTAGTTTTTGTGTCACTTGTGCTACCTCAAAATGCCTCGGCGGAAATTGTCAAAAGCATCAATATCGAGGGAAATCAGCGTGTTGATGTTGATAGCGTTATGTCATACATAACCTTTAAAGAAGGCGCGGAATATGATTCTGCGCGGGTGAATGAATCCATCAAAACCTTGTTCGCGACAGGGCTTTTTTCGGATGTTGAGGTTAAGGAGAGCGATGGGTATGTGAATATTATTGTTACTGAAAACCCGATTATCAGCCGTGTTGC
The DNA here is from genome assembly GCA_002787615.1 of Alphaproteobacteria bacterium CG11_big_fil_rev_8_21_14_0_20_44_7. Classification (GTDB taxonomy): domain Bacteria; phylum Pseudomonadota; class Alphaproteobacteria; order Rickettsiales; family 21-14-0-20-44-7; genus 21-14-0-20-44-7. The sequence goes on from PCXJ01000078.1 coordinate 28,547, forward strand.
ATATGAAGGAAATCGCGGGATTAGTGATGATAAGCTAGCCGCAGAGGTGACATTGGAAGCGCGCTCGATATACACTAAAGCGGCGGTGCAGGATAATGTTCAGCGCATTGCGGATATTTATCGTAAATCCGGACGTTTTAATGCCCGTGTGGAGCCGAAGGTGATATTGAAAGAGCAAAATCGCGTAGATTTGATTTTTGAAATTGATGAAGGCAAAACTACGGAAATCAAAAAAATTATATTCCTTGGCAATAACGCATTTGACGATTCGGATTTGCTTTCCGTCATACGTTCTACAGAAGATGCATGGTATAATTTCTTCACCAGCGATGATACTTATGATGCGGACAGAATTGAGTATGATAAGGAGTTGTTGCGCCGCTTTTATACCAAAAATGGCTATGCGGATTTTCGTGCAAGCTCGGCAATTGGCGAGTTGACTAAAGATGGGGAGGGGTTTGTTCTGACCTATTCCGTTGAAGAAGGTGATAAATATCAGTTCGGCAAAATAAATATTGTAACGCAATTGGATGAGCTGCGCCCTGAGCAACTTGACGACGATGAGGAGATTATCAGAACCGCTGAGGGCGATGATTATGACGCTTCTCGTGTGGAAACAACAATTGATAATCTCGTGGAAAAGGCCGGAGAGAAAGGCTTTGCCTTTGTTGAAATTGAGCCAATGCTAAGTCGTGACGAAGAAAAAGACATAATTGATATCACCTATGTTGTGAAAGAGGGGGTAAAAGTATTTGTCGATAGGGTGAATATCAATGGTAATACCCGCACATTAGATAAGGTAATTCGCCGTGAAATGCGTCTGTCAGAGGGCGACCCGTTCAATACTTCAAAACTCAAAACTTCAAAGCAAAAAATTGAAAGGCTGAATTTCTTCGATGGTATTGATATCAGCAAAGAGCAAGGCGATGCGCCTGATAAGGTTGATATTAATATTGATGTTAAAGAAAAATCCACCGGCGAGCTGAATTTTGGTGCAGGCTTATCAAGTACAGACGGTGTGCTGGGTGAGGTGAGTATTGTTGAGCGTAATTTGCTGGGGAAAGGGCAATATCTGAAATTCAACATAACCGCTTCTTCACGCGCGCAACAGGGGCAGCTTAGCTTTACCGAGCCGCGTTTTCTCGACAAAGAAGTCTATGGCGGATTTGATTTATTCCATTTAGAGCGCGATTATGATCAGGAAAGCTCGTATAAAAGCGTTTCAACAGGGCTGAATTTGAAAACCGGATATAATATTTCCGAAGATTTGGCTCATAATATTGTCTATGGTATTGTCAGCGATGATATCCGCGATGTTGACCCGATTGCTTCAAGATTCATTCGCGATCAGGAAGGTAAGACCATCACATCAAAAATCGGCCAGAGCTTCATCTATGACAAGCGCGATAGCTCCCTGACTCCGAGAGATGGTTATATGGTGAGATTCAGCCAAGAGATTGCCGGTTTGGGGGGAGATAACAGGTTTTTAAAGCAAGAGCTGGGCGCGTCATATTATTATCCGGTGACGGAAGATAAAGATTGGTTCATGACCTTTGCCGGAAACGCCGGAAATGTTTTCGGAATTGGCAAGGATGTGCCGATTAACCACAGATTCTTCCTAGGCGGCAGGAATTTTCGCGGGTTTAGTACCGGTGGCGTAGGGCCTCGCGATAGTATTTCTGATGATTCACTTGGTGGAAATAATTATTATACTGTTAGCTCGGAATTGGGTTTCCCACTCGGAATTTCAGAAGAATTTGGCTTGTCGGGCGCGTTTTTCGTAGATGCGGGTTCTTTATGGGGCTTAGATGATGATGGCCCTGAGGTTGTTGATTCCTCAAGTTTGCGGATGACAGTCGGTATGGGGCTTGGCTGGCAATCGCCTTTTGGCCCATTACGTATTGACTTTGGCGTGCCGGTGCTTAAAGATGGGCTTGACGAAAAGGAAAGTTTCCAATTTAATTTCGGAACGAGATTTTAAAACGAGATTTTAATTTTAAAATTTCATGTATATGATATGTATATGATATATTTAATCAAAGGGGTTTTTTAAATGTTTAAAAATTTTATATTCGCGCTTGTTGTAGTTATGCTGGTTCCTGTGGTTGTTGCCGCGCCTGCTTACTCTGCTGAGATTCAGAGTCCTAAAATTGTGGTTGTTGATATCCAAAGAATTTTGAATGAGTCAACGGCTGCAAAGGATTTGTCCAAACAGATTGAAGAAAAAAGAGACCAATATCAAAGCCAAATTACGGCTGAAGAAAATAGCCTCAAGAAAAAGGAAGAGGATTTAGTTAAGCAAAAGAATATCCTCAGCAAGGACGCTTTGGCAGCAAAGCAAAAAGAATTCATCAATGATGTGAACGAAGTTCGTAAAGGTATTCAGGAGAAAAAACTGAAGCTTGATAATGCTTATAAAAAATCTTTGGGCAATATCCAGCAAGAAGTTTCCAAGATAATTGAGGAAATGGCTGCCGAGCAAGGGTTTAATATTGCGATGCCAACTTCACAGCTGGTTTTTGCAAATGCTGATTTGGATATTTCTTCAGAGGTATTGAAAAAGCTCAATAGCAGCTTGCCGAAAACTTCATTGAAATTTGAGTAGTTGGTGTAAGTGATTGATTTAAACGCTTGTTTTAATCAAAGTTCTGCCCGTGCCCAGATATTCTAAATAGGATGCATGATGCCTTTCAAAAGAGCTAATTTCAATTATCACGGTCCATTCACTTTGGGCAAAATTGCCGATGCTATCGGCGCTGAAATTGACTCTTCTGCAAAAGATGTGGAAGTGCGCGACCTTGCCCCCTTGCATATCGCAGATTCCGGCCATCTCAGCTTTTTTGATAACGCAAAATATCTTGAGCAATTTCAAATCTCAAACGCAACTGCTTGTATAGTTCATCCAAAATTCAAGAATAAAGCCAAAGAAGGGATGATTTTGCTGGAATCGGCAGAGCCATATAATGCTTATGCATTGGCGGCACAGCTATTTTATACCCCATTGGATAAAAGCGGCAAAATTCACCCAACGGCAGTTATTGAGCCGGATGCTATAATCGGAGAAGGCTGCTCAATCGGTGCATTCACCTATATCGGCAGGCAGGTGGTGGTTGGGGATGATACAATTATCGGCAGCAATGTTACGATAACTTCTGCAAGAATCGGAAGAAATTGTATTATCCATAGCGGTGCGAGGATTGGTCAGGATGGATTCGGTTTCGCGCATGGCAAGGGCGGGCATATCAAAGTTCCTCAGCTCGGCGGTGTGATTATTGAGGATGATGTTGAAATCGGCGCAAATACTACAATTGACCGTGGAAGCGGCCCAAATACCGAAATCGGACAAGGCACAAAAATTGATAATCTGGTACAAATCGCCCATAATGTTGTTATCGGAAAATATTGCTTTATTGTTGCGCAGGTTGGGATTGCCGGTAGCACAAAGATCGGTGATTATGTGCAAATTGGCGGAAGTGCTGCTATTAACGGGCATATAAAAATCGGCAATGGTGCAAAAATCGCAGCTACTTCGGGAGTTATGAGAGATGTGCAGACGGGGGCAACCGTGGTTGGCGCGCCAGCAAGGGACGGAAAAGAGTTTTGGAAATATACCGCAACCCTTGAAAAGCTTGTAAAAGAAAGAAATACGAAATAAAACTAGTTATGAGGCTATGGTAATGAAAGGAATTAAGACAAAAAAGAAGAGTAAGGCGGCGGGGGAAACCATCCCGATTGAAAGGATTGTGGATATGATTCCGCATCGCTATCCTTTTCTGCTGGTTGATAAGGTTGTGGATGTTGTTCCGGGCGAATCATGCGTTGGTATAAAAAACGTGACTATTAATGAGAATTTTTTCCTTGGGCATTTTCCCGAAAAACCTGTTATGCCGGGCGTGTTGATTATTGAATCTATGGCGCAAACTTCAGCCGTGCTGGTAGTGCATACGCTGGGTGCAGAAGCTGAAGGCAAGTTGGTTTATTTTATGTCAATTGATGATGCGAGATTCCGCAAACCCGTTGGCCCCGGTGATAGCTTGAACATTCATTGCCAAGTTTTGCAAAGCCGCCGCAGCGTTTGGAAGTTCACTTGCGAGGCATTTGTTGGAGAAAACAAAGTGGCTGAGGCAAAAATCAGCGCGATGATTCTGGAATAATCTTATATGTCATTAATCCATCCCACAGCTATCATCGAAGATGGTGCAAAAATTGCCCCTAGCGTCAAAATCGGCGCATATTGCTGCATCGGCAAAGATGTAGTGCTGCATGATAATGTTGAGCTAAAAAGCCATGTAGCAGTTGATGGAATAACCGAGATTGGCGAAGGGACGGTGATTTTTCCGTTTGCTGCTATCGGGCATATTAATCAGGATATGAAATATGCGGGAGAGCCTTCGCGCCTTGTTATCGGTAAAAATAACAAGATTCGCGAGCATGTGACAATGCATCCCGGTACTACGGTAGGCGGTATGCTAACCAAGGTGGGTGATAATTGCCTGTTCATGGTGGCTTCACATGTTGCGCATGATTGTATGGTCGGGAATAACGTCATCATGGCAAATAATGCGACATTAGCAGGGCATGTTACGGTTGGTGATTTTGCGATTATCGGCGGGCTTTCAGCAGTGCATCAATTTGTTAGAATCGGCCAGTATGCAATGGTTGGCGGGATGTCGGGCATTGAAAGTGACCTGATTCCATACGGCATGGCATATGGTGAGCGCGCTAGTTTGAATGGTTTGAACCTTGTCGGATTGCGCCGCAAAGGCTTTAGCAAAGATGAAATTAATGCGGTGCGTAAGGCATTTAAGGAGATTTTTGATAAGGAATTGGCTGTGGATAGTGCAGACAAAAGACTTGCGGAAGTAAAAAGTAATTTAGGTGAATTTTCGGTGGTAAAAGATTTGCTGGAATTTATTGAAAGTGAGCATTCGCGCTCATTATGTCGTCCAAAAGGGTAAGCAATAAATGGCTGAGTATGCGATAATTGCCGGAACGGGCAGATTGCCTGAGATTGTTAGCGAAAAGCTGACAGATAAGCTGGTGCTGGGGCTTGAGGGCAATACTAACCCTAATATTAAATATGATTTTGTGGCGGCAATGGGTTCAATCGGCGCTGTTACCGAATATTTGCAAAATAATAACGTCAAAAAAGTGATATTCGCAGGTGCGGTAAAAAAGCCTGATTTAAAGCAAATCAAGCTGGACGCGGTTGGCGCAAAATTGATGTCCCGCGCGATGGCAGCCAGATTTTTTGGCGCAAAGCAACCGGGAGATGATTATATATTATCCACGATAATCGTATATCTGGAAAAGCTGGGTTTTGAGGTGATTGGCGCGCATGAAGTTTGCCCTGAGCTTGTGGTGCAAAATGAGCGGGTTTGTAAAACAGATATAAATGATGAGATAACCGCGCAATTTTCAATGGCGATGGAAGCAGCAAAAGAGCTTGGGCAAAAAGATATCGGGCAGGCAGTTGTGGTTGCAAATGGAGAGGTGATTGCTAGTGAAGATGTGCTAGGCACGGAGAATCTTATAAAAAGGGCAGGGCAAATTGCAAAAGAGCGCGGAGTTATTGGCTTTCTGGCAAAATGTGCAAAACCCCAGCAAAATATGCGTGTGGATATGCCGACAATCGGTGCTGATACAATTGAGCAATTATACGCGGCAGGGCTGAAGGGCGTTGTTGTGGAAAGTGGCAAAACGCTAATTCTGGATAGAGAAAACGCCATTGCCAAGGCTGCAGAAAAAGGAGTTTTCATCATTGGGCTGTAAGATATTCATCATAGCCGGAGAAGCATCGGGCGATTGGATTGGCAGCAAATTGATGCGCGAATTGAAGAGTTTGGATGCAGATATAGAATTTTCAGGGATTGGCGGGCAGCACATGGTAGAAGCCGGTTTAAAAACCTTATTCTCGGCAGATGAGCTTTCCTTGATGGGCTTTGCGGAAATCCTCCCGCATATCAGGCGCTTAAAAAGATTGATGCGGCAAACTGTGGATGAAATCAAGCGTATAAAGCCTGATATTGTGGTGACGATTGATTCACCGGGTTTTAATATGCGAATTGCTGAGCGTATTCAGGAATTGCGCGGGAAAACCAAATTAGTGCATTATATTGCACCAACCGTTTGGGCGTATAAGGAAAAGCGCGCAAAAACCGTGGCGCGTCTCTTTGACCGTCTGTTGATGATATATCCTTTTGAAGCGCCATATTTCGCGCAGGAAAATATTGATGCGTTTTTTGTTGGGCATCCTATGGTGGAGGATGGTTTGGATAAGGGCGATGCGGCAGCGTTTCGCGCTAAGTATAAATTGGCGGATGGGGAATTTATTTGCCTGATGCCGGGTAGCCGTAAGGGTGAATTAAAGCGTATGCTTCCGGTTTATGAAAGGGCAGTGGAGATATTGGAAAAAACTCCGGTGATATTGTCTAATGATAATATGAAATTCGCTCTTAATGCTCTGACCAAAAACTGGAAGTTCAGGCCGATAATTGCCGATAGTCGCAATCGCGCAGATTGCTTTGCGGCAGTAAGTGCGGGGATTATAAAATCCGGCACGGCGGGTTTGGAATTTGCGTTTTCCGGCAAGCCCTATGTCGTGACATATAAAGTGAATCCGCTATCTGCTTATATGATGCGGCGGATGATAAAAATCAGCTATGTTAATATGGTAAATATTTTACTG
>PCXJ01000046.1:0-2201 GCA_002787615.1 Alphaproteobacteria bacterium CG11_big_fil_rev_8_21_14_0_20_44_7
TCGGATTTGATTTTAATCTTGTTTTTTATCAAGGCTTCTATCTATGTGCGCTCGCCTATTTACGTAGAATAGCGACATTTATTTAAAATATTATTAATATATTGTTTTAGAATTTATATAATTCAAAAAATAGTTTGAAAAGCACCGTTTCCAGCATTGTTTTTCTGCACGACTGTGTCCCGAAATATTGCGGCAAAAAGAGCAGTTGTGAAATAGATAGCTTCCACAACCACTAAATTTTCTGTTGGATTTTCTAAAATTTTAAAAGCCTCAGACCCGCCACACCCCTTACACACAGGCGCTTACAATGCGCTCTAATTATATTGGCATATTGATATATAGCAATATACCGATTGATAAGCTATCACCCGACAAGCCCAGCAACCCAGATGGAAAACACCGGAGAAGCCGCATTAGAATCAGATGAGAACAGCTTGTCATAACGTGCAGAATAATTATTACCGATTTTGCCTACCCCAGAGTTTGCAAAGCTGGGTTAAGCCGCTCTGTAAAATCTCAATCTCGTTTATTTTACGACTTTTGAGGTTTATCATGCGGTCAAAAACCGCGACATTCATCACGATTTTATCGGCATACAGGCTTTTTAACTCGATAATCGCACGCAGATATTCCTTTTCGCGGCTTTCGCGCCAATCCTCATCCTCAATCTTCAAATCGCGCCCGTAGAAATGCTCCAGATTCACTGCCGAAACCCCCGGCGCACCGAATTTGATGGTATAAAGCCAGCGCAAATGCAAGCCCGCCCAATGCTCATCCTCGTTTATCAGCCCTTTTTGCCGAAAAATATCTATAATTTCCGCCGTCAGGCCGACTCTTCGCCTTCTTTGCAGCTCTTCTGTTCCGCAATCTCTGCGCTCTCTTGCCGGACTAACAGGCCGACCTCTTTTAGTAGTAAATCCCATTTATCTCCCCCGTTAATTAGATTATTCCTTGCCTTAGATAAATTATGTTGGCGCGTGGAAATTGATTTGCGCAAGGTTCTGAAATTGAAACCCTCAAACGCCTTCGCGCCCTTCCTTTTGACCTGACTTATCGCCGAGCGAACTTTCTCCGCATCCAGATAGGCAAGGTCACACACTGTTTCAAAATCCGTTGGTATATCGGTTCTCGTATTCGCCGCCGCCCATGCAAAAACCTCCGCTGCCGCCTGCTTTTTCTCATAACCGTCTTTTCTGCCCGCCACATCGTAAAGTGCCTGCATCACCACAGATTGCCACATATTTATGCATAAATCGGTTTCATGCACTTCAATCGCAAGCCCCTTACGAGCCTGCAACTGGCCGGAATCTCTATATCTGCGCTTAAATTTCCTTTTACGCTTTGAAATTGCAAAACCCAGTCCCCGCTCCGAATCGCTTTGCGCACGGCTCTCAATCAGAGCCACCAAATCTATAATAGCATTTCTACTAGCATTTTCTTTAATATCAGTAATATCAGTTGCCATAACCCCTTCTTTTATACACCACTAGATAGAACTCCCCTCATAACATAACGATTAATCCAATCTAGATAAAATAACCTAATCACTTGTCATTTATATCAAATTACCAAATTATTATGAATATTATTTCTATGTTTAGTTGTAATATAAGTCACAATAGTGGGATATATCCTAAATTGCAAATTAAATTTGTGGGCGCTTGCGGTTTTTTTCAAAAAAGCCGGATTTTGCAAGAATGCGGATAGGATTTATGCAAATAATCTGATGTTAAGGCTTGACTAGGAGGAAATTTTATAATAATAAGCACAGCCCATTTAAGGAATTACATATATGTCAGTAAAAATAAGACTAGCCAGAGCAGGCTCAAAAAAACGTCCATTTTATAGAATTGTCGCTGCCGACATTCGCGCACCGCGTGATGGCGCTTTCATCGAAAAGCTAGGCACATACAACCCGCTATTGCCAAAAGATTCTGCTGAAAGATTTCAGGTTGATGCTGATAGAATCAAGCATTGGGTGTCACAAGGCGCTGTACCGACAGAAGTTGTAAGCCGCCAATTGGTGAAGCTCGGATTGATGAAAGAAGAGAAAAAAGTTACAGCTCTGCGTGAAAAAGCAATTAAACGTCAGCAAGAAATCAAAAAAGCTGAAGATGCTAAGAAAAAAGCTGAGGAAGAGGCGAAAGCTGCTGAAGAAGCTGCTAAAGCCGCTGAAGAAGCTGCGAATGCCGCACCGGAAG
>PCXJ01000046.1:2233-8726 GCA_002787615.1 Alphaproteobacteria bacterium CG11_big_fil_rev_8_21_14_0_20_44_7
GCTACAGAAGCATCTGCTGAAGCTGCACCGGAAGAAAAACCTGCCGAATAAATACGCTTTGAACATCTTTTGATGTGAATTTTTTATGACATTCTTTACTTGAATGGAATTTTTGTGTATTTTGCGCGGATTAAGTCTAGTTATTAGAATTCCAAAAAAGGTATATTCAGGATGTTAAATTTTCTCGCTTCCCGCTTAAAATCAGAATTAAAATCATTCTCCAGAGATGAGCAAGGCGTTTTCGCCATCATAATCGCGCTTAGCCTGGCCGGAATATTACTCGCCGTATTGGCGCTCAGCGTGGATATGGGACGCACACAAAGCAGTCACGGGAAAAATTACGGTGCAACTGATGCCGCAGCTCTTGCCACTGCTGAATGGTGGCTGGATATGAAGCTGGAGAATAAAGACCCGCATAATACTGCCAATCCTTTTGCGTGGAAGCCGACTGATAGTCAATTCAGAGATTATGCGCGCGCCGTGATGATAAGCAATCTTGAGCGCGACCATCATAATTTTAAGCTGGATGATTTGAGCTTCAAGGTCGGCTATGGCGAAACTCCGGCGAAAAGAGAGAAAACCCGCTATCATGTTAGCGTTTATGCCTGCTCATTTCTAGACACGCCAAATGCCGAGGGCGCACAAATCACTGATGAAACCAAGGTTTGCACGCTTTCTACCGCCGCTTTTGAGCTAGGCAAGCTGGAAAAAACCGAAGTCGCCTTCGCGCTCGATTTCACCGAATCAATGTTCTATTCCGGCTCGAATCAGAAATGTGAGCCTAGGGAACAGCCAAGCACCAGCTTTAACCCCAACCTTACTAGCGTAAACTCCGCCTGTAACCTGAACAATAAGGCTACTTACAGCACAAATAGCTGCCCAAGCTATACCGGCACAAAAGCAGCGCGCCTAATAGATACAATGGATGATATCTTTGATACTTATTTTGGCACAGAGACTGACTCCACATCTTATGCCGGAATCGTTCCTTATGCCGGATTAGTCAATCTTTATCCTTACAGCGATAACATAGTAAATCAAAGCACCTCACAGCCTAATTGGAAAAGCAGCCAATTATCCGACTATAAAATGGAAGCAATTCTGGATTATAACGGCGCTGCCTTGAATAATTATTGCGTGAGCTTCTTCTCACCTTTATACTCAACGCCTAGCTATGAATTTTATAGTGGCTCAACATTACGCCCGGATTTCCGCACAGATGATTTCACTTATGCCCTGAACCGCATCCCGGCAATTATGGGTAGCAAAGATTTAAATGACATCCTACACTCAAGCAATACAGCGAATTACAACTTCTCCAGCTATCGCGATGTGACAAATTATCTTCTAAATGTAAATACAACTCCAATACTGTTCAGCAGCGATGCTTTTGCAAATCACAAAAGCGATAATAGCTATATAAGGCTGAGATGCTATGCTGGAAATATTGTTTCGGCATTGGATCAGCGTTCAGAAATTCTGGAGAAAAACAAGCAGGGCTTAAGCCGTGCTGATGGCTTAGTCCAAACTCCACAAGGCACAAGGCTCAAAAGCAGTGGTACGGAATATATAAACGGTAAGAAGGAAATTGAAATTCATGAATCCTTCCCTGTCCAACCGCTGACAAGTGAAGTTACCGTATTAAAGCAAGTAATAGAAAGATTCGGCGCAGATTATTATTTATATGATGAAAATAAAAGTCTGAATCAGGACAGAGTCCGCAATTATCAACGCCGCCTGAATGGCGCACAGGGTTTCTCGCGCTTTTCAAAAACCTCCAGTATCCATGGCTTGATGTGGGCATGGTTCTTATTAAATAATGACTGGAAAGACAAATGGGACATTGCTTCCCTGCATGAATCCTATTGCGACCAGCCTGCTGCCGTAGTTGGTACGAGCGGCTGTAAGAACAAGGGCGGGATATCTCTCAAAAGCCGCACTGATGCTGATTTGCCAAGCAATGAGAACTTCAAACATATTATCCTGATTGCTGATGGTTATGATAATGACGGGCATGAAGCGCCAGAAAGCCATATCAACGAGGATCCGGGCGAAGGGAAAGGCTTCTATAACGCTTGCGACGCTTATGCTCCGGTAGAGCGCCTTTCAATTAATCAATATCTTGATGTCTGCAACCGTATTAAAGAAGATGACATAAAAATTCATATGATTACTTATGAATTCACCCCTGGTGGCGAAGATGGAGTTGGCAGAAACCGCTTCAGAGAGTGTGCTGATGAATATTTTGAGAATGTTACGCCAACCGGTGCCAACTCGCTGGGCAAAGCTCTGGACGATATATTCGCAGGAATATTGTCGGACGCAACTCCGGTAATGTTGATTGACGCCATCCCTGTGCATAACGCAAATGATAACGGGAATGGAAATGGCCAATAACTGCCAACAAATTAATAATTATTGAGAAAAGTTAATAAATAGTTAAATTATCCATTGATTTAATGCAAATTTTATGATATAAGGGGCTATGAGAATATCTATTATCATTATGGCGTTTTTTGTAGCTATAGCAGGAGTTCCGCAGGCTCATGCCGAAGTTTCAGTTAGTCAATATATAGCTAAAAAAAGAGCACAAGCTGCCAGCCTGAAAAATTACAGCAACCTGCGCGCGGAGCATTATGCCGCCAAAATCTCCAACGGCGAGCCTATTGTCACCAGAATCAAACCTTCGCGGTCAGTTATGAGCGCATCTGAGCTGGAAGGTTTAGAAACCGCCGCCGGAAATGAAGAGCCGGATAAAGAGGTGGAAAAAGCTGAAAAACCAGCTGGCCCTAAAGAGCTCAATATCCGCGTACGCTAAATCAACCAAACCCACAGAACATACATGATGACAATTTATGATTGTAACATAAGTTTAACTTTACATGACGCCGCAATTATATTAACTATTTATAAGTAAATTTAGTTTATAAATATTAAGAGCAACAAACCTCACTATCAATTTTAAGAGATAAAACATGACCGACAAACATCTAGACGCAGCAAAACTCATTAATTTCAAAGATTTGGGTGCAACCGAAAATGCCATACAAACATTATTGGCAACAGAAGGTCTAAATCCGGGAAAGTTGGATAATGATGCAGCAAATGCACAAGGTGTTTGGCATGAAAATACCGGCGCAGCTTTTGGACGCTGGATGGAATCATATAATCTCCTCAAAGAAGTTGATGGCAAATTTGTTTTAAATGAAGATGGTATTGACGGCGTTAAGGCAAGATTGGCCAGACAAGCAGAAACATATGGCGTTGATTTGCGCTCATGGGAAAACCCTGCCCCGCATGCAGAATATCTGCGCGCACAAACAGATGCCGGAACTGTGGTAACTGGAAAAGATGTTGTTGGTGGAAAAGAAGTTTATGAACCGTCAGGAAAAGAAGTTGGAAAATATGTTTATGGCAAAGAGCCAAAAGGAGTTTACATCCCTGATGAGCAGCTTCCACCGGAAGAAACAAAGGATAGAGGCGCATATATCAGATTAGACGGCACAGTAATCGGCGATGATTATGCCGGACTTGCCGAAGTTGGTGGTTCTGCCAATAAAACCGATGAGCGCGGACTGGATAGCGCGGCAGCAGCGGCTCTCAAAATTGACGGTCACACAAAAAATATTGAACAATTTGAAACTCTCAAAGAAGGTGTCGGCCATCCTGACACTGATTTTGCCGGAGTTGCATTATTAAAAAGACTGGATAATGGCGGCGCGGGCGTTGTTCGCGGCTTCCATCGTCTTGGCGCCGGTGGCGACACACGTGAAAGGGTATTCCGTGGAATTCCACCTTCACAACCGCTTGATATCATCAAAGTTGGCTATCGCAGCGTTGGTAAGCTGGATGTTGATCTGGAAGGCAAAACCTTATCACGAAATGAAGCTGGCCTAACCGCACTGCGCCGTGATGACCTCAATGACCGTGGCCGCAAAGAAGGCACATCAGCCGCCGTGGGTATTTATGACTCATATAAAGTTGAAAATGTTACGCATGATAATAAAAAATATAAATCAGTAAGCATCGAAGGGCTGATTGACACTAAAAGCGATTATGAAGCACGCGCTTTTGCTAATTGGGCAAAAGAATTCCAAAGTGATGAAGATAAGGCTGAAGGCAAAAAAGGCCAAATCCTAAAAGGCGGAATTGCCAGCCGTGTCCAGAATTATGATGATTTGAAAGGCAACGCAGTTGAAGGAAACCTAACTTGGATTTCCGGTGGCAAACAAAGATTGATGGCAACCGTTACTGCCGGTGTTGGCAATGTTGAAATTGACCGCACTGAAGGTATGCGCAACACATTGAAATATATCGATGCGCGTCTGAAACTTGATATTACCGAGCAAATTCAGGATGTTACTAAAAAACGTATGGGCGGCGATGTATATCTACGCGGCACAGGCTTCTTGACTGGTGACGAATATACAAATCGCGGCAAAGAAGATAGATTTATCCCGAAACAGGTGCAAGGCGCACTTGGCTTGGAACTTTGGGGCATCCGCGCCGATCAGTCACGCGGCTGGCAGGCATATATTGAGCCAATCGGCTTCAGCCACATCTTTGAAGATAAAGAACGCGGCGTTGGTGAAATCACCGAATATATGGCGAAAGTCGGCTTCCGCAAGGAATGGGGCAATCCTATAGATGTTGAAGAAACTTTCGGTGAAAGATTCTTCAAACAGGATAATCCTGATGTGCTTTTAAATACGCAAGCCATACTCTTCCATAAAATGATTATGGAAACCGGAGCAAATGACGGCGTATTGCATGACCCTGAAGGCGAACCGGTTGCTATGACCGATGGCAGCACCAGAAAATTCACTCCTGAGCAATTAAATGAATTTTTGGTGACCGTAAACCCTGCCGCAATGGACAGGCTACGCGAAATCAAAAATGGTGAATATCAAGCTTCCGTATTCGATAAGCGCGGAAATAGGATGTATAACAAGGAGCTTTCTACATCATTCAGCAATGCTGTCGGTGGTGTATATACTGGTGGCGCTGCTGTGAATACAGACCGACCAAGCTTTGACGCTGCAAATAATTATGCCAAAGCTGCATATGATGATTTATATACCGCTTATCAAATTAACGGGCAAAGCTATCTAAATACAATCGCTAATAGAAGCGGCAAATTTGATGCATCAAACCAATATGTTGATGAACCACGCCAATTAACCGCGCCAAAAGGCAGTTACGAAGAGAATCTATCCCTGCAAGCCGCCTTAGTCGGTTATTTGGGCAAAGATTTGGGTACAAGCGGGCTATTACAAGATGGTGTTGACGGCAAAGTCGGCGCAAAAACCAATGCGGCTTATAACGAAGCTTTACAACAAATTGAAGCAGATTTCAGAAACGCAAATCCTGATGCTAACCTTGACGAACCTGCAAGCTATGCAGAGCGTCTAAGCAATTATGCCAAAGAAGCATTAGCTAACGGCGCAAGAGGTTATATCGCTGATATGCCGGTTAAAGCGCAAAAATTGGCTAAAGATGATGAAATTGAAATTCGCACAAAAGGCGAAGTTGCCACATTCAATATGCCAACAAATTATCTGGATGCGAAAAGTGTTGCCGCAGAAATTGACGGCGATGCCAGCAAGGTTCAGGCAATCCACAGGCTTATCGATGCTACCACAGGTCTTGAGATAAGCCCGAATGAGACCAAGCTTGCGCAAATGGCTTATACCAATTTTATTACCGAATTGAGGCAAGCAGATAAAGACATCACTTCCGAAGTGGTGAAATCAGTGCTTGAAAATGGTAATTCAGAGCAAACCAACGCGGCGAAAGCCTTGGTTGCAGATATTGAGAAAAGCGGAGTTAATCTTGGCGCGACATATAACGATGTGAATTCCGTCAAAACAGCTTTTGCAGGCAATAAAGTTGATACATACATGCTGCAACATGCAATTGGCGTTCCGACAACCGGAACTTTTGATGCAGCAACAGAAAAAGGCTATGAAGCATATCTGAAAACTCTGGAAAATCGTGGAGTTGATGTAGAAAGCTCAGAAGCTATTTCCGCTGCAATCAATGAAGATTTTCGTAAAAGTATTGATGTTTCCAAAGTTGATTTCGCAGAATTATCAAATAATCCAAGAAAAACCAATTGGGAGCAAATCCAGCTTAATCTGGTTGCTAACGGCCTTGATATCGGCACTTCCGGCGTGATGGGCAATGGTGTGGACAAAGTTGGCGGAAACTCAACCAAAGCTGCATTATTACAAGTTCTTGCCAGCGAAAATGCAATTTCCGAAGCGCAATTAAGAGATGTTGCTAATGGCCACACAGACAGGTTGCTAACCATTCTGAATGCACCCGATAACAGCAAATTAACTGAGGAAGAAAAAGTACTTGCCGGAGAAGTTTTTGACCGTGCCGCAGAAAAAGGCTATGTAAATTCAGACGTTTTAGCTGCCAGATTAAGCCAGTCAGTAGCGAATATTGAAATTGCCAATAAGCCAGTTGATTTATCAACCGTAGAAGG